>DVNI01000051.1 GCA_018714505.1 Candidatus Avacidaminococcus intestinavium
GGACCAGTCTTATTGGCACGATTACTTAATTTAACTGATGTGCAAACTGGTGTGCTTAATATCGTATTTCGTGTTGCCGATGATCGAGGGTTACTTTTACTTGATTTGAAAGACCTCAAAGCTATTACGCAATATGTTGGTGAAAATAGTGCGGAATTTACAACTGATTATGGTAATGTATCCAAACAATCGGTAGGAGCTATTTTACGTGCACTTTTAGTTTTAGAAGATGCTGGAGGAGATATTTTCTTTGGTGAACCGGCTTTAGATATTAAAGATTGGATGCAGATGACTGACGATGGACGGGGCTATATTAATATTTTACATTGTGAAAAACTATTTCAACAGCCGCTCTTATATTCAACTTTCTTATTATGGATGCTATCTGAATTGTTTGAGCAACTACCAGAAGTAGGTGATCTGGAAAAGCCTAAGATGGTTTTTTTCTTTGATGAAGCACATCTTGTTTTTAAAGATGCTCCAAAGGCTCTATTACAAAAAATGGAACAAATTGTTAAATTGATTCGTTCAAAAGGTATCGGTATATATTTTATTACTCAAAGTCCTGCGGATATTCCCGATAGCATTTTAGCGCAGTTAGGTAATAAAGTGCAGCATGCGTTGCGGGCTTATACGCCTAGTGAACAAAAAGCAATTCGTGCGGCGGCACAATCTTTTAGGCCTAACCCTGCTTTTAATACAGAGACGGTATTGACAGAACTTGGCACCGGTGAGGCTTTAATTTCTTTTCTTGATGAAGCAGGCAGGCCAAGTATTGTAGAAAAAACTAAAATATTACCGCCGATGAGTTATATGGGAACGATTGATGATGAGCGTCGGAAGATGGAAATTAGCGCAAGTGAATTGTATGGAAAGTATGAAGAAACCAATGACCGCTTGTCAGCTTATGAAATTTTAAAAGAACAAGCCACTAAAGCAGCTGCTGCAGAGGAAGAAACACAACGCGCGGCAGCATGGCAGGCTGAACAACAAGCACAAGAAAAACAACAAAGACGTTCTTCAGGAGGACGTGCACAAAAAAGTTTATTAGAAACAGCCGCTTCTAGTACGATTAATACTATTGGTAGAGAGCTTGGACGAACATTAGCCCGTGGGTTGATGGGATTATTAAAAAAATAATATTCGAATACAGCACAAAACCAGAGAAGTGAGGAGTTAAAAAACAATGGTAATGATTATGGATTTTTTTATGCTGTCAGGAGTTTTAGATCGACAGACGTTTATTAAACGTTTCTGCGTAGTTTTGCTGGCGCATGCCCTAGTGGTTTACAGCTTTTCGTGGGGACTTGCCTTACTAAGTTGGGCAGCTCTATTTGTAACTACTTTTTCAATGTTATCACTTATTATGCGACGCTGTCGTGATATGGGACTCTCATCGTTTTTGACTTTATTAGTCATGGCTGTTTGTGCTATACCACTACTTAATTTATTTGTGGCAACTTGGCTAGCTATAGCTAAAGGAAAATGATCCTACCACCAAGGTTGAAGGGAAAATATTGACACTTAAAGCATATAATGTTAATATTAATTCATAAACTTAATATTCAAGTATAAAGGTGCAAATGCTTAATAGAGAAATCGGTTAAAAGCCGATGCGGTCCCGCCGCTGTACTGGGGAGTTGTCTTAGACAGACCACTGGGAAGAATAAAATGACTAAGCGTCGTTTTACCTGGGAAGGTTAAGAACAACGATGAACCAAAGCCAGAATACTGCCTTATGCTTCTACTGACCTACGAGCGATGGGTAAGTTTATTCGGCCATTATTTAGTTTTTGTTACCGAAATTAAACCTTCTCGCATCGTCGTAGAAGGTTTTTGTTTTGCGTTTATTGTGCATGAAACAATAGCTCGTTGACCTATAGTTTTCATGTTTAATAAAAAGGCGAAGAACTTATTCGTCAAAACAAATAAAGGAGTGTTTGTTTATGAGAAAAAGTTTCGGTTTCAAAGCACTAGTTTTGGCCTGTGCTACATTGATAGGAGGTTTGGGCATGTCGAATGCTGAAGCGGCTTACAGCTTGAGTTCAGAAGTAAAAACTGCAACACCGGCGTTACTCGAGGCCACACAAATTGGTGTTAAAGTAAGTGAAACACCGGAATTACAGAATCTACCGAACAAAGATGCCATTTTGGTAACTAGCTTTGGTACTACCTTTAAAGAAACACGTGAAGCAACTATTGATGCCACTGTTAATGCTATTAAGGCAGCTAATCCCAATACTAAAGTTGTTTTGGCTTTTACTTCCCATATTATTATTGATCGGATTAAAGCCAATGAAGGTTTAAATATTCCAACACCGGAAGAAGCTTTGAATGAATTAAAGGCTGATGGCTATACACGTGTAGCAATTACTTCACTCAATATTATTCCAGGTATTGAATATGATTATGGCAATGCTGTTTTCCAAGGATATAAAGGTCAGTTCAAAAAAATGGTGTATGGTACACCGTTGATGTATTTTATGGGACAAGAAGATCAGGCTGATGACGTTGCTGAAACAATGGCTGCTGTTAGCTCACAATTTCCTAAATTAGCTAAAAAAGATGCTGTATTGTTAATGGCTCACGGTACTCCACATCCGTCTAATGCTTATTATTCTGTTATGCAAAATCGCTTAAATGAAGCAGGATTGCACAATGTATTGATTTACTCTGTAGAAGGTTGGCCACATCTTGATACAGTAATTCCTTTGCTCAAAGAAAAAGGTATTAAAAACGTTACTTTGATGCCATTGATGATGGTAGCTGGTGATCATGCTAACAATGATATGGCTGGCGATGAGGAAGATTCACATAAGGTTATCTTGCAAGAAGAAGGATTTAAAGTATCCACTTATTTGCATGGTCTTGGTGAAAATGCTCAAGTACGTCAATTATTCGTTGACAGAGCAAATAAAGCTTTAGCAGCTTTGCAAGCTAACAAATAAAAAAACAAGGAGCAGAGACAATATTTTTCTGCTCCTTATTTTTTATAAACCCAAGATATATTGTAACAATATTTACGGGTGATTGATAAAATACAAAAAGTGTAAAATTTTACTTGACATGTTCTTAACAGGCGGTTAAAATTACAACAATTACCATATATAAGGCGGTTGACAAAGTGGATAATTCTTTAAAACACAATTTGGCAGTTGATTTTGCATACGGTTTTACTTTTAACCAAGGCTATTATTTTAGCACTTGGTATTTTGTATGCGAAAAACAACATAGCTTAATTGACGTGAATAGAGAGCCACAGTAGTGCGGTAATTTTAGACAAAAGCCTCATAACAAGGATAGGGCAGGCAGTCTCTTTTGCGGAGACTGCTTTTTTGTTTGCCAAAATTGAAAAAGGGAAAGGTGAAAAAATGATTATTGTAATGAAACCAGGAGCCCCGGCAGCAGAGCGAGAAAAGATTAAGACTATGTTATTAAGAGAAAACTTTCAGATTAATGAAATTATCGGTGCCAGCATGACCGTTTTAGGCGTTATTGGTGATACGAGCACGCTTGATCCTAAAAGGATTACTGTAAATGATTTTGTTGAAAAAGTAATGCGCGTACAGGAACCCTTCAAACGTGCTAATCGTTTATTTCACCCGGATAACTCGATTGTGAATGTCAGTGGTGTACCCATTGGTGGCAAAAAACTGGCAATTATTGCAGGGCCTTGCTCTATTGAAACAGATGAACAGATGGCGGCTGTAGCCGAAGCTGTTAAAGCAGCAGGGGCGCATTTGTTGCGTGGCGGTGCATTCAAACCACGTACTTCACCGTATTCGTTCCAAGGATTAAAAGAGCGTGGTTTAGGTATGCTACATGAAGCAGGTAACAAGACGAATTTACCAATTGTAACCGAAATTATGTCGGCCGATAAAATTGGAGAGTTTGTGGAAACGGTTGATTTGATTCAGGTTGGCGCACGAAATATGCAGAATTTTGAATTGCTGAAAGAACTTGGTAAAACTAATGTGCCGATTCTCTTAAAACGAGGACTTGCGGCAACTATTGAGGAATGGATTATGGCCGCTGAATATATTATGGCAGGTGGTAACGAAAATGTTATCCTCTGTGAGCGTGGCATCAGAACTTACGAGACTTACACGCGCAATACTTTGGATCTTAGTGCGATTCCCGCAGCCAAGAAGCTAAGTCATTTGCCAGTTATCGTAGATCCGAGTCACGCGGCTGGTATGTGGTGGATGGTAGAGCCTTTAGCCAAAGCAGCAATTGCCGCGGGAGCAGATGGCTTGATGATTGAAGTGCATAATGATCCGGAAAATGCTTGGTGTGATGCAGCACAATCTTTGAAACCAGATCGTTTCGCAAACTTAATGAAAGACTTACGAGCGATTGCTCCTATTGTGGGTCGAGAGCTGTAAGACCAAAACTTTTCGCGTGAGGCAGGTTTAGGGTATAATAAAGTAGCATGGTAGAATTGGAAAAAGAGGTGCAAGGGATGCCTTTTGACTTTAGTGCTTTTGAGCAAGAATTGCAAAATAAAGTATTTTGTATAGTAGGGTTGGGTTTAATTGGCGGTTCTTACGCTAAAGCGTTAAAAAAGCTAGGTGTACGAAAAGTGATGGCAGTAGATTGTGATGCAGTTACTTTACGCCAAGCCCAACAAGATGGTGTAATTGATGAAGGCTATTTAACTGGTGGTGCTTATTTAGCGCTCGCTGATATAATTATTTTTGCGGTATATCCGTCAGCTATTAATGAGTTTTTAAAAGTAAATGCTTGGCATTTAAAGCCTGGTACGTTAGTTACTGATGTGGCAGGGGTCAAAGCAGGTTGGCTAGCACAAAGTGTAGCGCTCTTACCGTCCGGTGTCGATTTTGTAGCCGGTCATCCGATGGCGGGAAGAGAAGGTAGTGGTTATGCTCAAGCTGATGCGGATATTTTTCAAAATGCCAATTATCTTGTCGTGCCGCGTAAAGACAATAAA
Organism: Candidatus Avacidaminococcus intestinavium; assembly: GCA_018714505.1. Classification (GTDB taxonomy): domain Bacteria; phylum Bacillota; class Negativicutes; order Acidaminococcales; family Acidaminococcaceae; genus Avacidaminococcus; species Avacidaminococcus intestinavium. The sequence goes on from DVNI01000051.1 coordinate 4,952, forward strand.
GCAACAAATATTTTGTGGTTAGAACGTTTTGCAAAGGCGCTAGGTTGTAAACAGGTAGTAACTATTGAGGCAGAACGCCATGATGAAATTATGGCTTATACCAGTAACCTACCGCATTTATTGGCTGTGGCAATGATTAATAGTGAATCTTTTAGGAGTGAGAGCAAAAATTTTATTGCCGGTAGCTTTCGAGACGCTACGCGGGTAGCGGATATTAATGCAACATTGTGGAGTGAGTTATTACTAGCAAATAGTGCTAATCTACTCACGGAACTTACTCGATTAGAACAAGAATTACAAACGTGGCGCAGAGCTTTACTGGAGCAAGATCGCACTACGATGGTGCGTATGTTAGAGGCAGCGGCGCGCAAAAGGAAGGCACTGACAGATGACAACAGTACGAGTTAATCTAGGTAAGAGAAGTTATGATATTATCATCAAAAAAGGTCTGTTTAAGCACTTAGGAAGAGAATTACGGGCAAGAAGTAAAGCGACCAAGATCATCGTGGTGACCGATCAGAACGTAGAACGCCTGTATGGAAAGCAACTTAAGACACTCTTGGTGGCAGCAGGTTTTACTCCTTTAGTTGTCGCCATCGAGCCGGGTGAAACCAGTAAAAATCTCGCTGTGTTAGGCAATCTTTATGAAAAAATGGCGGCTTTTGGCCTTACTAGAAGTGATTTACTAGTTACTTTTGGTGGCGGTGTTGTCGGTGATTTAGGCGGTTTTGCTGCGGCAACATTTTTGCGTGGAATACAGCTTGTACAAGTGCCGACATCGCTGCTAGCACAGATTGATAGTAGCGTCGGTGGTAAGGTGGCTGTTGATTTAACTAGTGGTAAAAACTTGGTAGGAAGCTTTTATCAACCACAAGCGGTTTTGATTGATCCGGAATTACTAAAGACTTTACCCGTTCGTTTCTTGCATGATGGTTTAGCTGAAGCGATTAAATACGGTTGTATTGCTGACGAGAGTCTGTTTGCTATGTTAGAAGATACGCCGAATGACGCAGTGCTTGTCGCAAATAGTGACGCCTTGATTGCCAGTTGTTGTAAGATTAAGGCAAGAATTGTAGAGCGTGATGAATTTGATACCGGAGAGCGGATGCTACTTAACTTCGGTCATACTATCGGACATGCAATAGAAAAATGTACGGGCTATGAAAGCTATACGCACGGTGAAGCCGTTGCGATTGGAATGGTTAGGTTAACTGCACGCACTGAAGCACTTGGTTTAACAGCGGCGGGAACAACGGCTAGACTGCAAGCCTTATTGCTAAAGTTTGATTTACCGCTACAGGCAGAAACTCCTAACGAACAACTATTAGCAGCAATGCTTTTAGATAAAAAGAAAAACGGCGATGAATTGACGCTGGTTATTTTAGAAAAAATTGGTGCAAGCTTTTTGCAAAAAGTTCCTTTTGCTGCGTTGACTGAATATATGGGATAGGAGAAACGTATGACAACGATTAAAATTTCGCCACAAATTTTACAAGGAAGCGTCCAAGTCCCTTCCTCTAAAAGCATGGGACACCGAGAAATAATTTGTGCAGCGTTGGCGAAGGGCGTATCGGTAATTGACAATATTAGTTTATCGGAAGATATTTTGGCAACCTGTAGCACTTTGCGTGCCTTGGGAAGTAAGATAAAAGAAGTAGAGTCAGCCTATCAAGGGCGGACCGCGTTGTTAGTTCATGGCGGTCACCTGCAAGCACCAACAGAAAGCTTGGATTGTGGTGAATCGGGATCCACGCTACGTTTCATTTTACCTTTAACCTTGCTAACCGGTGGAGCAGTAGTGAATGGCAGTGGAAAACTAGTTTCCCGTCCTTTGCAAGCATATTATGATATTTTTCGGGAACATAATATTTTTTACGCGACGGCACCAGACGGAACATTACCGCTTACTGTGCGTGGCCAGTTAAAGGCTGGAAGTTTTACACTGCCAGGTGATATTAGTTCACAATTTGTTAGTGGCCTTTTGTTTGCGCTACCATTAGTAGACGGTGATTCCGAGATTGTTTTAACTTCACCGCTCGAATCGCAAAGTTATGTGACGCTCACACTAGAATGCTTAGCAAAATATGGTGTTATGGTCGAGCAAGAGCAGTATAAGCGTTTTCGTATACGAGGTGGACAGCAATATCAAAACAAGAACTCTGAGGTTGAAGGTGATTTTTCGCAGGTCGCTTTTTGGTTAGCGGCTGGCGTCTTAGCAGGTAAAATTCAATGCGAAGGACTTAATAGTGTTTCGCCGCAAGGGGATAAAGCCATTATTGCGTTGCTAACTAAGATGGGCGGCGCTATTAAGTGGCAAACTGACCAAGTAGCAGTTGCCGTTCAAAGCACTTTGCACGGTACCGTCATTGATGCTAGTGATTGTCCTGATATTATTCCAATCCTTACCGTTATTGCTGCACTTAGCACAGGTAGAACTGAGATTATTAATGCAGGTCGATTACGCTATAAAGAATGCGATCGGCTAAGCGCAATGCGCATAGAATTAAATAAGCTGGGAGCCGATATTACGGAGCTTAGCGAAGGACTTGTTATTAATGGTAAAGCAGAATTGCAAGGTGGCACAGTAAGTGCCTGGAATGATCACCGCATTGCGATGTCACTGGCGATTGCCTCGATACGTTGTCGTCAACCGGTGATTATACAAGGTGCAGAAAGTGTTAACAAATCTTATCCATTATTTTGGCAGGATTTTCAAAAACTAGGTGGCAAAATAGAAACCATTGACTAAGGGAGTTTGAGTGATGAAAAACAAGAATAGTATCTGGCAAAAAATTATAAGTCTGCCGCAAGCACCGGCTTTCAGTGGAGGATTAATGGTTCTATGCGTCTTTATCGCGATGCTCTGGGCTAATTCTCCGTGGCGAGAATATTATTTTGCTTTACTTGCTTTACCAGTGGGGATAACCATTGGTAATTACGAAATCAGCCACAGTGTTTTAATGGTTATTAATGACGCCTTGATGGTTTTCTTCTTTTTTTTGGTAGGACTGGAAATCAAACGCGAAATTTTAGTGGGGCATTTGCGTGAGCTAAAGTTAGCCTTATTTCCCGTTCTTGCGGCCGTCGGTGGTGTGGTAGCGCCAGCACTTATTTATTCCGCTTTTCCTCATTCAGCGTTTACTGCTGCGGGTTGGGCAATTCCTACGGCAACCGATATTGCCTTTAGTTTAGCGGTTTTATCCCTGCTCGGTAACAGAGTACCGGTAGCTTTAAAAGTGTTTTTAGCAACACTTGCAATTGCTGACGATATTATCGGAATTATTATTATCGGCGTGTTGTATACGTCAGGGCTCAATCTGGTGGCTTTTGGGATGGCTTTGGTTATCTTAAGTTTGATGTATTTGCTAAATAAGAGCGGCGTGCGTTCCACTTTTGTCTATACTTTACTGGCTTTTGGTGTGTGGGTGGCAGTTGCAAAGAGCGGTATTCATCCGACTATTGCCGGTGTTTTGGCGGCGATGACGATTCCTGTACGACCAAAAGTAGAATTTGCTGATTATTTAACCAAGGCAGAGCGTGCATATGAACGGTTGCAAAGCGTTGACGGTAAATGTGTAAGAACGCTTGTCGATGATGAAGCGCGCGCAACGGTAGAGTCATTAGGACGTTTATCTGGGGCGGCGCTGACTCCGCTGACGAAAATGGAAATGGGTTTACATTCATTTGTTAATTATCTCGTCTTGCCGATTTTTGCTTTTGCGAATGCTGGTATTGCTTTATCTTGGGAAACTCAATTTTTCTCGCCTGTTAGTTTAGGGGTGTTTGCCGGTTTATTTATTGGTAAACCCGTGGGAATTTATTGTATGGCACGCTTGACTACTTGGGCAAAAATTGCTTCACGACCACCCGAAGTTACATGGACGCAGATTGGTGGCGCTGGAATGGTCGCTGGCATTGGTTTTACTATTGCAATCTTTATGACTACCTTGGTTTTTGGCAGTAGTAATCATGCTGATTCTGCTAAAATTGGTATTGTAGCAGGCTCTATTATTTCAGGGCTAGTTGGTTTAGTAGTAATTAAATATACGTTAAAAAAATAAGGAAAGACTGGAGCAATTACGATGAGCGGAAGCTATGGTAAGATGATTAAAATGACGATTTTTGGTGAATCGCATGGACCGTCTATTGGCTTAGTTATTGATGGGTTACCACCAGGAATTATCATTAATGAAGAAGCAATTAAACAAGAAATGATGCGGCGAGCACCGGGGCAAAGTGCGCTTTCAACTGAGCGCCGAGAACGGGATCAGTTTGTGATCCAAAGTGGTGTTTTTGAGGGAAGAACAACAGGAACTCCGCTCTGTGCGTTAATTGCCAATAGCGATACGCGTTCCGGTGATTATAGTTATCTGAAAGATATTATGCGACCGGGGCATGCTGATTTAGGTGGTAAGATTAGAGCACAAGGGTTTAATGATTATCGTGGTGGCGGCCATTTTTCAGGACGGTTGACGGCACCGTTAGTTTTGCTTGGGGCTATTGCAAGGCAAGTGTTAGAAGAACGAGGTATTACAATTGGTACGCATATAGCTGCGATTGGTGAAGTGCAGGATGGCGTTTTTGATCCTGTGACTGTTTCTGAAACAGTGTTAACAAGATTACGGCAAATGTCCTTTCCGGTACTAGATCTCAAGCAGGCGGAAAAAATGCAGTCGGTGATTTTACAAGCAAAAGCAGCAGGAGATTCTGTCGGCGGTGTGGTGGAATGTGCGATAACGGGTATGCCGGCAGGAATTGGCGAACCGTTCTTTGATTCTTTAGAAAGTGTACTCGCACATGCTTTATTCTCGATTCCAGCGGTCAAAGGCTTGGAGTTTGGCGCAGGGTTTGCGTTGGCCAAAATGCTTGGTTCTGCGGCTAATGATGCGATGTATTATGAAGGTGCAAGTGTTAAAGCAAGGACTAATCATAACGGTGGAATTATCGGTGGAATCACCAATGGGATGCCGATTATTTTTCGAACTGCGTTTAAGCCAACGCCATCTATTAGTGTGCCGCAGGAAAGTGTTAATGTTGTAACGCAACAGTCCACGCAGTTAGTGATCCAAGGTCGGCATGATCCTTGTATTGTACCGCGCGCCTTGCCTGTGGTTGAAAGCATTGCTGCCTGGATGTTACTTGACATGCTATTATTATCAGAAAAAAGACGATGGTGAAGTTATGAAAAAAACAGACTTACAGACAATTAGACAAACTATTGATCGTATTGACCGCGAACTAGCGGTGCTCTTTGAAGAACGAATGGCAGTGGTACGTGCGGTTGCAGAATATAAAAAAGCTAACGACCTACCGCTCCGTGATAAAGTGCGAGAAGCGCAAGTATTAGCTAAATGTCAGGAATTAGTACAAGATGCGGCTAATGCCAGCGGCTTACAACGCTTAATGACAGAAATAATTGAAATCAGTTGTAGTGAAGAAGCTGAGTTAATGAGTGAAGAGGTAACGGTGAAGGCAGCCGAGAGGCAAAGAGAACCAATACCACTAGTGGTTGCTTACCAAGGGGTACCCGGTGCCTATAGTCATTTGGCAGTGCAGCAATATTTTGTCGGTAGAAGCATTGAAGAACAGCATTATACGTTGTTTGAAGATGTAGTTCAAGCGGTGAAAAAAGGCGAAGCTTATTATGGCGTATTACCGATTGAGAATTCTTCGACTGGCGGCATCACCGAAGTGTACGATTTACTTCGGCGTTATGATTGCTTCATTGTTGGAGAAAAATGCGTTAAAGTGGAACATCATTTGCTGGCTAATCCCGGTGCTAAGTTACCGGAGATCAGCGAAGTGTATTCGCATCCACAAGGCTTTGCGCAGTGTCGTCCGTTTTTCAAAGAACACCCGTGGCTACGGCAAGTCACGCACTTTAATACAGCTAAGGCGGCGGAACTCGTTAGTCAAAGTAAGAATCTTTCTTTGGCGGCAGTAGCGGGCAAACAGGCTGCCGTGCAATATGGACTTGAAATTGTGGCTGCTAATATTAATGCCAATAAGAATAATTACACCCGGTTTATTGTGATTAGTAATCAACCCAAAGAGTGCCCGGCTGCGAACAAAATAACCTTAGTGGCAGGTCTAAAACATGAACCAGGTTCCCTTTATAAGTTGCTTGGAGCAGTCTATAATCAGGGACTAAATATGCTGAGCATCGAATCGCGACCAGTTGAAGAACGTTCTTGGGAATACTTCTTTCATATTGATATTAGCGGTAATTTGGGCGAGGCTAAAGTGCAAGCCGCGCTTGCAGAGGTGCGAGCGAATAGTACGTATTGTAAATTATTAGGCAACTACCAACGAGATCAAATGGCTCGTTCATTAAAGGAGTAACGGAAGATGCTGAAATTTGGTTTATTAGGTGAGAAACTAGGGCATAGTCTATCACCTCTTATTCATAGTTTGCTCTGGGAGAAACTAGGTAGATGCGCAGAATACACTTTAGAGGAAGTGACCGCACAAGATTTGCCCAGTAAATTCAAAAACTTTGGTCAGGAGTTTAGTGGACTTAACGTGACGATACCATATAAGACAACCGTGATGCCTTGGCTAGATCAGATTGAACCAGCCGCACTTGCCATTGGCGCGGTAAATACGATTAAGTGGGTTGCTGGACAAAGTTACGGCTATAATACTGATTATTATGGATTTGGACGATTGCTGGCAGCGAACAACATTAAAGTAGCACAAAAACAAATTTGTGTTTTGGGATCAGGCGGGGCAGCGCAGGCTGTCGTCAAGTATTTGCTAGATCAACAAGCCTTACGCGTGGTGGTAGTCGCTCGTCAGCAACAGGAGGCAGCTGGTAGAATGCAACATTTAGCATCGCCAGAGCGTTTGCTTTTCACTTCTTACGCAGCTTTGCCTAGTACTAGCTTAATTGTTATCAACTGCACTCCTGTTGGTATGTACCCGCAGATCGAAGCTACTCCGCTCAGTCAAAAAGACCTTGCGCAGGTAACGACAGTTGTTGATTTGATCTATAATCCAGCAGAAACCTTGCTCTTACGAGAGGCTCGTCTAGCTGGTAAACAAGCTGTTAACGGGTTACTGATGTTAGTCGCCCAAGCGGCGGCGGCTGAAGAAATCTGGCTAGGAGAAGAGTTTAGTACTGAAATTATTGAGCAAGTCACAGAAGAAGTCGCTGGAGGTTTAAGATGAAAAACATCGTCTTGATTGGTATGCCCGGCAGTGGTAAATCAACTATTGGTCAGGCAGTGGCGGCAGAATTACAACTAACGTTTTACGATGCCGATAGTTGCTTGGAGCGCTGGGAAGCGTGTACGATCAAAGACCTATTTGCAATTAATGAAGCAACTTTTCGTGCGGCGGAAACTAGGACTATTGAGCGTTTAGCCCAGCTAAATAGTAGCGTGATTGCAACGGGTGGCGGTGTGGTGATAAATGCGCAAAACATAAAAAACTTGCGAAGAAATGGTAGTATTGTTTTTCTTGATCGTCCAGTAGAAGCGATTATGCGTGATATTGAGGTGACGACTCGGCCATTATTGAAGGACGGGAGAGAAGAAGTGAAGCGACTTTACCACGAACGTTATGCCCTCTATCAAGAGTACGCAGACTATATTGTTCCCAATGCAAGCACCGCGCAAACAGCGATACAAAAAATTGTGCAATGGGTAAGAGGAGGCAGAAGATGAAGATTATAGTTATCAATGGTCCTAATATTAATTTAGTCGGTATCCGAGAAAAAAACGTCTATGGTGAGCAGAACTATGCTGCTTTGTGTGCATTTATAACTAAAGAGGCGATCAAGTTAGGGCTGGAAGTAGAGATTTGTCAAAGCAACAGCGAAGGTGCATTAGTAGATTTTGTGCAAAACTCCTTAGGCTGTTATGATGGCATTGTGATTAATCCGGCAGCTTATACGCATTATAGTATTGCTTTACTAGACGCTTTAAAAGCTGTTAATTTACCAGCGGTAGAAGTGCACCTTAGCAATGTACATGCTCGTGAAGAGTTTCGGCATACTTCAATTACGGCTCCCGCTTGTATTGGTCAAATTGCAGGTTTTGGCTTTCAAGGTTACGCCTTTGCCTTACAGGCATTGCAAGTTAAATTAAGCGAATAAAGTAAGCAAAAGGGACGGACAAGATGCCGTCCCTTTTGCTTATTGAAAAAACTTTTGCTAATGGTATTTATTTTTATTAAATAAAGGAGTATAATAACTCTAGTGTTCTATTTTATATAGTTAGTATAATAGGGTATTACCACAGTTTAGTCTAGTGTAGTGGTTTTCTCGGGAAGAGGCGACTTGATGAAGATTAAAGCTATCGTGCAAGTACTAATGCTATTAGGGGGAATGCAGGCAGTAGAGGCGGCTGATATAACACCGCAAATGCAAGAAGAGCAATTAAGACAAGCAAGAATGGCGCAGGAAGAACGAGAGCAACGTTTAGAGCGCCCTACCTTAAACATAGAAGGTGCAGAAACTCTTAAACCACCGGAAGTGGACGAAGAAACGGTTTCTGCAGTTTTTACTATAAAAAATATTATAATAGCTAATCAAGCGGATGACTTTGAATGGTTATCCGCTCTTTCAAGGCCTCATATTAATACTAATATGGGGCTTTTTGCTATCAATAAACTAGTGCGGGAAATGAATGCTGCGCTATTAGAAAAAGGCTATGTAACGAGCCAAATTGTAATTCCAGAACAAAATATTAAAGAAGGTACCTTACATCTTACCTTAGTAATAGGGCGCGTGCATGATGTTATTTACAGTAAAGATAGTGCGGTAGTGCCATGGCGGAATGCTTTTCCTATCAGAAAGGGCGATGTCCTTTCTTTACGAGCATTAGAGCAAGGTCTAGAGCAGATGCAACGCTTGTCTTCACAGAATGTTACGATGAAATTAGTGCCAGCCACGATGGCTGGAGCAACCGATATTGAGCTAACGGTTATTCGTTCTAATCCGGTGCAGACACTACTTTCACTTGATGATTCAGGTTTAGATAATACTGGTAAAATACAAATTAATGCGACACTCACCCTTGACCAATTATTTGGTTCTAATGATATTTTTAATTTCACTGTTAATGGTGATGGTTCGCAAGACGGGTATCAAAAAGGTATGCGTGGCAGGAGTATTTCGTACTCTATACCGCATGGCAAAGACACCTTTAGTTTTCAACATAGTAGTTATAAGCACCATCAAACAGTTAAAAGCAATCCTTACGATTTTTTGAGTTCTGGTCGAACGAATACGGCAAAATTAACCTGGCAGCATTTGTTAAGTCGGTCTAAAACGAATAAGGTGAATTTAGACGTGAGCATTAGCAAAAGAGATGCACACAGTTATATCAACGATTTGGAAATTTTAGTGCAGCGCATGGATACTACTGCCTTGGAAGTTGGCATTTCCGAACGCAAGTATATTGGTAATAGCACCTTATATAAAAGATTAGCCCATAAGGCTGGCGTTAGTTGGTTTGGCGCGCAAGCAGATAATAGCTATGGGCAAGGTCCAACCACACGCTATAATCAGTGGCTGTTTGATATAGACTATCAAACACCGTTTATGCTTGGCACGCAACAGGTAACTTATACGGCGTCGCTACATGGACAATGGACAATGCGTGGAGACCGTTTGTATGGCAGTGATATGCTTAGCATCGGCAATCGTTATACCGTGCGTGGTTTTGATGGTAACTATACCCTCATGGGCGAAAGTGGTTGGTACTGGCGCAATGAACTTAGTTTTCCTCAGAGTAAGCAGAGTGTGCTATATACTGGCCTTGACGTAGGTGCGGTGTATGGCAAAAGCACAGAGATTTTAGTCGGTAAAACCATTGCTGGTATAGCAGTAGGTGCACGTGGTAGCTTTGCAAGTGACGTTTACTATGATATTTTTGTTAGTACGCCATTGTATAAACCGGCAGGCTTTCATACTAATAAATTTGCGGCAGGTTTTACGCTTAGTTATAGATTTTAAGTATACAGACGTGACACATAGAAAATAACTTGGAAAGAAATGTCGTGTTAAACGGCTTAATGATGGAGGTAATAGAGATGAATTACCACAGTAGAAAAACAAAACTGCAAAAAAAGATTATAGTGTGGCTGTTACTTGGTGTTTTTACAGCAGATCAATTTGCGTTTGCTGCGGCAGCTATTATGCCGGATAATCAGGCACCGGTCGATCAACGTCCGCTTGTTTTGGAGACGGCAAATGGCTTACCTTTAGTTAATGTCACAGCACCGACAGCAGGTGGTGTTTCTAGGAATCAATATACAGATTTTAATGTTTTAGTAAACGGAGCGATTTTAAACAATTCGTATCTTTTAACCAATACACAGTTAGCCGGTTTTGTTCAAGGCAATGCTAATCTAGCTAAAGGCACAGCACAAATTATTGTCAACGAAGTCACGAGTGGTAAGCCAACTAATATGCAAGGTTTTTTGGAAGTTGCGGGCGATAGAGCAAGCGTAGTCATTGCGAATCCTAATGGTATCAGTGTCAACGGTGGAGGCTTTATTAATACGGCGAGTGCAGTGCTTACGACAGGCCGACCAGAATATACCGTAAACGGTTCTCTTGAAGGGTTTCGCGTTATAGAAGGAGCAGTAAATATTAGTGGCGAAGGACTGGAAGGTAATACTGCAGATAGCGTGAGTATTTTAAGTCGCGCTGCAAAAATAAATGCCGGGATTTGGGCAGAGACCATACATGTAAGAACGGGCGCTAACAACATAAGCTATGCTGATATGCAAGCAACTGCAATAGAAAATGCTGGTAATATACCACAAGTTGCGCTTGATGTAGCGGCTGTCGGTGGTATGTACGCCAACCGGATTACAATCATAGGCACGGAAAAAGGTCTTGGCGTTAATCTTGCTGGAACATTAGCTGCGACTGAAGCGGCAGAATTAAATGTAAACGGTGAAATTAAAGTTACAGGAACCCTCTATAGTCAAGGTACTACACGAGTTGAAGCAGAAGGTCTTGTTAATAATAAAACGGTTGCAGCAGGTAGGGACTTAACTATTCAAGTAGAAAAGGAGATCGTCAATAGCGGCGTGCTGGGCGCCGGTATCAGTGAAGCAGGGGAAGTTACGCAAAACGGAACTTTGATGCTTGACGCAAAAAATATCATAAATGATACCGCTCAAATAATCTCCGGTGCAGACTTAAATATTAACGCTGTAAATGTTACAAACAAAGAAGGAGAAATCTCCGCACAGAGAGATAGTAAACTAGAAGTAGAAGAAACCTTGAATTTAAGAGGTGGTAAAGTAACCGCACAAAATGATTTGACAATCAATGCCAAGAGCGTGCCTTTAGATGGCATTATTGCTGCTGGTAAGGATCTAAGTATTACAGTTAAGACCGATTTAACGAACCAAGAGGCCGGAACGGATTTTGGTATTACTAAAGCGGGCGGTAATATGCTGCTAGCCACAGAAGGCAGTGTAATAAATAATAAAAAGCTAGAAGCTGGCAGTAAGCTAACGATAGAGGCGGCAAAGCTTCAGCAAATAGATGGCGCAGAAATTAACGCCAAAGATATTTTGCTTAAAGTAAAAGATATCGATAATATCGGGGTTATTAATGCAGACCAAAAGGCAGAAATAGAGGCAAAAACTCTCGTAAATAGAGGGGCCGGCCGTATTTATGGTGACGCCATCTTTATTACCGCTGATTTGGTCCAAAACATTAAAGACACAGCACTTGAAGCGGAACTAAAAACAGGAATAGATAAACTAAATGCTAAAGCTGCTGAATTAGATGCTGCTTTTGCGGTAGATGTTACGGGCTTTACTAATCAAGGGCAGATTAATGATTACAGAACAGAAATTGAAAATAAAACAGCAAGTTATACTGCGCAAAAAGATATTGTAGAAGATGTGCTCACTAGGCTAGGCGCAGTTTCAGCGGGCACACTGGCTGCGCGCAAAGAACTAACTGTGCAGTCTAATACTCTTTTAAACTCAGTAAATGCGCTTATTTATAGTGGCGGAGATATGACGCTAAGCGCCACAGATAAATTAACTAATAACGGCGCAAGCATAGAAGCTCAAGGCGACTTAACTATTAACACTGCTCAACTGGAAGATTTAAATGCAGCATTTTCCGCACAACGTATTGCGGGAGAAGTTGTTAATAATCCTAATAAAATACGCATAGATCAAAATGGACATGGCGAAAAGGGACAAAGTTTTGACGAAAGTGAATTTAGCAAACTAAATAGCGGTTACGGCGCTTATCATAACCAAAAATTAAATATAAAAGAACCCATAGATTTAGCTGAATATAGTATTGTAGAACAGATCTCTGCTGAGGATATCGCAGATGGGGAAACACCGTTTCCTGATGAATGGATTGGTAAGAGTATGCCAAACTATGATTATGACGATCCTATTTTCACTGAGTTTGGCGTGGTTTCTATGACTACGCCACGACCGGATTATAGCGACGCTACTGCTCAAGCAGCTTGGGATGCTGATTACAAAGTTATTTTAGCTCAGTTAAACCTTAAAATTACTGACTATAACGCAGAAGTAAATGCCCATAATACTGCGCTTGGCCTGGAGGCAGGGCGAGAAATTCATAATTATACAATTATTCGCACGAATACTCAAACATCCAATCTTGAAGTGCAAACTAGTAAAGCCGGAAAAATTGTCAGCGGTGGTAATCTGAATATAAATGGTGATGTTCTCAATGAAAATAGTCGGATGCTTGCCGGTAAAGTACTTACCGTTAATGGTAACGTGAATAACGTTGCTCTAGAAAATCAGGAAAAGAGCGTAACCTTTGGCACGACGCAAGCAAGTTATACCAAAAAAAGAAGCTGGCCACATAAATCTAGAAAGAGAAGATATAAATCAGAAGTATTTATGACGCCACAAGTTGAACTAGGCAATACGACCACACTTGGCGTTGCAGAATATATAGATGAGTCAGGCGAAAAACCGGATGAGACCGATATAACGCAAAATGCACGTGATAATGTGGCTAAATCACTTGATCCATTTTCTCTTGATTCGGCAAGTGGCAATACACCAAATAGTTGGTTAGAAGCAGCGGACCTTTTAACTAGCTCACTCTATACTTTAAATCCTGATGTGACAGCCAAATATTTAATAGAAACTGATTCACGTTTTACGAATAAAAAAGAGTTTCTGTCTTCAGATTATATGTATGAACAAATGCTTTGGGATCCGGAGCGCGTACCTAAAAGGCTAGGGGACGGCTTCTACGAACAAGGCTTGATTCGCGAGCAAATCATGAATCAAACTGGGCAAAGATATTTAGACGGCTATACTAATGATGAAACAAGTTTTAAAGCCTTGATGGATGCAGGCGTTACTTTTGCTAAAGCCTATGACTTAGTGCCAGGCATTGCTCTAACGAAAGAGCAAGTAGCAGCTTTAACTAGTGATATTATTTGGCTCGAAACCAAGACCGTCATGGTGGACGGAGCACCGGTAGAGGTAGTTTATCCGCGTGTTTATTTAAGGCAAAGCAGTCAAATGACGCTGGACAGCAGCGGTAGCCTTTTGAGTGGTAAAGAGCTAATTGTTAATGCAAAAGAAGCAGTAACAAATAGTGGTACCCTTTTAGGTAAAAAAGTAGTGATAAATGCCGGAGAAATAAATAATAGCGGCAGAGTTGCTGGCGAAAACGTAGAACTAAAAAGCGAAAGAGATCTTAATAGCACAGGGCTTATTTATGGTGAAGATAAAGTTAGCCTTAGTGCAGGCGAAGATATTAATGTAAAAAGCAAAGTGCAGCAATTAGCAAACCAGACAGTGCTCGATACAACTGCCGGTATTGCAGTAAAAGGTGAAGAAGGCATACTCTTAATCAGTGCAGGCAATAATGTAAACTTGGAAGGTGCAACCCTACAAGCTTTAGGTGAACAAGGCAGCATTATTCTAGAAGCAGGCAAAGACGTAAACCTTACAACGAATAAATTGAGCGCTCAAAAAGACATGACGCTAAATCAAGATAATTACTTGCGTACTAATAGAAGTACAGAACTTGGAACCAGCGTGCAGGCTAAAGGTGATATTAAAGTTAAGGCAGGAGAAAGTGTTTCCGCTCGCGCCGCTTATCTAGCTAGCGAAGATGGTAAGATAGAATTAGAGGCTGGTAAAGATATTACGTTAGAAGAAGGTTATAGCGAAGCAAGTGACGATTACGGCATTAAGTATAAAGAAAGTGGTTTCTTATCCAGTAAAAAGACGACGATAAAGGATTCCGACTCTAGTCGTGAGGCTATGGGCACCGTAGTAAGCGGTGAAGAAGTAAGTCTTAAAGCAGGCACAGACTTTACAGTAAAAGCAGGAACGGTAGTCGCTAATAATGACGTTAATATTGAAGCAGGTGGGGATATTAATGTTCTTTCCGCAGAAAATGAATACAGCTCGGGCTATCTGAAAGACGTGAAGAAAAGCGGACTCTTTGGCAGCGGAATCGGCTTTACCATTGGTACGGAAAAACGCAAAGATATCTATACCAGTACAGCCGTAGAACAAGCAGGCAGTACGATTGGTAGCCTAGCAGGCAATGTAGCAATGAAGGCTGGCGAAGATGTTACGATCAAAGCTAGTGATATAATAGTTGGTAAAGATATAGAAATCAGCGGCGCAAACGTAGACATTACCAAAGGCGAAAACATTTATGTAAATACCGAAGAACATGAATTTAAGCGCAGTGGTTTAAGTGTAGGTTTAGGCGGTGAGGCCGTTGACGCCGCAGTAAGCGCGGAAGGTCATTTAGAGCGAGCTGGTAAAGTAGAGGATAAGCGCTTAGCGACATTACATGCTTATAAGGCCTATGATGATATTAAAGATAATTATGATAAAATTAAAAAAGCAGTAAAAGACCCATCTAAGGCATTGGAATTAAAGGTCAGTATTGGTAGTCAAAAGAGTAAAAGTGAAAGTGACAGCACAACCGTTCAGACGGCAGGTAGTAAGGTAATGGCTCAAGGCGATGTTAATATTACGGCTAGAGAAAGTGATTTGAATGTTAAAGGAAGCACAGTCTCCGGTGAAAACGTTACCTTAAAGGCTAAAGAAGATATTAATATCACTTCCGGCGAAAATACTAACGTCACCAATGAAGACTCTAAATCCAGTGGTTGGAGTGCAGGCGTTACTCTTGGTGCGTCAGGAATTACCGGAATTAATGCCAGTGTAAATAAAGGCAAAGAAAACATAGACGAAAATAGCAAAGGGTATACGCAAAGCGTAATAAATGCCAGTGAAGAACTGCGCCTTGAAAGCGGAGAAGATACTAATATTAAAGGCGGTAAGGTAATAGGCGATAAGGTCACGGCTGACGTCGGCGGGAATCTTAATATAGAAAGCGAGCAAGATGAACACTATTACGACAGTAAATCTTCTAACAACGGTTTTGGAGTATCTTTAGATTTTGGATATAAGCTTGATATGATGAATGAAACTGTTAATAAAGTTGTTAAAGGCGGAGGTATTACCGGAGGAGTAACTAAAGGTAAAATTGATTCTGACTATAAAAGCGTTACAGAACAAAGCGGTATTTATGCAGGCAAAAAAGGTTTTGATCTTAATGTAGACGGTAATACCGAACTTAAAGGAGCGGTTATAGTCAGTGAAGCCGAATCAGAAAAAAACAAAATCTCCACAGGTACGCTAACCTATGAAGATATAGAAAATGAAGCTAAGTATAAAGCAGAAACGGATAAAACCGGATTTGAAACAACCAACGGTAAACTTAATATTAAAAATGTAATAGTCGGAGAAATATCCAGTGCTGCGGCAGGAAGTGAAGGGCAGGCTAGCAGTACAACCAAAGCGGCCGTATCTGAAGGAACAATAGAGATACGCAGTGATGAAGGTAAAGAAGAAAAAACTGATCTTAGCGGATTAAGTAGAGATAGTGACGATAGTTTAAACAAATTGTCTCCAATCTTTGACCGTGATAAGATATTAGAGAAGCAAGAAGCTTCTGCTTTATTTAGTGAAATAGCCTTTGACTCAATTGGTTCCTTAGCGGTACGAAAAAGAGATAAAATGTTAGCACTAGCAGGTAAGGCAGAAGCACCGGAATTACGAGAATTCTATCTTAAAGAAGCTGCTAAATGGGAGGACGGAGGAGAATATAAACTTATATTACATGGACTTGGCGGAGCCTTGGCAAGCGAAATCGGCGGTGGGAAGTTTGGAGAAGGAATTTCTGTTGGTGTAGTGAATGAAATGGTAATAAGCGTTTTACTTAAGAATGCAAAAACACTTGGCCTGAGTGAACAAGATATTAAACTCATTTCAAATAAACTTGGACAGGCTATTGGCGGACACTCTGGCGGAGCAATTGCTGAAAGCGCCACTACGCATAATGCAATGCAACATTTAAATATTGTTCAAGACATATTAAAGCATGTTATTAAAGAGGGCATGTTAGATTCCTTAGAAGAAAATCAGTTATTATCTTTTCAAGTTAAAATAAAGGGAGTGTCTGGAATAATATTTATTGATCGTGATGGGCAGTATTTTGAGGGTTCTGGGATTGATTCTGACATTTTTATTAAAACACTCATTCCTGGTATTTCAGCAGGTATTGTAGAGGTGCCAATTAATACTAATGATTCTTCAAAAGATAGATACCTTGCAATTACCGGTACATCACTTAGCGGATCGGCAGGTATGTATTCAATAGTTAAAGGTTATGACATATATTTTAACCAAGATGATTCGATAAGTCTTATTAATAATGAATCTTTAGGTATATCAACATCACCATTTCCTTCAGTAGGAATAAATAGTAGCTATTATATAGGTAATATTTATGAACCGGGATTTTTTATTAGGGGATATGACCAAAGAAGTTATATTAATAATTTTATTAATAATAATGACATGCGTCAATATGACACATATTATAAAATAGTAAAAGATGATTACACTGGATCCATTTTTAAAGAGCATCTTATTATTAGAACAAACCCTAGAACTGGTGGAAGAGAAACATTAAGTTTTATTGATGGCAAAGAACACTGGGAAGCAAAAGCAATGCAAAAGGATGAACCAATTAAATACGGCTGGTATAAATAGTATATTTTTTTAAAACATATTAGATTCAGGAGACGCAAATGGATTATAAAAAGTTAATTATTTGGAGTATAATTTTTACTATTACTATTAATCTCGTATTCGCTTTATATAGTGAAAGTGAGGGCATATTTCTTAATGTATCACTTAAAAAACAAGAACTTTATAGAGAGTATATTTTGTTAGAAAACCCATTAGATAATCAAATTATTTCATGGGGCACACCTGTTAAAGGTGGAAAACATGGAGAGTTAATTGTTAGTGTTTTTAAGTTTAGGGGTGAGCAGGAAGAACTAATAAAATATTATGAGAAGGTTGCTCTTAATAAAGGATGGCAAGTAATTAACATTGAAAAAGGCAACTTAAATTCTCAAGAAATGGTGTTAAAAAAGAATGGCATTTTTTTAACAATAAAAGCCTTTCCACGACCAAATGAAGATTCTATATATGGGGAATGTACAGGTAGTTTGAGACTATATTCGATAGAATAAAAACTTATGGAGAATTTTATGAAAACAGACATTCAGGGACGTTTATTTGCTATAGTTATTCTTTTTTTTGGAATTCCATTGCTCAGTACGCTTTTTTATACGCCTCGAGGAGAAGTTTATAAGGAAATGCAGACAAGATACGCTAATCTTGCAGATGAATGGACGAAGATTGGTGTGCCAAATGATGATTTCGCAGTTATTGGATTTAAAATTAAAAGTAGAGATTATTTAATTTTTGGTAATAAAGTCTATTTAAAAGTGCGTTATAAATTTTACTTGCCAACGCATGATGTGAAATCATACTATATTAAAGAAACAATTAAATATAATTGGCAACAGATAGCTATTGATGATAATTCAATGGTATATTCAAAGGATGATAAAAAACACCTTCGTATTACCGAAGAAAAAAATGGTAATTGGTTGATGGTTTTTACTTATGATAATATTTAGAACGTGACAGAGGGACGGAGTATGTCACGGGGACGGTTTGCGGTGCCACAAAAATTCGGACACTGTCCCTATGAGTTTTTAGTTTAAATTTTAAAATTAGTACGCCGATATTCAAGCGGAGACATGTTCTGTAAGGTTCTTTTTGGTTCACTGAAAGATAAAAGCACCGAATAGCTTATTTATCATAATAGCTATTCGGTGCTTTTAAAAATCAACCAAAGCAGGTATAGCAGAAGGCGAGATAGAAATAAGAGATAAGGAAAAACAGGAGCGGCTATTGGTTCTAGCGGTATGAAGAATAATAGGTTAACGCAGGATGAAAATGAAGAGTTTTTGAGAAAATATAATGAAGCTATAAAAGATGGTAATATTACAGAAGCCACGAGAATTTTTGAAAAATATTCTCACTTAGATATTGCTAATGAAGTTATGCTTGTAGATAAATTAAAGCAACCGGACTTTGTAAATGGATTAATTATTGCTCTTCAAAATAATCCCGAATTAGAAATATATGAAGGGGTAGTAATTAAAGGTGTGAGTCTCCACAGAGATATTAATGGCAACACTTGGCTTTCTGATGAACTCAAATATTTAAGTGGTGACACACCCTATATTTTTCATTCTGACCATCCTCAATATAGATATGATGGAGAAACGGATCTTTCCGGTGCTATAAAAGATATAGGGAAATCTTTAATAACAGGAGATAAACAAGCTGGATTAGCAAAAGAAGTGGGAGGCGCATATGTAGTTTATGGTGCAGAAATTGTAGTAAAAAGTGTTTTAGAGAATTTGCCGAGTACAATAAATGTAGGTAAAACACAGTATGATATTAAGATTGATGGCAAAACCCTTGCTAAAAAGGTATCTTTTGGTGGCACTGTAACAGCTATCGAGGGAACATATGAAATTTATTTAGATTCACAGCAGTATAGTGGTGGTGAGTTTGTCAAAGCTGCGGCTATTAGCAGTACGGTTGCTCTTACGAGTATAGTTGGAGCATCAAAATTCGGAAAAATAATTCCAACTAAGTATGGTTATATGGTTCCTATTGTAGATGGAGGTTTTGCGCATATTATAAAAAAAGTTGGCAGTTTTATTAAAGAAACTAATTTAGCAAAAGACAACGAATAAGAAAGGTACTGAATATGCAAAACAACGCGACATTTAAATGGATTCCACAGGAATTCTGGTTAGTATTTTCTATAATTGCTATATATGCTTTTTTATTTAAAGCTTTTGATTATTCGCAACCACCTTTTAGTGAAAGAAATAAGATATTTACTATATTGTTTCCTACATCAATTTTTGTATTTATTGATAGTTTGATAATAATAACAGGATTTTTTCCGCAATATCATAAAATATTTCAAATAGTGCAGTTAATATATGCAGTATTGTTAACGGGGTATTTTTTTAGTGTGGGTTTAAAAGATAAAAATAATATAGTGACTAGAGTCTGTTTAATAGTTCTCATCATATGTATAATAACATTTATATTATTGTCCATTTGACTATAGTCAAAAAAGTGGACATAAAAAAGTGTTGTTAAGAGGATAAATTTTGGAAATAAAGAGCTTCTTTTTGGTTAGGAGATAAATAGTCATTTGCTGAGTGAGGAGGATGAGAATTATAAAAACCCTCAATATATTCAAATATAGCGAGTTTTAGCTCAGACAATGAGTGATAATGATGCCTTTTTAGTTCTTCGTGTTTGATAAATTTGAAAAAGACTTCCTTGATCTGAATGAAAAATTATAGAATCTTAAATAATTCTATTTTTAATAGGAAAACCAAAGGAAAAAGCAGAAGGGATGGTTTTTTGACTTATTGAAAAATAAAAGCACCGAATAGCTTATTTATCATAATAGCTATTCGGTGCTTTTAAAAATCAACCAAAGCAGGTATAGATGAAGGCGAGATAGAAATAAGATATAAGGAAAATCAGGCGCAGAGTATAGAAGGATTAAACAGAGATACTGTTAATAGCTTAAATGCTTTAGGAGAGATATTTGATAAAACAAAAGTAGAAGAACGTATGGAATTGGCAGGTTTATTTATGGAGTTGTCTTATAACCAAGTAGGCAAGATGGCAAAACTTTCCAATCAGGAAAAAGCAATTTATCACGCGGCAATAGGAGCAGTAGCCAGCCATTTAAGTGGACAAAGTGCATTGTCTGGCGCCTTAACAGCAGGAACGAGCAAGCTAATAACAGAAACGATTCTAAAAGTAGCCGGCAAAAACACAGCACTAGCACAGTGGCTCATTGCAGGCTTCGGTTACGCAGTAAGTAAGACAACTGGCGGAGCAGGTCAAACAGGCGCAGCTATTGGTTCTAGCGGTATGAAGAATAATGTTTTATCTGAAGAACAAAAAGAAGAAGGGCTAGAAAATATTAAAGAAAAAGTAGATAAAGAAGGTTCAAATGCTGGGGTCCAAGAATATTGGGAGTTAGATAAGTTAGAAAAAAACAACAAAATAAATTAATTGCAATGTTACAAGACCCTTCTTTTGTAGAGGGGTTAGATAAGGCTTTAGCTGAAAATCCCGATTTAACAGAATATAATGGTATTATTGTAAAAGGGGTAGATATACAAGGTCGAGTAATTGATGCAACCACGCAAGATAATAGAGATAAAATTATTCAGGGAAGTAACAATACTATAAAAAGTATTATGAATGGTGTGTATGATATTGCAATTAGTGAAGCATTAGGTGTAGTTGAAAATAGCAAAGTTTTACAAGATGCTACTAATAAGTACCAATGGGCAATTGTAACAAAAAAAGGTATTGGTTATGTGCGAAAAATACCTTTAATAGGTGGAACAACACTGCTTGTCAAGATTGATGAAGCATCAAAGTATATGAGTGACGAAGAATTAAAAAGTTATGTAAAAAAGGAAGGAAGCAAATTTATTATTTCTTACGGAACTGGTGCAGTAGCTGGAGGTGCAATTGGAGGACCACCTGGTTTTGTAGTAGGAGTATTTGTAGGGGTGGCTTTTGAAGAGTTAACAGAAAAAACCTATGAAAAATATTTTAGATAATAATCTTTGGTGAAAAAATAAAATAAGGAGATGTAGCTCTATTATAATAAGAGTTATATACAATGAACTATGATAAAAGATATTGAAACTATAATTATAATTTTAATTTTAATTGCAATATTTTTTCGGTTTACTATAATATATTTTGCTAAAAAAAGAGGGAATAATAGTATATATTTTGAAATGTGTATTGGAGGAATGAATATAGGCATAGTAGTATTGATTGCTTCATTATTTATATAAATCAATAAGTGGAAGTAGAAAAAAATATAATCCCTTGGGCTTAGAATTTAGACATTTTGAAGTCGCAAAAACTCGGACACTGTCCCTATGAGTTTTTAGCTTAAATGTTAAAATTAGTACGCCGATATTCAAACGGGGACATGTTATGTAAGGTTCTTTTTGGCTTATTGAAAAACAAAAGCACTGAATAGCTTATTTATCATAAGAGCTATTCGGTGCTTTTAAAAATCAACCAAAGCAGGTATAGGTGAAGGCGAGATAGAAATAAGAGATAAGGAAAATCAGGCGCAGAGTATAGAAGGATTAAACAGAGATACTGTTATTAGCTTAAATAAGCTAGAAGAAATATTTGACAAGGCAAGTGTGGAAGAACTCTTAGAGATGATTAGTTTATTTCAAGAATTAGCTTTTTCAGAAATAGGAAAAATGGAGAGGGACCTGGATTCGCAGGTGTTTATGGTGGTGGCTTTTCGACTAATGTCGGATTTTCCATAGGAAGATCAAATACAATATTTATAGGAAAAGGTGAAGCTGGTCTAAATATATTAAGACAAAAATATTCTGAAGAGACGATAAGGCTATTACATGGAAACAGATAATTAATGTTTGGAGGTTAATTAATATGAAGCTAAAAACATATAGAATGATTAGTTTTGTTTATGCTTTGGCAGTGATGTTACTTTGTTCATATATTAGCGTTCATATTGCTTATAAGCGAGCAGAACTATTTCATCCTGTTATGCGCGGTATAGTTTTAAGTTTAGAAAATAGTGGGCTAGATGTAGATGAAATAGAATACAGAACTAATCAAAAAATTTTCGATACTGTTATAAGAAGTCAGATTCCAATAGATGTAGAAAAAATTAATGATGTGTTAAAGCAAGATTTTGAAAATATGGGAAAAACAACAGACTTAGAGCCGGCGTTTGAATATATATATATAAAGCCATCAAATTATTATTCATATATTAAGGTGTATATATATGAAATGAAGAAAAATGAAAATGGGGAATATGTAGTACCAATAACTTTTATTACAGGTGAGCCCCCTATAGAACATGATTTAGTTTCTAACATAATGTGGAAATCATTTGTTCTGTATACAATAATCATGGCCTTAGTACGACTTTTCTTTGAGATTAAGAAGAGAAGAACGAAGAGTAGTAAAAGCAATCATGAAGATGTCTAATAAAAACCAAAGGAAAAAGCAGAAGGGATGGTTTTTGGCTCATTGAAAGATAAAAGCACCGAATAGCTTATTTATCATAAGAGCTATTCGGTGCTTTTAAAAATCAACCAAAGCAGGTATAGCCGAAGGAGAAGTAGAAATAAGAGATAAGGAGAATCAGAAACAGGATATTGATGAATTAAGTAGAGATACAGATAATGCAAATAATAAGCTGAATGACATCTTTGATGTTGATAAAGCTAAAGAACAAAAAGAATTGGCATCTTGTTTGGCGAAATAGTTGCAAATGAGATTGGCAAATTATCCTCGAAGAAAAGAGACCAAGCAATGGCGGTCGGTAATATATGGGAAGGTAATAAGTGGTCTGATGGAGGAGAATATAAGATATTACTGCATTCTTTAGCTGGAGGAATAATGGCTGATTTAGGTGGAAACGATTTGCTAAATTGAGGAATAGAAAATGTGTCATTCTTATTGTCTGTTATACCAGGTAGTGGGTTAGGAGAGCTTTTGCTGTAAAAAATGGTGTAGTGTATGGAATGAATATAAGTAAATATATAGCCTTAGAATCTCCTTATCCTCTATCAGAAGCAACGGCTGATACCAAATTAAGTATGCTTACTGATATAACAGCAGATACAATTCTTAGTAAGGGAAAGAAGCTGGGATTAGTTAAAGATGTGGCTTCGTTTATAGGTTCTAAAATATTGTAAGATCAGATTAAAAAATTATATGCAAAAGAAGAAGGTTATGATTATGCTCAAGAAATTGCTGAGGCCTATGAAAAACAAGGAGCCCGTCCAAGATAATAAACAAAGAAAAAGAAATACATTTTTGATTTTCTTTGTTTTAGCAATAGGAGTTATGGGAATTAGTGATTTAAAAAATACAATTGGTAATAGATATTACGACATTTTTATTGTAGTAGAAGTTATAATAATAGCATTGGTTACATATACATTATCTAGAGTAAAACCATGGGAAAAAACCTGGAAGAATTTATTTATGACTACTTTAATAATTGTAGTTTCTTTGCTGGAAGCCAAGCCTGTTGCAAATAGAGTGTTAATTATGACAGCGGATAATAATAAAAAAATAGTAATGCCAGGTAAAATAATAGGAACAGCAAAATATAATTTCACAACAACCAAGAGTGGCTCTAATAGTGGAGTATGGGTAAGAGTATTATTTGATTCAGGATTAGAAAAGTCATGGCGGGTGCGTTCTTTAAGTGAAGTTTATCCACCAGTATTGACTAGAGAAGACCATAAAGTTATAGAAAATTATCAGAATTACGATAAAATAAACGTTATTGCTTATGAAAGTCCTTTAGGCTTGGAACTTAGACGTTTTGAAGTCGCAGAATAATAAAAATAAGCAGAGTTAGGTAAGATAACTTTGCTTATTTTTATATGATGATGTCGCTATCCAATAACCATGCAAACGGTCTCTTTTGGTTTTCCAA
This sequence comes from Candidatus Avacidaminococcus intestinavium, assembly GCA_018714505.1. GTDB lineage: Bacteria > Bacillota > Negativicutes > Acidaminococcales > Acidaminococcaceae > Avacidaminococcus > Avacidaminococcus intestinavium. The sequence continues at coordinate 28,908 of DVNI01000051.1, forward strand.
AGGCGGTAAAGTGACAAACGTAATTGTTAATGCAATAATAAATAGAAAAATTCTTGCAATTGCTAGAGTTCTTTTAATTGTTTTGTTATTTGTTTTAATCTTAAATAGTATTATAAGAAATAATTGATGGAAAAACCAAAGAGGACATTTTGCAGTGCCACAAAAACTCGGACACTGTTCTTATAAGTTTTTAGCAGGGATAATTCTCTATCCAATTAGAATGGTGCAAGGTGTAATCATAGTTGGAGAAGTTGGCTATAAAATGATAGGCAATTATCAAAACTATGGAGGATTTAATGAGAAATTCTTAAAAGCCTCTGCTAGTGATGCTTTTACCGTAATTGGACTTGATAAAGCGACGGGGACGGCGACTCAAATGAATGCACCAGCAATAGTGATTGTAACAATAGGGAGCATTGTTTACACATTTGTAAATGAAAAGATTACTGATTATAAAAATGATCTTAAAAAATCGGAGTGAAAATTATGATTGCAGAGTTGCTGAGTGATAGAATTATTGGAAGCATATTTTTTCTTCTTGGTTCATTATGCTTAATAAGGTATTTATATAAAGAACATAACAATATGGATATACCTACAAAAATTGTAACAGTTCTAGGTTTAATAGGCGCTATATGTTTGGCTGACAAAAATATTTCCGGGTTTTTTTATCCTATACTTAAATTAAAAATTAAAAATTTTGATTTGCTTTTTGCTTCTGTTTTAGGA
>DVNI01000052.1 GCA_018714505.1 Candidatus Avacidaminococcus intestinavium
ATCTTACTCTATAAGCAAATTATTCTCGAAGAAGGTTTCGCCATTTTTGCGACAATTATTGTAACTTCAATCATCGTTATGGTCGTTACGGGACTTACTGTCGACTTCCTATTAAAACGAAGCGAGGGCAAAAACAATGGATAACACTTGGTTTAACTCCCCTCTACTTGGCTTAGTATTAACCTTTTTTACTTATAAGATTGGAGAACGTCTAGTAGAAAAATTAAATTTAAATTTTTTACCACCACTTTTAACATCTTGTGCGCTAATTATTTTCTTAATTACTTTTACCGGCCTCTTTACTTATGAGCAATACGCCCTTGGCGGTACGATGATTAATTTTTTATTAGGTCCAGCAACAATCGCCTTAGCTCTTCCTTTAGTGCGTAATTTTAGTGTTTTAGTCAAACATTATAAAATACTTTTTATCGGTGTTTTGACTGGGACTTTATCCGGTGTTATTTCCATTATCTTTTTTGCTCGTCTGTTTGGAGCTTCCGAGCAAGTAATGTTTTCTTTAGTCCCTAAATCAGTTACAACTCCTATTGCCATGGAAATTGCCTCTACCCTTGGTGGTATTCCACCACTTACAGCCGCTTGCGTTATCTGCACTGGTATTTTTGGCGCTATGTGTGGTCATAAAATTTTAGCAGCAATTGGTGTCAAAAATGATATTTCAATCGGTCTAGCCTTAGGGGCTTCAAGCCATGCTTTAGGCGTCAGTAGTTGTATTCCCATTAGCGCTCTGCAAGTCGCCATTGGTAGCTTAGCCATTGCTTTAGTTGGTATTGCTACTGCAATATTTGCTCCACCATTAGTCAACTTATTGTAAAACGATTCGTTCTTGTACTTACTCCTAGTTCTAACAAAAAGTGCCTGCAAAAAGTGCCTGCAAAATGTTCACAAAAACATTTTGCAGGCACTTTTTTTATCTAAGCAAAAACTTCTAAATTCGGCACAAAATACTTTCCCTTGTTCAGAAGTTTCTACAAATCTAAAAAACTTCGTAGTTATTTATGTTTGCCCTTTAAAATGTTTTTTACAATTAACCAATTAGCTAAAGTTTTCTTGTGCATTTCATTTTCTTGAGCCAAACGCCACCCAACTAAAATACCTAAATCACCATGTACTAATTTACTATTACTACCTTTTCTTAAACTAATGACTTCACTTTGTTTCTCAATATCAAAATATAAAACTTTTAGTCGCTGATGCAGTTTCTTTAGAGCACCAAAACGTTGTTTATCTAGAGTACCAATTTTAATGCACCGGCGTACGAGTAGCATCATTTCTACTTTTTCTAATGCCACGGCCACCGCCGCTCTACACCGTGTTTTAAGAGCTAAATCGCAAGTTAATAATTCTTTATGCCACTCTTTAAAACGATAAACAGCAAAAGTTTCTAGACCTAAATAATCCGCATTCTCCCATTGTGCAGTTTCTGTCCATGCCACTAAGTTAAATAGCGTCTGCGCCCATAAACCCTCCTTAACTTGTTGCCCAAGTTGCATACTAATTTCTGTCTGTCGCATTTCTAAACGCTTTCCTAAAGCATCCTTATAGCCACGCTCGGCAAGTTTATTATAGACTTTGCGCCATTGTCTAGCCAAACGTTTTACCACATAAAGTTCCAGCAATACTTCCTGCATCTTACTTAAACCCTGCTGCAAATCGATGTACTCTTTTTCATCAAATAACGGTTGAGCAAAAGCCAACAACGCTAATAAACGTTTAACCTTATTGAGTACTAAGCGATCAGCATCGACTAAACTTTGTGGTTGGAGCAGTAAATTCTGTATTTCCATGATTGCGCCGGCATTATAACAAAGTAACCGTTTAAGTTCCGTTTCCGCGTTACCATCTTTTACTGGCTTGATGCTAGTATCTTCAAATCTTTCAATAAGTTCTGCATTATTTAATAATTCCAGACCACGCTTGAATTTGCTACTAGGTTCAATAAATAAAGGTACGCTCTTTGCAAGCTCCGCGACGAAACTAAATAAATCAGCCTTAGTACCTTCAATAATTTCTAGCTCTACCTCATCAATTTTTACTTTATTCTTGCCTACTATTACAAACCCCTTATCGACCGCCATCTCGACTAGCGTCGTTTCAGTAATTTGTAAAAGATGTATCTCACGCGTAACTACAGTCTTAAAAATTGCTACTAGTTCTTCCTGCCCAATAATCTGTTGTAATTTTTCCGTTAATCCCACTTCTCTAAAAGGCTCAATGGCTGGCTGAGCGCTGCAAAGCTGAACGTTAAATTCATTACGCTCTGAAAATCCCCCTTCGGATCTACCAGCATTTTTTATCGTTGCCGTAAAAGTTTCATCAACTTTACGAATGCGATAAGCCATCCCCTGCTCCAACAACCGGAAATCTTGTGTATCATAATAAGTATTATCGAGTTCTTTTATCTTACTACTTTCTGGTAACAACTTTGTTGTAATGAGCGGTAAATTCAATATTTTTTTTGTAAATACTTTATCACTTTTTAATTTTATTTCTAATTCCCGAAAATTATCCACGTTCTTAGCACCCCATACCCTTATCCTCTAATATCGGTAAAAATAACCTTAGCTTCTTTCAATGAAAAAACCTGTGGCTCTAAACATTCTAAATCTGCAATTCGCCAGCCTTCTGCTCTTTCCTTAAGTTTTTGCAGAGCTTCTTCCTTTGAACTAGCAAGTACAATTGCTACCGCATCAAGATAAAACTCTTGCTGCACACAAGGTTCTTCTATCATGCTATGACTATGATAGGTTTTATTGTGTCGCCATACATA
>DVNI01000053.1 GCA_018714505.1 Candidatus Avacidaminococcus intestinavium
ATGGTACAACTACTAATAATTCTGATAAGAATTATATTCTTCAAGGCCATAACTATAATATTAGCAATGGTAATGCTCCCATGACTGATAAATGGTTTGAAGAAAGTTTTGGTAGTAAAGAAGCAGCCAATGTTGTAAAAACTTACATTGGTTATACATTTATTCGTACATATGGCAGCTTCCAGAAGTTCATGATTTTATCTGGTAATGGTGGCGAAGGAAAATCAACAATCCTTAACTATTTACGATCATTAATTGGTGCAAGTAATACCTCTAATGTTGACTTGGCAGCCTTGACTAATCAAAAAGACGCTCGATTCATGACTTCAAAACTTTATCAGAAAGATTTAAACTATTTTGCTGATATTGGCGATAAGTTTATGGATCAAACAAGTATCTTAAAAGGTTTGACCGGTGGAGATGCTATTACTGGTGAATTCAAAAATAAAGATCCTTTTGAATTTATAAACCATGCTAAATTAATTTTTAGTGCTAATAGTCTCCCAGCTTTTAATGATTTTACTAATGGATTCCTTAGACGACCGATTATTGCGGAAGTTCATAAAATTAAAGACTTTGATACTAAGTTTTCAATGAAACAAATTGAAGAAGAACGTGGAGCATTTGCATATGAATGTATGCAGTTATTCAAACAACTACTAGATGGCAACTATCCGGGTAAATTAGATAAATGGGGATTCCCTACCACAAGCGAGATGCAAGAAGCACTTAGTCGGTGGATTATCGAAAATGATATGGTTTCACGTTGGTTAAACGAAAAATGCGATACTAGCGATTCAACAGCGTTTGAGAAAGGCATTTATGTTTACGATGACTATAAAGCATTTTGCACTAGTGAAGGTGGACACCCACTAGGTAAACAAAAGTTCAACGTAAGTTTGCGAAAACGTGGAATTGATACCAATGCACAAAAGAAGATTAAAGGTAAAAAGTATCGTGGTTATAAAGGAATTCGTTTACTTAATAATTAGGTACCACTTTTACCCCAAAACAAAACTGGTACCGATAATCAAAAATGGTACCGCCTAGTTCTTACTCTCTCAAGGGATTAGGTGGTGTTGAAGTAGGGTACCACTTAAAAGAACTTACTTACACAGAGTTTTTTGAAAGGAACACTCAAATGAGAAAACTTAATTCAAATTACAGGATAAAAGACAAAAAGAAAATCCTGTTATTCAAACTAGCAATGGATAATGGTAGTTTTATCTACACCGATGAAGATGGTATTGAATCACTGGACACTAACCCGGATAAAAGCAGCAAAGATACTGTATATACTATGGTTAGGGAATTTAAGAAGCGCACAGACATTTATGCAACCTGGCAAGGCAATATGCTTGTTAACCCTAGCCACATTTGCTATGCAATACCAGCAATGTTTTATGAAGTATTAGAAGAAGATTTACGAAATTTATAGAGGTGATAAAGTATGATTCAAGTAAGAACATTTTCGTCAACAAATAATTATGCGCTAGAAAAAGAGTTAAATCAGTGGTTAGCACAACAAGAAAGTAATTCTATCAATCGAATCAAATATTCTGTCTCAACTTATAAGGGCTTAACAATTTATTCAGCTATGGTGACATATGGAACTATCGAGGCGGTGAAATACAATGCTTAACTATGATATTAGTAGAATGAAACAACGTGTTGAGTTTGGTACCTATGACTATGTATCAGATGATTCGTTGGAAGGTGGTCATGAAACTTTCAAGCCACTAACTACCGTTTGGTGTGGAGAATACACCAATACCCAGACCCAAACATTTGATAATCTAGGAACGCACGTCAACGCTGATTTAGTATTGGCAATTAGACACAATCCAGATGTTAATAAGAAACTAAGTGCTAAGTACAAAGATCATGAATACAAGATTATTGCTATCAATAGCGATGACCGGATTAATGCCTTTGACCTGGTAACACTTCAAGATAAAAGTGGAGTAAGTAATAACAATCAATGATTAGAGGTGTCGTAATATGCGACACCCTTTTTATTAGGAGGCAAGTAATGAAACCTAGACACTTATGTAATTATCCTGGTTGTAATGAATTAATACCGTACGACCAGAGCTATTGCAGTAAACACGAATATAAGAAACCGATAGATAGAACTAACAAGCAGCAACGACACCAATTAAACAAGGCTATCTATCATAAGCGAATTACTAGCAAGCATGAAGGTAAGTACCAACGCTTCTATCGTTCGACAGCATGGAAGAAACTAAGCCACCATTGGTTAATGATGCACCCGTTGTGTGTTAACTGTGAAGCACACGGAATATATCGTAAAGGTGATCTAGTAGACCATATTGTTGAGCTAAGAGACGACTGGAGCAAGCGACTAGACCAAGACAATCTACAAACATTATGCTATGCTTGTCACAACAGAAAGACAAGGCAAGCTAAACATAGGAGACAACAACATGAAAGACAAATGGAATAGGTTCAAAGATAGCAACTGGTTTGTAGTTATATTCTTTTTGATTGTACTTTTAATCGGCTTTACATTTGCCTATTGGATAGTCTTCAAGTTACACCTATTGTTACTAGTTATGTTTATCTTCTTACTTTGGCTGCTAGTGAAGTTTATTGAATTGCTATTCTAATCAAAATAAAATTTGAAATTGCTGAACGTGAAATACCGTTCGGCTTTTTTATTGTTTAGGGGGGCTATGGCAACGGCGAAAAGAGCGGCACATCCACTTTTCTTTTAAAAAAAATCCAATTTATTCATTTTTTCTATGTATATCGAACAATTGTTCGATGTTTTAAGTAATAGTTCGATATTTACGAACATTAACAAATTGCTTATTCCAAACAAAAGAGACAACATTTCAGTTCATTAATTAGAGAACACCTGTTTGCCCTTTTTGCCAAAAAGTGCTATAATGTTCGTATAATAAAGATTACTGGGTATAAATAGCCATTAGATGTTCGCCTATTGGCTATTTTTTATATATATAAGGTGGTGAATGTATGGCTGGAGCAAAAATTAAACCAGTAGAAAAGTTAAGAGGCCACTGGACGAAAGATCAATTAGCAGATCGTGAAGAAGTCCAGAATAACCTTAAAGAAAACTATGAAGCAATTGATGAAACAGTGCCCGAAGAATTACACGGTTACGCCCGTAAGGAATGGCAAAAAATTGTCCCCTTATTAAAGAAGGAAACACCAGCAAGCAACCTAGACCGTAGCCAATTAATTAATTACTGTGTTCTTGCTCAAACAGTCCACACTTGCCAGAAATATATTTTGCAAGATGGCCTGTGTGTATTAACTAAAGAAGGCACTAAAAAAGTTAATCCATACTTCAATATGCAAGACAAGGCCATTAAAAATATGCGAGCAATTGCCAGTGACTTTGGTTTGAATATCAGTAGCCGGGCTAAACTTGAAAATCAGAAAGTTAAGCAACAAGACCCTGAAGATCCATTTGCTGACTTCTTAGAAGATGATGCCGGTTGATTAAATATGTTGATGATGTATTGTCTGGAAAAATCATTGCCGGTAAGAAAATTCGCCTTGCCTGTGAACGTTACAAGCGTGATTTAGAGCGTTCTAAGAGTGACGACTTCCCCTACTACTATGATGAAAAGATGGCCAAAAAAGCCTGTCAATTTGTCCAGATGCTGCCACTAACTAATGGGGGTAAATTCCACCTAGCAGAATATCAAGAATGGATTGTAAGCGAGTTATACGGCTGGCGTGTTAAAGATAGCGGTGAAAGACGTTATACACAGGGTATGGTGTCAATGGCCCGTAAATCTGGTAAAACTTACCTAGCCGCTTCACTAGCAGCAATTGGCTTGTTAATGGAAAACGAACCGGCCAAGAACCGACAAGTCTTATTTGTTTCAAATGCCCTGAAGCAAGCGAAATTAGGCTATGATATGTTGTCTAGTAGCTTGCGACAAGTCCAGAAGACAAGTAGATTAATTCGACACCGTGTTAAGGTTCAAAAAGAACGTATTACCGATTTACCGACCGATAGCTTCGCCACTGCCCTTGCTAGTGACACTAACACCCTTGATGGTTACGCCGGTACTACGATTATTCTTGATGAATACGCAGCAGCCAAAGACCGCAAGGTATATGATGTTTTGAAGTCCG
>DVNI01000054.1 GCA_018714505.1 Candidatus Avacidaminococcus intestinavium
ATTTCGCGGATCGTCTTCTGGTATACCAGCTTCGACCTTACCAACAAGATCAGCACCGACATCAGCAGCCTTCGTATAAATACCACCACCCACACGAGCAAATAAAGCAATGGAACTTATACCGAGGCCAAAACCCGTTACCACTTCTATGTTGCGATCAAATACATAGTAGCACAAAGCTAACCCCAAAAGACCTAAACCAACAACGCCTAATCCCATTACGGCCCCACCAGAAAAAGCTATCTTCAAAGCTGGAGCAATACCTTTTCGTGCCGCTTCAGCTGTACGTACATTAGCCTTAGTCGCAGCAAGCATACCAATATAACCTGCAGAACCTGAAAAAAAAGCCCCCGCTACAAAGCAAACAGCAACAGTAACTTTTAAAAATATCGCTAAAATAATTGCAGTAACAGCTACAAATACCAATAAATACTTATATTCACGATACAAAAAAGCCATTGACCCCTCGTGAATATAACCAGCAATTTCTTGCATACGCGCATTGCCAGCATTCGCCCGTGCAATACCCGCAGTTAACATATATGCCACAATAAGTGCTAATATGCCAACGCCCATAGATAACATCAGATAATTAGTCAATACAGATACCCCTTTCAAATTTTTATTTTGAGGGAAAGAGTACTTGTTAACCCAATGCTTAAACTATTCTATTAGGATATTCTGGCAATAAGTAGAGTTAAAACACCAAATAGTATTCCTAGCACAATAGTTACTTTTGCTAACATGGCATCAAGATCATTGCTTTTGCCGCCAAAAAAGGTTTCACCACCACCACCAAAAGAACCAGATAAACCAGAACTTTTACCTGACTGCATCAAAACAACGGCGATTAACGCTATGCTCACAAGTACTTCTAACACCATTAAAATCGTTTCGTACAATTTTTTTACCTCCTCTAAAATTCGGACACGAATATTACTCTAATATTTTATCATAGAATCAGCATTGTGTCATGTATTTAAGATTATGAAGAAAATAATGGCTGCTTACTCTAAATTAGAGTGCAGCCATTATAAAAATATTATTTTTTGATATTATAAAAGACGTCTTTTCCATTATATTCAGCCGCTGTAGCTAAATCTTCCTCAATACGAAGTAATTGATTATATTTAGCAACTCGATCTGTGCGCGCCGGTGCGCCTGTTTTGATTTGCCCAGCATTAACTGCCACCGCAATATCAGCTAGTGTTGTATCCTCAGTTTCACCACTACGATGTGATATTACACAAGTATAGCCAGCTCTCTTAGCTTTTTCAATAGTGGTAAACGTTTCAGTAAGAGTGCCAATTTGATTTACCTTGATTAAAATTGAATTAGCAATTCCTTTATTAATACCTTTGATAAGACGTTCTTCATTAGTTACAAATAAATCATCACCAACTAATTGTACTTTCTTGCCAAGTTTCTTGGTCAAAAGAGCCCAACCGTCCCAATCGTCTTCTGCAAGCCCATCTTCAATAGAAATAATTGGATATTTAGCACAAAGTTGCTCATAATAGTCAACCATCTCTGAAGCAGTCTTACTCACACCTTCGCCCAAAAGTTCATATTTATTATCTTTATATAATTCACTAGCCGCAATATCAAGAGCTATGAAAATATCTTGACCAGGCTTATAACCAGCTTTATTTATAGCTTCAATAATAACTGCAATAGCTTCTTCATTGGAAGCGAGGTTTGGAGCAAAACCACCCTCATCCCCAACAGCAGTAGATAAACCTTTGGCTTTTAAAACAGTTTTCAAACTATGATATATTTCCACATTAATACGTAACGCTTCACTAAAATTATCCGCACCAACAGGCATAATCATAAATTCTTGAATATCTACATTATTATCAGCATGTGCGCCGCCATTTAAAATGTTCATCATCGGTACCGGTAATTCCTTGGCATTAATACCACCTAAATATAAGTAAAGTGGAATATCTAAAGAAGCAGCCGCTGCCTTTGCCGTTGCAAGGGAAACTCCTAAAATTGCATTAGCACCTAAATGACCTTTGTTAGGAGTATCATCAAGTCTAATTAACAAATTATCAATTTCTACTTGACGAATAGGATCAAGACCTATTAAAGCCTCCGCAATAATATCATTAACATTATCAACCGCTTTTGCTACACCTTTGCCTAAATATCTAGTTTTATCACCATCTCTTAACTCCACCGCTTCGTGAACACCGGTGGACGCTCCAGACGGAACGGCTGCTCTTCCCATCGAACCATCATCCAACCAAACCTCTACTTCAACAGTTGGGTTGCCTCTGGAATCTAATATTTCTCTTCCATAAACAGCTGAAATCAATGCCATTCAACTTCACCTCATATTATTTTTTAATTAAACTTTGACCCGTCATTTCTACAGGTTGTTCTATATTCAACAATTCTAACATAGTTGGGGCAATATCAGCCAAAATACCTTCTTTTAATTGATATTTCCTATTACTAACTAAGATAAAGGGAACTTTATTGGTCGTATGAGAAGTACATGGTTCATGCGTCGTTAAATCTTCCATTTCCTCTAAATTACCATGATCGGCTGTGATACAAAGTTCACCCTGCAAAGACAAAACTTTTTGACAAATGCGTCCAACGCATTGATCAACTGTTTCTAAAGCTCTAACTGCTGCTTCAAAAGAGCCTGTATGTCCAACCATATCAGGATTAGCAAAATTTAAAATAACAACATCATAACAATCATTGTCCAGCGCCTCTAGCAACTTATTGGTAACACGGTAAGCACTCATCTCCGGCTCTAAATCATAAGTTGCAACTTTAGGTGACGGTACTAAAATTCGCTCCTCACCATGGTTAGGACGTTCTGCACCACCATTAAAGAAAAAAGTAACATGTGCATACTTTTCAGTTTCAGCAATCCGTAACTGCTTTAACCCAGCCTCCGCAACTACTGCACCAAAAGTGTTTTTTAAAATCTTTGGTGGAAAGGCAACTTTAGTTTTAATAGTTTCATCATACTGTGTCATACAAACAAAAGCTTCTGGCGACAAAATAAACTCTCGTGGAAAAACGTCTAGTTTTTCATCTAAAAATGCTCTAGTAATTTGTCGCGCTCTATCTGGGCGAAAATTAAAAAAGATAACTGAATCCTCTTTACCTAATCGACTATCTTCTTTGGTCTTAATCCAAAACGGAACAACAAATTCATCTGTTATACCATTTTTATATGCTTCTTCAATGCCTGCTTGAGCAGAACTAAAACAAGGGCCATAGTGTTTGGTCATTACTTCATAAGTTTTTTGCAATCGTTCCCACCGCTGGTCGCGATCCATTGCAAAATAACGTCCAGAAACTGTTGCAACCTCACCAGCTTTATGAGTACAAAGACTTTCTTCCAAATCTTTTAAATACCCTAAAGCACTCTTTGGCGGCACATCACGTCCGTCTAAAAAAATATGAATAAACACCCTTTTTAGTTTCTTTTGACTAGCTAAATCTACAATAGCCTTTAAATGTTCAATATGACTATGTACACCACCATCAGATAATAATCCCATGATATGCAAGGCTGTTCCCTTGCTTGCAGTCTGTTCCATCACATCAACAAGATTTTCATTCATAAAAAATGATTTATCTTTAATCGTCTTGGATATATGCGTAAGCTCCTGATAAACAATCCTACCAGCACCAATATTCATATGTCCAACTTCTGAATTTCCCATCTGGCCAGGCGGCAACCCCACAGCTTCTCCGGAACAAATAAGTTCTGTATGGGGATATTCCTCAATTAGTTTCGTTAAATTAGGCGTATTTGCTCTAGTTGCAGCATTGGTAGAACAGTCTTTAGCAAGTCCCCAGCCATCTAATATCATTAATACAAGCGGTTTTTTCATTTTTTACTCCTTTAAAAACTCCGCGCAATCATCGAAAAATCGGTAGCTTTCAAACTCGCGCCACCAACCAAGACACCATCAATATCATTGGTTTTAAAAGATACAGCGTTATCTTTTGTAACGCTACCACCATATAAAATCCGGATATTACGTGCAGTAATTTTTCCGTACATCTTAACTAATTTCTTTCTAATCAAACAACAAACTTCCTGCGCATCTTCAGCAGTAGCAGCCTTGCCACTACCAATAGCCCACAATGGTTCATACGCAACAACTACTTGCTCGGCCTGCTTTGCGGTTAACCCTTTAAATGCACTATTAATTTGCATGCTTATTTTTCGCGATGTCCGACCAGCCTCACGTTCGATAATATTTTCGCCCACACAAAGAATTGGCTTTAAACCATTACGAAAAGCTGCAGCTACTTTCTTAGCAATAATTACTTCGTTATCACCAAAAATTGTTCTACGTTCAGAATGACCGACGATAACATATTCACAACAAATATCTGCAATCATTGTACCCGATACCGCTCCAGTAAAGGCCCCTTGGTCATCCCAATGTAAATCTTGGGCACCATAACCAACATGCTTACCATCGATCGCTTCTGCTACACTTTCCAGTGCTGTAAATGGTGGAAAAATTACCACTTCATTCAAAGTACCATTAGTTTCGCGAACAACGTCTTGTGCTAATTCAATACTTTCAGCTATATTTTTATGCATTTTCCAATTACCTGCAATCATGGGGCGACGCAAATCATCCAATGATGCAATACCAGGCAAGACAACACCTTCAAGATATTCTAAAGAAGCGCCACCACCCGTAGAAATATGCTTAATTTTTTTCGTTAAGCCGAGTTTTTCAATGGCAGCTACAGAATCACCACCACCAACAATAGTCACGCCTCGATTAGCAGCCACTGCTTTAGCTACCATCTCTGTTCCTTTGCAGAAAGCATCCAATTCAAAAACACCCATCGGACCATTCCACACAATAGTTTTCATACCTTGCAAGGCTTCTGCGTAAACAGCAGCAGTTGCTGGACCAATATCTAATGCCATTGCCTTTTGATCAAGGTCTTCAATTTTTTGCACTTTATATTTTGCATCAGCAGCAAACTCTTCCGCCATTACTAAGTCCGACGGCAATAGTAATTGAACATTATTTTTGCTTGCTTTTTGCAAGAGTTCTTGAGCCAAAGACAATTTATCACTTTCAATAAGGGACTTGCCAAGTTGGTAACCTTGAGCGGCTAAGAACGTGTTTGCCATGCCACCACCAATTAGCAAAACATCTACCTTATCAAGCAAATTGTTAATTACTCCAATTTTATCGGAAACTTTTGCACCACCAATAATTGCGGCAAAAGGATGCGTTGGATTTTCCACAGCTTGTCCCACATATTCGATTTCTTTTTCTAATAAAAACCCAGCTACACTAGGCAAGAAATGCGTAATACCTTCAACAGAAGCATGTGCCCTATGCGACACACCAAAGCCATCATTAACATAAAGATCAGCTAGCTCAGCCAACTGCCCTGCAAAGTGCAAATCATTGTTTTCTTCCTCTTTATGAAAACGCAAGTTCTCTAACAATAAAACCTGTCCACATTGCAAACTGGTTACAGCATTTTTTGCTGATTCTCCAATACAATCTTCCGCAAAAAAAACTTCTTGTTCAAGTAAGCTTTGTAAGTATCGTGCAACTGGTGCTAACGAATACTTTTTATGATAACTCCCTTTCGGCCTACCTAAATGTGCCATCAGGATAACGGCTGCTCCTTGCTCCACAAGATAATTTATTGTTGGCAAGGAAGCTCTAATTCTAGTATCATCAGTAATTTTGCCATCATCATCTAATGGTACATTATAATCAACACGCACCAAAACTTTATGACCCTTTACCTCAATATCAACCAAGGTTTTTTTATCCATGTAACTTTGCCCTCTCTTTCAAACCTTATATACCTTTTTTTACCATATAGAGGGCAAGATCAATAACCCTGTTAGAATAACCCCATTCATTATCATACCAAGCAACAACCTTGGCCATTTTAGGCCCCACCATCATTGTAGACAAACCATCAACAACAGAGCTCAAAGCGCAACCATTATAATCTTTAGAAACTAATGGTAATTCATTGTAGCCCATTATGCCTTTTAATTCACCTTCAGCTGCCGCCTTCAAAGCCGCATTTATTTCTTGTGCGGTCGTTTCTTTTTCCAAAACAACCGTCAAATCTGTAATAGATACATTAGGTGTTGGTACACGCATAGCAAAACCATTTAACTTACCTTTTAACTCTGGTAAGACAAGCGCAACTGCTTTGGCAGCACCAGTTGTTGTTGGGATAATCGATACGCCAGCAGCACGAGCACGACGTAAATCACTATGCGGCAAATCAAGTATTTTCTGATCATTAGTATAAGCATGAACCGTTGTCATCAAGCCACTAACAATACCAAAGTTTTCTAACAAAACTTTACTAAAAGGAGCTAAACAGTTAGTAGTACACGACGCATTAGAAACAATATGATGCGTTGCTGCTTCATATTTATCTTCATTAACGCCCATAACAATCGTAATATCTTCACCCTTAGCCGGTGCAGATATAATAACTTTTTTAGCACCCGCTGTTAAATGAGCTTTTGCTTTTTCACCACTAGTAAAACGTCCTGTTGATTCTACTACAATCTCTACTCCCAGCTCACCCCAAGGTAATTTTGCCGGATCAGTTTGCGCTAAAACTTTAACCCTTTTACCATTGACTACGATGCAATCACCATCAACGCTAACATCAGCGTCAAAAGTTCCATGTACAGAATCATACTTTAATAAATGTGCTAAAGTTGCTGCGTCAGTAAGATCATTAACCGCAATAATTTCTAAACCAGGATTATTTAATGCTGCACGAAAAACATTTCTACCTATTCTTCCAAACCCGTTAATTCCAATTTTTGCAATATTAGCCATCTCAAAAATCCCCCTTAAATTATATTATTAAAATTTTAATCAGCTATTTTCTGCAGCTAAAATCTGAACAATATCATTAGCCGCTGCTTCATCAGTAACTAGAATATCTTGACGCGTTGCACGAATTACTGCTAAGATAGCTGCGCTCTTAGAACGCCCACCACCTACGCCAATAACAGTTTTAATTTTAAATAAATCATTAACCATTAAACCAGCATTATTAGTCACATAAACGACTTCACCTTCCAAACTACAATATTGACCAATGGCTTCACCAACAGCACCATCAAGCTCTAACTGCTGTAATACATTTTCATCTAAATCACGTCGTTTAGCCATTTCATCAGCGCGTCCCATACCATGAACTAAAACATCAGCCTGTCTAATAATTTCAACTACTGATTTAACCGTTGTGTCTTCTGCTAAAATACTGTTTAAAACATCTTCACTAACACCATCTGGTACATAAAGTTGTTTATATTTGGCACCAAACTTTCTTCCTAATACTGCAGCAATCGTGTTAGCTTGATCCTCTACATTATCACCTAGTCCACCTCTAGCTGGTACAACAATCGCCTGCGGCGCATTTCCACTAATGTTCATTGCTAAAGCAGCCATAGTAGTGCCACCACTTACTGCGATAATTCGTTTCTGTCCATCGCTTAAAAGATTGTTTAAAATAGTCGCTGCAGCACGTCCAATTTCGCGTTTTACTACATCATCTTCATCACAATTTCCTGGAATAATGACAACTTTTTTCATTTGCAATTTAGCGGTTAACAATTTTTCTAAAGAAGAAATCCCTTGTAACTTACGAACGTATTCTGCTAATTCCTTGAGAATTTCTTCACCTTCATCTGTAACAAACATTCCAAGAGGTGAAAAATTCAATAAACCACAGTTCTTAAGAAAATCTACCTGAGCACGCAACACTCTTTCACTCAAACCTAATCGAATAGCTAGCGCTCGTCTACCAATTGGAGCTTCATGACTTACTTGTCTTAATATCTGGTATCTCAAAACCAATAATTCACTGAGTTCCGGTACAATTTTTTTTTGTAAATTGATAATATTGTCCATTCGAACTCTCCACCCATCGCACTTTTGTCCCTCGCGGTACTTTTATAGTCCCACAAATAATAAACATACTTTTTATTTTTTACTTCATTGCTATTGTAACACAGCTTCTATGAAAAGAGAAGTCCGAACACCCGCAAAAAAAGTCACGTGTTTACACGTGACTTAACGATACGCAACATTCTCAGGATTCATATCATGAAAATGCAATCTTTTTTGAGCTGTTTTTGCCCATTCTGTTCCTGCCTTACCATAGTTACAGTATGGATCAATACAAATACCTCCCCGAGGGGTAAATTTGCCCGTAACTTCTATATATTTAGGATCTAATAGTTTAACAAGATCTTTCATAATTATATTAATACAATCTTCATGAAAATCACCATGATTACGAAAACTAAAAAGATATAATTTTAAAGCCTTGCTCTCAACTAGTTTTGAATCAGGAACATATGAAATATAAATGGTTGCAAAGTCAGGCTGCCCAGTCATAGGACAAAGGCTTGTAAATTCAGGGCAATTAAACTTAACAAAATATTCATTATCAGGATGTTTATTAGGGAAAGATTCCAAAAGTTCAGGAGCATAATCTGTAGGATAGGCTGTTTGTTGCTGTCCTAGTAAAGTAACCCCTTGTAACTCTTCAGTTTTTCTTCCAGACATAATCATCTACGTCCTTTCTCTAAAACCATTTTTATATAACCTTGTTTTTCTAATGCACTTACTAGCACAGCGCCAACAATTCCCGGTATGATTTGACCTATAAGTAATCCAGTAGCTAATATCAAGTAAGGGATGTTTAAAATAATAGATAACCAGATGGGAACAATCAAACCAGGGATAAAAATAATGGCTAACGCAATAAAAAAATTAGCAAAGCCCTTTTTTTTGCCCCATACAATAGTTGAACAAGTTAAAATACCAACAACTGCTCCACCAATCATATCAAGTGGCCCAAGTCCCCCCATTAAGGTATTACTCAAAAAATTAGCAAAGCCTAATGGTAGTACCAAAAATGGAAAAATAGCACTTAAAGCATAAATTGCAGTAGCCAGTCTAATTTGGTATTGACCAAAAGCGAAACTTTGTGTTGAAAGCATAAGTACAACATAAAAAGCAATTAATAAAGCCGCTATTGTCATTTTTTTCGTTTTAGATAACTCTTGCATCGACTAATACTCCTTATACCAACGCACCTATAGAAAATAGGGAAACCAAAAAGATGGTTTCCCTAAATAAAATCAGTTACACATAATTCCTCAATGCGTGGTCCTAGTTTTATTTAGAGACAGGATGGTTACGAACTGTCTGCTATTCAATTTGTAATCTTTGATACTATAATAGTATATATCCTTAAGCCTATTTTTTCAAGTATTTTTATTAGTCGCGAGTAGTAATTCAGGCAAGAAAAAAGACCCTATATAGTTTATATAGGGTCTTACATTAAAGTAACCGGCGACTATCTATCCTCCCAGACCGCTTCCAGTCAAGTACTTTCGACGTATAGGGGCTTAA
>DVNI01000055.1 GCA_018714505.1 Candidatus Avacidaminococcus intestinavium
TGTGCTGTAGCAATACCCAAACGCGAAATTAATAAAGTTGTATAGCTATCAGCAAGACCAGCTGCACAATGGCTCATAATAAAAATAACAAATAAAATACCTAACAGTTTGCGCCGCTCTACTTTAGCGCAGGCAAGCATCAAAGGCAAAGAAAAGAGCGCCACATACCAAGCGTAAATCGTAATTAACGTTCCAGCTTGTGGTTCTGTAATTTGCAAGTCTTTAGCAATATCGCTTAAAAGAGCAATTGGTACAAATTCTGTAGTATTAAAAACAAAAGCTGCAAACGATAGGCAAATCGTTGGTAGCCAGGCTTTACCGCTCCACATTGCTGACATTAGAGCCTCCTTCATTAAATAGTTAGCGATCTTAAAAATGCAAAAGCGGTGCCCATGATAAAAATAAGAACCAACGGCACTTTTTGCCATTCGTTCTTATTTTACATAATAATTAATTCTTAACCGTCTCCGACTTCGACCACACAATACGCATCAAGTCTGCATATTCTTCGGTCAAATGTTTAAGCGCGATATCAATAAGTGACATGATTAATTTTTCATCAAAATGCTCAGCCAGTGCTGGTACCGAAATATCAAGCACTATATCATTATCTTCCGTCAAAGTATATTTGAAAATTTTATATTGTACATTATACGCATTAATTTTAGTAGCAAGTGCTTCCCTGTTTTCAGCAGTCACACCTTTAGGTACAACTAAAATTTTAATCATCGTATAAATACTATCATCTGTTAATAATAATAGTGGTAAATTATTACCATTAACAGGCAGTTCCGTTCTAAACAAAACAGATTTTAATTCATCATTACGAATTTCTGAACCGAAATAATTAAGTTTATTCTCAGCTAAAAAGCTCTGAAATTTAACTGCTTTTTCATTAAGTTGATTGGTACTCATAACTACTCCTTAGACTATTATTTATTTGACAATTTCCTTAATAACATCTTGCGTTATATCTGTACCACCACGCACAACACCACTACGATCTAAAACAACTGATAAACCTTTGCTTTCTGCTACTTTTTTGATAGCAGCATCAATTTTTTTACCAATTGGTTCCATCATTTCTTGTTGAAGTTTTGCTAACTTTTGTTGCAAGTTTTGAATATATTGTTCTTTTGCTTCATTTGCTAAATCTTTAGCATTAGTTTCAAAATCTTGTTGTGCTCTTTGCTCTTCCAATTGCATTTTCTGCCTTGCACCTTCCATATCAGGATGTGCTTGCAAAACTTGCTGAGTATCAATTATACCAATATCACTTTTTGGTGCAGCTAAAACTACTCCACTTGTAAAAACTAACATGACCAAAGTCAGCATCCATAATTTCCATTGTTTTTTTAACATATTCATACCTACCTCTCATTTTTGCCTATTCATCTTAACTTACCATTATCGATTGAGCCTGCCGTTCCTCCTTTCGTACAAAAAAACAAAAAAAGCATTACCACGCAAAAAAACGTAGCAAAGCTCTTATTAATCTACCCTGTTCTTAACCTCGCTCTGTACATTAGCAAGAAAACAACACAAGTTTACCGCTTTTCCATGTCTTTCGCACGGATCCGTATCTAACCCTGTTACGGATATGGTAAGAATTAAGGCAGGTTCTCTGGCTACGAATTATCATCGGAATTGCATCTAGAAAGTGTTTCTTCCTCTAGTCTTTTACAAAACCCCTTTTCGCTTACAGTGGCGGGACCGCGCAGGATTTACACCTGCTTTCCTATTAAGCATCACAGTTTTCTCTGTTTACACCCAAACTCACAAATATACAATTATCATCTATACTTGAAGATATCACTATTGCTCCTTTTTGTCAAGAAAGAAGGTAACGAAGATGAAGCAATTTATGAATCAAAAGTGATTTTATCCTGAAATATAAAAAAAGACATAAGATTAAAAATCTTATGTCTTTTAGAAACAAAAATGGCGGAGTGGGTGGGATTTGAACCCACGCGAGGTTTAACCCCCCTAACGATTTAGCAAACCGTCCTCTTCAGCCGCTTGAGTACCACTCCGAATGTCTTACTGCGTAATTATAGCTTATTTCCTTCTATTTTTCAAGTCCTATTTTATAAAATATATTTTTATAAGGCAGTTCCGCTCTTCGGAACATAAAATTTTGACAGCTCTACTCCCTCTAATTTCAGTAATGCCATCTTAACAGCTAAACCACCAGCATAACCAGTTAAATTACCATTTGCACCGACTACCCGATGACAGGGAATAATAATAGAAATAGGATTATGCCCAACCGCCCCGCCAACAGCTTGTGCTGACATCTTTTGTTTACCCGTCTTTTGTGCCATAATTTTAGCAATCGCACCATAAGTCATAGTTTCTCCATATGGAATAGTAAGCAAGATTTGCCATACCTCTTGTCTAAACCTAGTTCCTACTGGCGCTAACGGTAGCTCATTAATCTTAGGGTTTACCTTCGCAAAATAACGTTGTAACCAGTCTTTTACAACTGTAAACAGTGGTAAATGATCATTACGTAACGGCTCTGTTGCCAGCGTTCCGCCATAATACTTCTGCCCACCTAACCACACACCAACTAAACTTTCTCCATCACTAGCTAGCGTCATTAACCCAAGCGGCGTTGTACATTCAGTTGCATAATACATAGTGTCCTCCTTTAATACCAAAAATTACCGACATACCGACATAAAGAAGATCTTAATCCTAAAACTGATTATTTCTAAGTATAACATATAATAATAAAAAAAATAAAAACTGCTTCTTCATTTTTGAAGAAGCAGTTTTTTAACATTAGAAGGTTACGCTTTATAATGACCTTCATAAGCACAACGATAGATTTCAATAATTTGCTCTTTCGTTGCTTTACGAGGATTCGTAACACTACATACATCCTGCATTGCATTAATAGCCATCATTTCAAAGTCTTCAGGCTTAACGCCTAGCTCTTTTAAGTTAGCAGGTATACCTAGTTGTTTATTTAATCTATGAATAGCCTGTATCGCTTTATTTGCCGCCTCATCAGTAGATAACCCCGTAATATTTTCACCCATCATCTCCGCTAAATCACGGAAACGATTCAAGTTACCAATCAGATTAAATTCTTCAACATAAGGCAATAAAAT
Source organism: Candidatus Avacidaminococcus intestinavium (assembly GCA_018714505.1). Classification (GTDB taxonomy): domain Bacteria; phylum Bacillota; class Negativicutes; order Acidaminococcales; family Acidaminococcaceae; genus Avacidaminococcus; species Avacidaminococcus intestinavium. The sequence continues at coordinate 3,120 of DVNI01000055.1, forward strand.
CGCATTACAAATACCGTGTGGTAAATTATAATAGCCACCTAATTGATGCGCCATAGCATGCACATAACCTAGAGACGCATTATTAAATGCAATGCCCGCTAAATATTGTGCAAAAGCCATCTTATCTCTAGCTTTCATATAGTCGCCATTTGCTACTGCTTTGGGCAGATATTGATAAATCATTTTAACAGCCATTAATGCGGCTGAATCAGTTAAAACATTCGCTGCGGTCGATACATAAGCTTCTATAGCATGAGTCATTGCATCCATACCCGTAGCAGCCGTTAAGCCAACTGGCATTCCTTTCATTAAAACCGGATCATTAATCGCAATTTTAGGCGTAACTTTCCAGTCCACGATTGCCATTTTTACTTTGCGGGAAGTGTCTGTAATAATACAAAATCTGGTAATTTCAGAAGCAGTGCCTGCTGTAGTGTTAATCGCCATTAAAGGTACCATTTCATTATCTGATTTATCGACACCTTCATAATCGGCAATCTTACCACCATTACTAACAATTAAGCCAATACCTTTAGCACAATCATGGGAAGAACCGCCACCTAGCGAAATTAAACTATCACAATTATGACTTTGGTAAAATGCTACACCGTCTTCAACGTTTTTATCAGTAGGATTAGGTTCTGCACCAGCAAAAACTACAACATCGATGCCTGAAGCCTTAATGATCTCCTGAAGCATTGGTACCATGTCCGTTGTTGCTAAGAAAGCATCAGTAACAATCATAGCCTTTTTAGCTTTCAAGCTTTTGAGCAATTCTCCACTTTCTTGAACTGCACCTTCACCAAAAACATTGCGCGTCGGCAAAAAATAATAAGTCGACACTTAAACACCTCCTAAAATAATTAGTTGTTTAGAATCTAAACAACTATCTACTATTACTTATAGCATTATTATACTATAAAAACACCTAGCAAGTATAAAGTTTGCAAAAAAGGCAATTTAATCTTCTCAAAATTCTTGTTTATGTAAGCTTTTTTATGTTTTTCAGGAAAAATAAAAGAAACTTTGTAATAAAAATTACAAAGTTTCTGCTTTATAGCAATAATTCAAGTTGTAAAATGGCGGAGAAGGTGGGATTCGAACCCACGGTCCCTTGCAGGATCACTAGTTTTCAAGACTAGCGCCTTAAACCACTCGGCCACCTCTCCATTTTGTTGTACCAGCAAAACCAAAGTTATACTGTACTTGTAATATTTTAGACGAAAACTACCAGATAGTCAATACACTATTTAGCAGATCCTCACAAAAAATTTCCAGGGTTGAATTTTTTCGCGAACAGCAGTATATTTATAACATAGGTATTCGGGCTCATAGCTCAGCTGGGAGAGCGCTGCGTTCGCAACGCAGAGGTCAGGGGTTCAATCCCCCTTGGGTCCACCATAATTTGCTAATTTCAAAATAATTTCCATACTACTTATACATAGTGTGGAAATTTTTATTTATTTAGCATTCTTAGCCTAAGTCACAAAAAACGTTTACCCAATAATTATTTCCGTTGCTGCTATTACCTCTTCCTCTAATACTTGTGCTTTTGCTAAAATTTCTTTCATATGTGTTTCGGTGCTATCCACATGGTCCTGATCTTTTATCAATAGTAAATTACTATGCACATTATAATACGCACTACGCATCGCTGCCCGTGCCAGCAATGCGCCTATTGTCGCATCGGTAATTACATTAGGATTGCCAATACGCATCAGTTTTGATGCAATAATTAAAATTTCTAAACACAAATCAGCAATCTGCAGTGGTACTTCTGCTGCCTCATAAGCTGCTTTTTCGATTTGTATAGCACGGTTTTCCTGCTCGTCATCGTTTCGATGCGGCAAGCGATAAGCCTTCATAAACCGTTCAAACACAACAGCATCTGCTGAAACTAAAGCCAGCATTTTTGTGCGCAGAATCTCTGTTTCTACTAAGATCGCTTCAATCTCTTCTTGGACTTCTATAAATTTAGCTTTGCCCTTCGTTAAATTTGCTACCATAGAGGTTAATGCTACTGCAATGCCGCCAACTAAGGCTGCAGCACCACCACCGCCAGGAGTTGGGCTAGCGGATGCTAAATCTTTTAAAAACTCTTGACACGGCTTATCCATTAATTGTTTTTCCATATTTTCTACCTCTTTCATTAATTATAATGTATACTTCTCTTAATTGCGTTTTTCACCTTTAAATTCTTGAATTTTCCTTTGTTACGTAGTATATTTATTGTAATGTTTAATATGTTTAATTTATTTTAATTACTCCTATCACACTTAACAATTAAGTTTTAGTGCTTACATTATACTTTTTATGGAGGAAATCATGACGATATTTTGCAGTTTAATATCATCACACCTTTTCAGCTTTTTGCTATGTTTCGCTTTTATTTAAGTGTACAGTGCAAAAAGCTCTTTTTTATTATTTTAACACTGTAATCATAATTACGTTTTGACAGGAGCCGACTTATGGAATATCTTTCTAAACCGTTAAAAGTCTCTGTACGTACTTTTAAACGTTATAATAAAACACAATATTTTAATCGTTTGCAAACAGCATTATATGAACGTCAATTTGTTATTTATTTACAACCCAAAGTTAATATTTGTTCTGATCAAATTATAGGTGCGGAAGTCCTCATTCGCTGGTATCATCCTTATAAAGGTCTATTATCACCAGGTACCTTTATACCGGTTTTTGAAAGCAATGGCTTTATTACAACTTTAGATTTATTTGTCTTTGAAGAGGCTTGTCGCTTATTATCTAAATGGCAAACACAAGGCGAACCGCTCTTGCCGCTCGCGATAAATGTTTCCCGCATTGATTTAAAGCAGTCTTTCTTTGCACCGCAGCTAATTACCATCTTAGAAAAATATCAACTCGACCCCAGCCTAATCAGTATTGAAATTACTGAAACCGCTTATGTTGATGACTACGAAAAAATCAAAATATCTGCTGATCTTTTACGCACATACGGTTTTGCTATTCATATGGATGATTTTGGCAGTGGTTATGCCGCACTTAGTATGCTACAAAATGTTACAATTGACACTTTAAAGATTGATTTGAGTTTTATTGCGAGCTGTCAATCATCACGCCGTGGACAGAATGTTCTTTCTTCCATTGTGCGTATGGCAAAATGGTTAAAACTAGGCCTTATTGTTGAGGGTGTGGAAACAAAAATGCAAGCGGATTTCCTTAAGGTTTTAGGCTGCCCTATTGCACAGGGTTATTATTATTCACCGCCACTCCCTATTGCTTGTTTTGAAGAATTGCTAAGAACACACAAACCATTTACGCGAGCTTCTGATAATGAGCCCCGTGTTTCTTTATATAATGAAATCGATCTTGAAGATCTATGGTCACCAACTTCCGCCTTCAGCCTTTTATTCAGTGCTATCTCCGAAGCGGCTGGTATTTATGAATGTGACGATAACAAGCTTGAATTATTACGCGGTAACGAGCATTATTACAAACTTATTGATATTCCACAAAACCTTCAATATTTTGCTGAAACGCATATTCACGATTTTATCATAGAAGAAGATCGGCTGCCATTTTTTCAAAGTTTACCTTCAGCAAAAACTGCTACACCAACAATTGTTTCTTATCGCCGCATAGTTGCTTCTGGTAAAATAAAATATTTAAAAGCCAAAATTCATTTTTTAGCCGGTGACCAACAAAAAAGATTATTCTTTATTTTACTTGAAGAAAATCTACCCTAAACAAATCCTCATCTTACTTTTCAAACATACTAAAAAAGTTCTCTACCACGAGTTTTCTATGGTAGAGAACTTTTTTTACCCTACTTAGTCAAAATACTTTGTGCAATCTAAAGTAGCAAAATAGTCCTGTGGCGTTTCCGCTCTCCTAATCATTTCCACCTGTCCATCACTCTTTAGTAATAATTCCGCACTACGTAATTTACCATTATAATTATAGCCCATAGCAAAACCATGTGCCCCTGCGTCATGAATGAAAAAGAGATCTCCCATGTCAACTTTAGGCAACGCGCGATCAATCGCAAACTTATCATTATTTTCACACAAACCACCAGTTATATCATAAATACAATCATGCGGTGCCTCTTCTTTACCCATAACTGTAATATGATGATATGAACCATACATCGCTGGGCGCATTAAATTAGCCGCACAAGCATCAAGTCCTATATATTCTTTATAAATATGTTTCTCATGTATAGCTGTCGCAATTAAAGCGCCATATGGTGCAAGCATAAAGCGACCCATCTCAGAAAAAATAGCAACATTTTCCATGCCCACTGGTACTAATACTTCTTCAAAAGCTTTTCTTACACCTTCACCAATCACCATAATATCATTCGCTTCTTGCTCGGGGCGATAAGGAATACCGACACCACCGGATAAATTAATAAATTCTACCGCAATTCCAGTTTCTTGTTTTAAGTAAACAGCAAATTCAAATAAAGTTCTAGCTAAAACAGGATAATATTCATTAGTTACGGTATTACTAGCTAGGAATGAATGAATACCAAAATGTTTTACACCTTTAGCTTGCAGCTTCTTAAACCCTGCTACCATTTGCTCTTTTGTGAAGCCATACTTGGCATCACCAGGATTATCCATAATATTATTTTCTATCTGAAAATGTCCACCCGGGTTATAGCGACAGCTAATAGTATCAGGAATATCCGCTACTTGTTCTAAAAAATCAATATGAGTAAAATCATCTAGGTTAATAGTTACATTAAGCTTCCTAGCTAGACGAAAATCTTCAGCTGGCGTTACATTAGAAGAAAACATAATATCGCTTTCTTTAAAACCAACTGCATCAGCTAATAAAAGTTCAGTGTAAGAGGAGCAATCAGCCCCACACCCCTCTTCTAGCAAGATTTCTAGTAAACGAGGATTCGGCGTAGCTTTAACAGCAAAGTACTCTTTAAAGCCCTTATTCCAAGCAAAAGCTGCCATTACTTTACGTGCATTCTCTCTAATACCTTGTTCATCATACAAATAAAAGGGTGTAGCATATTCAGCTACAATTTTTTCTAATTGTTCCTTATTTACAAATGGTTTCTTCACTTTTGTACACCTCACGCTATTTTATTTTATTAAATTTATTTATTAGTTAACTCTATGAGTTTGATTTCATTCTTCATGGCATCTTTAAATAACGTCACTAAATTTTTCTTACCGGAATAGAGGCAAGTTGCATTAGCACCTTCTAATAAATCGCCAGTTAAAACTCGGCCCGAGTCCGCAATTAATCTAATCTGCGTCGTTACTTCATTATTATAATAGATAACTGCACCATCTAATTTATAAGGATAACCAGTAATGACAACCACCTTCAACCCTCGTGCAAGTGCAGCTGATAATTCTTCTGTTAACGTTTCTACTAATTGTTGTGCAGCCGATATATAAATGCGCACCCTAGCTTTAACAATCATGTTTTTTAATTTATCCATGATTGCCGCATCGCTTTTAATTGTAATATAACCTTCAACCTCATCTTGAACTGACGGTACGCCGGCCACTAAATGTTTTTTATATTTTTGTAATAATCTAATCTTATTGTCACAAAACTCATCACAAGGAACCGGTACATAACGCGTTGCTTTTTCCTCAGCTATATAAGCCGCACCTTTATCAACTAACCCCGCTAATCCGGTATAAGTATTAGACCGAGATATTCCCGTTAGTTTTGCTGCCTCATAACCAGTTAAGCTCCCGCTAGCTAAAAGCGCCATATATAATGTAGCTTCATGTCTTGTTAAATTAAAATATAATAAATAGTCAATTAACTCCATATCTTTACCTCATTGTTCCTGTATAGGAATACTATAATTGGAATTACTATTTTTGTCAATGTTTTTCTACGGCAGCATTTATCTAATATAACCTATTAATAAACCCCCCGTTAGCTCAAAAATAACTAACGGGGGGCATTCTCTTTAAGCATAATTATTTATACCAAAGCATTAAAACAAATAATATTACCGGTTGATGCAAGAAATAAATCACGAGGCTTTGCCTACCCACACAAGAAAGTAACGGTATCCGATAAGTAAGATGGGTGTTTTTAAATGTTTCACTAAAACTTAACCACACATAAAATCCCAACAAATAGATAAAAAACCACGGCAACAAAGGAAAATAATCTGCTGAAACGAAGCCAACACTAGGAAAACCAAATGGTGCCAACCAATAATATTGATAAAGTGCTTCCGGCAAGACCACTAATAACCAATTACCCACCATGATTTTTCCTTGCGGTAACGTATATGTTAAAACATACAAAAGAAATGAACACAACGCTCCAACACGCGGCTCTACTAAAACTAAAAACCGTTGAAAAAAATATATTGCTAAAGAAGCTGTTCCTAAAAAGGTTAAAATCCCAAAAACAATCCTGCTTTGAGGTAAATAAAAATAACTAACTGCATTCACAACTAACCCACAAGTAAGCAATTGTAAACCGCGCAGACCATTGTTTTTACTTACATGCGCCAACATACCAGAAATCAAAATAAAAAGAAAAGCTACCACAGTTTGAAAGAGTTCCGCACTTGGCGTAAAAATCCACCTAGAATTTTGATGAAAAAAATATGTTAAATCATAAAAATAATGATAAATAAGCATACCAACTATAGCTATTCCACGAACCGCATCCAATACATGATATCTAGCTTTTTTCATAATACCTCACAAATATTTCAAAATTTCAGCAGCATGCGTTAGCATTAGATCAGGTTTAATAGTACCCTGTTTTACATCTTCCTTTGTTGCTTCACCTGTTAAAACCAAAATCGATAAAAGTTCATTATTTAAGCCAAAAGCAATATCCGTGCTCAAGCGATCGCCAACCATCGCAATAGCGTCTTTGCTATAACCTGTACGTTCCATCACCATATCAACTAAGTAATGATAAGGTTTACCAAAAATTAGTTGCGGACTTTTACTCGTTGCTGTTTTAATTAACTCTATCATAGCTCCACAATCTGGTAAAAATTCGCCGCCTTCAATCGGACAACGCACATCTGGATGTGTTGCAAGATAAGGAACGCCTTTATCAATCCAACGACAAGCAGTAGCAAGGCTCTCATAATTAAGCGTCATATCAAAACCTAAGATTATAAAATCAGGACGTTCTCCACCCTTTTCTAAAACATTTAAACCACCTTCTTGCAATGTATAAACTAATTCAGGCGTTCCAAGTACTAATAATTTAGCTTGTGAATGTTTTTTCTTTAAATAATAAACCAAAGCATCCGAAGAAATTAAAATATCTTCTTTACCAACATCAATCCCAAGTCGCTGCATTTTTGCAACATAATGCTGATGGTCCTTCGACGAATTATTAGTTACTAAATAAAAAGTTCTGCCACTCGCTTTAAGCTTTTCAAAAAAGCCTTCCATTCCTGCAATCAAGGTGTTTCCCAAATTAATCGTACCATCCATATCAAATAAAAAACACTTTATTTGATTAAGGTTCTCAATTTTTCCCAGCACATAATTCACCATCACTTTTCCTTTAACGTTGTTACTATTATACGCAATAATACGTAGAAGGTAAATTTTTGTTGCTACATTGTTTTTTTTCTTTAAATATTACATAATATACTTATATATTTATATATAAGTATTCCTAGGAGGAGATTAAATGACCAGCAGTACCCTGGGCCACCTTGCAGCACTTTTTACAGTCATTGTCTGGGGCACCACCTTTATTTCTACCAAAATATTACTATTTGATTTCTCGCCATTAGAAATTCTTTTTTATCGCTTTTCACTAGGTTTCCTAGTACTATGCCTAGCTAGACCGCGGCGTTTAAAAACACGTGGTTGGATTGAGGATAAATTTCTGCTAGCCGCAGGGCTTTGCGGAATTACACTCTACTTTCTTTTGGAGAATATTGCACTCCTTTATACCTATGCGTCTAATGTCTGTCTCATCTTAGCCTTTGTACCATTTCTTACCGCACTCTTTTCGAAGTTTATCTTAGGAGAGGATAATCTAAATAAAACCTTTTTTACCGGCTTTGTTTGTGCCTTAAGTGGTATACTGCTCATTGTTTATAATAGCAGCGCCATTCTCAAGCTAAATCCGCTGGGAGATTTTTTAGCTTTACTTGCTGCACTCATCTGGGCAATCTATTCGATATTACTACGCAAAATCAGCACTTTTAAATACGATACGATCCTCTGCACACGTAATATTTTTGGTTATGGACTGCTTTTAATGTTACCCGCTTTTTTATTTTTAGAAACTACCTTTGATCTATCACTACTAAATGATTATGCTAATCGTTTTAACTTATTATACCTTGGTATTTGTGCATCCGCCTTATGCTTTGGTACTTGGAGCTGGTCGGTAAATATCTTAGGACCAGTAAAAACCAGTATGTATATTTATGTTAGCCCCATTGTTACCTTAATTACTTCAGCTATCATCTTAGATGAAAAAATTACTTTTTTAACCATTTTAGGAACACTATTAATTTTTACTGGTCTTATTATTTCTGGTCGAAAAAATTAATCATTAAACGACTATATCTAAATTTGAAATACATACATAAAAAAGCAAGAGCACACTGCTCCTGCTTTCTCAGCGCTAGCACTTAAGTGCTAGCGTTTATTTTTTTGTCTTTGACTAATCATTTGTCCTTTGATTTTCTTATTAAATAACTGCTCTTTCAAATCGCCAAACATCTTTTTATTATTGCAAATAACAACAAGCTTCTCCTCATCTTTAGCTTTATTTTTACTATTGCCAATAAAAATAAAGGCATCAGCTTCAGCCGCAAAAATTATTGCCGCAGCATAATCCCAAAGCGCCAGCTGCGCTGATAAGTATAAATCAAGTTCTCCAATAACCAAACGACAGATAGCAAGTGAAGGTACCCCGCAAGAACGATGTCCTCGAATTAAGGGCTGTATCTTAAGAAGATCTACAGCATATTTTTTTTGCATTTGTAGCATGCTAGTCAAACTAAAATCTACAATAGCCTCGCTTAACAACACATTGTCTTTCTTTAAACAAACATTGTGCCCATTGAGCCAAGCCCCAAAATTTTGTGCACCTACATACAGATTATCTTTCATTACATCATAAACGACCCCCATTACTGGCTCGCCATTTTTGTAAAGGGCCACGGAAACAGCAAAGTCTTTACCTACACTGACAAAATTCGTTGTCCCATCGATCGGATCGATGATCCATAAGTATTTTCCTGTTTCATCTCGGTCAACTGTGGCTTCTTCTGTCATAAAAGAGTCGTCTGGAAAACGTTCTTTAATTTCACCAACTAGATATTTTTCCGTTTCATAATCGAAATTCGTAACTAAGTTATGATACTCGTTCTTCTGCAAGAAGATTTTTTTCTGTTGCTTCATCGCTAAAGCTGCTAAAATTTTACCAGCTCGATACACAATATTTTGCAAAAAGAAAAAACGCGTATCAACAAGTTCTTTTAATCTAGTAAATTCTTGCTCAGGGCAAACTAACTTACCTAATCCTTTCACCGATCCATAAGTACCATGAAAATCACTACCACCCGTCTGCAAAAGACGATATTTAGCGGCTAAATTTCTAATCCGCCTTTGATCTTCTGCGGAGTGTTTTTCATGATTTAATTCAATTCCATCAAGACCATTTCTAGCTAGTTCTGGCACCAAATAATAGGTATCTTGATAACCCGGATGCGCTAAAACAGCAATCCCGCCATCATTTTTAATTGCTTGTACCGCAGCAAAAACATCCGCGTACTCTATGTCCCCAGCACAAATTCCATCACCCTTAAATAAAGATTGATATAAATCAGAATAGATTTCGTCAGTATAGCCTTTTGCTACTAACTCTGCCATGATATGCTGTTTATAGATTGTTCTACCTTGCCGTTTTTTTAGCACATCTTCAGCCTTAATTTGAAACCCATACTTTTGTAAAATCTCTATTTGTTCTAAAGATCTTACTTGTCTTCTTTTTAATACTGGCGCACATAATTCCGTAATATGCTCTGCTTCTGGTTTAAATCCATAACCTAAAATATGTACTTTTCTTTTAGTTTTTTGATCCATTGCCGAAATCTCAATTCCTGGAATGATTTCGATTCCTGCTTTAATGCCTTCATATACTGTTTCTTCTAAACCGACCACCGTATCATGATTGGTAATAGACAAACAATTTATACCAGTTTCAGCCGCCAGCTTAATGATTTCTAAAGCACTACAAGAACCATCGGATTCATCAGTATGAATATGTAAATCTATTTTCATAAAACTACCTCGTCTATTTTATTTGCTGATCTCTAAACAGCTGAGTAAATAAAAAAAATCGTAACGGAGATATCTGCCGCACCTTTGTGAGAAGAAAATCCATCACGATTTTTGCTTATTTATTTTTTCTCTTAGATATTTATCAACAACTTTATTTAAATGTTTTACTACTTTTTCAGGTTTAATTTCTACATATTCTAAAACTTGAACTGCTTGAGGGATAATTCTTTCTGCTTTTTTAAAATAAACCTCCCAATCAATCTCGCCTTTACCAATAAGTAAATGTTGATCTTGACGGCCATTATTATCATGTAAGTGCATCGCTTTAATCCTTTTTTGTAACACTACCAAAACTTCTACGATATTCCAATCATTCACATGTGCATGCCCAATATCAATTAAAGCATTGGCCTCCGGAAATTTATCAATTAACGCTACATAATCATGCCAATCATATAAAAGCGTTCCATTAGTTTTTAAACCTACATTTTCTAATAAAATTGGAACATTAAAAATTTTAGCTAAAGTCAAAATTTCACTAATGCGTGACTCAACCAAAGCCATAACTTCTTCACGTTCACCCTTCCATTCTTCATTACTATGTACGACAACAAATTCTGCCTCGCATTTTTTAGCATATTCAAGGGTGTTACGAAAAACTTCTAAATAATTCTCATCAGTAGGATCTGCTAAATTAATACCGACGCAGGGTGCGTGAATGCTGATGCGTCTTCCTGCTAAAACGGTTTCCAAACGCTTATCCCAGTAAAGATCACTACCAAACTCATAAAAGATTTCTACGCCAATCTCCGGTGGTAATGACTCCAATCTTGTTGCTTTAAAACCGCCAAAAGCTAAATCACTAATTGAAAATCTCATCATTTTCTCTCCTTTACACCGGATAACCGATATTTTCTCCCGTGCGATAATCAAAAAAACTCAAATCCTGCCAAGCAAAACTACAACCTTGATAGTTCTTGCCACTTTGATAACAATCAGTAGTCAGATAAATTTCACCACCATTTTTAACATCAAAACGTACCGTGTGATAGCTACCCATATTCTCCGCATAAGTAATCTGTCCACCAATAAAGTTTTCACCTTCGCCTAAATGGCACTTTTCTGGTCTTAAGCCCATGATTAACTTATTGTGACCAGCGGTGAGTTTTTCCCAACCACCTCCAATCGTTAAACATGCTTCACCAACAAATAAACGCCCATCTTTAATATATACTTCTAGCAAATTCATAGCTGGTGTACCAATAAATGAAGCCACAAAAGTATTAGCAGGTCTATGATAAATTGTCTCTGGTGTATCTAATTGCTGCAATACACCTTTATTCAAAATTGCAATGCGTTGCGCGATAGTCATCGCTTCAACCTGATCATGCGTAACATAAATCATCGTTGGCTTATACAGTTCATGTAATTTCACTAACTCGGTCCTCGCTTGTTGACGTAACTGCGCATCGAGATTACTTAACGGCTCGTCTAATAGAAAGTATGGTGCTTGTTTAACGATAGCACGCCCTAAAGCCACCCTTTGTTTCTGCCCACCAGAAAGCTCACTAGGTTTTCTCGTTTCATAACCAACTAAATTAAGAACTTGCAAAGCTTCGCTTACTCGCGCCTTAATTTCTACTTGAGGTAAGCTTTGGATTTGTAGGCCAAAACTTATATTTTCCCAAACTGTCATATGTGGATATAAAGCATAGTTTTGGAAAACCATTGCTACATTACGTTCTCCCGGTGGCACTTCATTAACACGCTCGCCACCCATTACTAACTTTCCTGCTGTTACCTCTTCAAAGCCAGCAATCATGCGTAAAGTTGTCGTTTTGCCACAACCAGAAGGGCCTAATAAAACTAGTCTTTCGCCTGCTTTAATTTTCAAAGTTAGTTTTGGTATAATATTTGTATTACCATAAGACTTAACAACATCAATAAATTCTATTTCACTCATCACGTTATCCTTTCACCCCAGATTGCATAAAGGTACTTAATATATATTTTTGGCAAAGCAAATATAAAAGCAGCGGTGGTAAGCTAGTTAACATCGCCACAGCCATTGCAATGCCCCACTCACTACCTCCTTCTGCACTAATAAACATCTGAAGAGCCAAAGGCAGTGTATAATTTTCTTTGTCTTGTAACACTAATAACGGCCAGAAATATTCATTCCAAGAATTAATAAAGAAGAAAATCGTCATTGCAATCGCTGTCGGACGAATCAAAGGCAAAACCACTCTGCGCAGAACAGTTATGGCACCCGCTCCTTCTAATATAGCGGCCTCTAACAAAGCTTTGGGAATGCTCCTAATCGTTTGTCGCATTAGAAAAATGCCCATACCATCAGCCATTTGTGGCAAAATAACGCCAATCGACGTATTCAAGAGGTCTAGTTTAGATAAAAATAAATAGTTAGGCATTAACACAACTGTAATGGGAATAAAAAAGGTCAAAAGCATTCCATTAAAAATCTGTTCTTTACCTTTAAAATCATAATAAACAAACGCAAAGGCTGCCAAAATACTAGTGCCTATTTTTAATAGCGTAACAAAAAATGCAATGACAAAAGTATTAAAAACATAAGTGAGGATAGGAAAATTGCCAATAATTGCGCGATAATTATCAAGCGTTGGCGGCAGTGGCAGTGGATTTAAAGTGGAAATGAAAATCTGATCAAGATCTTTAAGGGAAGTAGATGCCATAAAAATCAACGGCCACAATTGGAAAAAAACAGCTGCCAATAGTGGAAGATGCCATAAAACCTCATCTTTAAATCTAGTTTTCATAATGCACCTTCTTATCTAAAAATTTAGTTTTTGCCCATAAGAACACCCCATAGCAAAGCATCGTTAGTATAGCAAAAGCTGCAGCTTTCCCCGTTTGGAAAAAGACAAAACCATATTGATAAACAATATAAACTAAATTCGAACTAGCTTGATCTGGTCCACCCTGCGTCAGCATATTAACCGGTACTAGTACGTACTGCAAACCAAAAACTACAGTTATTGTAAATACATAAACAGCTGTCGGCGAGGTCATTGGTAAGATAATCTTTTTGAAAATTAACCAATTAGAAGCATTTTCTAATTTAGCGGCCTCAATCATTTCTTTAGGAACCGCAACCATCGCAGCTAGCATCACAATTAAGTTATAACCAAAGACTTTCCAGCCGATAATTGTACTAAGTGCTACAATTACTAAAAAACTATCTTTAAACCAACGTGGTGATTCTAAGCCGATACTATTTAGGACAATACTTAAAGGTCCTGCTAAGGGATTATAAATCCATAAAAAGATAATACTAGCTACTGCTAAAGAAATAATACTCGGCATAAATAAAATAGCACGATAAATAAAATTGCAGCGCTGCACTAAATGTCCCAAAATATACGAATAAATATAAGGTAAGAAAAAGTTAAAAATCAATAAAATAACAATAAACAGAACAGTATTAACTAAAATCTTCACTAATTCTGGGCTTGTCAAAATCTCTATATAATTATCGAGTCCCACTAGCTTCATATTGGGGCTAATCATATTCCATTGAAAGAAACTCAAATAAAAGTTTTGTAAAAGCGGCCAATAAAAAAAGACTGCAAAAACTAAAGCCGCTGGTAAGAGAAATAAAATTACAGGTATTGTACCTTTGCGCACCTCTTCCACTCCCTTTTAGCAAAAACAGGATGCAGCATATGCGGCATCCTGTTTTATCACACTACCTATAATAATTTGTTAATTTTATCTTCTGTTTCTTTGAGCGCATCTGCTGCCGTCTGCTTACCACTCAAAATAACATCTCGTACATCAATCAAGAGTTGCTCCGCTTGCAATCCATTAGCACCCGGGAAACTAGCCCATTGTACTAAGTAAGGCATTGTTGATAGCGCTGCTTGAATGTTTTTATTTTCTTCAATCATTTTTTTGAAACCATTAGGATCTTGTTCAACATCTTTACGTGGTGGCAAATAGCCTGTTCCTGTACTCCATTTTGCTAGCGCTCCAGGGGATTCAATAAACTTAATAAACTCCCATGCTGCTTTTTGTTTAGCATCATCAGTAGAGAAGACCATCAAGAAGTTACCGCCAGCGGGTACTTTTAATTGTTTGCCTTCAAAAGAAGGAAACGCTGATGCCATTACTTCGAATTTAGCGGTCTTTTCAAAATTGGCACGCTTACCAATAGTTGTACAAACCATACCTAATTTACCACTTAAATACGCTTGGAAGCCTTCTTCATTAGTTGCATGTAAACCGCTACCATCTTTAACCATATCTGCTATTAATTGATAAGCTTCTGCTGATTCTGGTGAGCTGAAACCTGCTTTAGTTTTACCGTTTTCTTTTTTTAAAATCGTACCGCCATTGGATTCTAGCAATGCTTGTTGTGCCCAGTTGTCAGCAAATTCTTGCATAAAGAAACCCATGTTACCTGTTTTTTCTTTAATCTGTTTAGCCGCCGCCTGTACCTCTTTCCAAGTCTTAGGTGGGTTAGCCGGATCTAAGCCAGCAGCTTTAAAAATTTCTGGATTATAAAAAAGGACTGGTACGCTAATCGAATAAGGAACACCGACTTGTCGACCATCATCAGTTCTTGCTAAAGCCAAAACATTCGGTAAGTAATTATCTTTTAAAAAGTTTTTATCTTCAGGAATCTTTTCTTCCACCATCTTAGGAATATCCGTATATTTTAAATTATCAGCAGCATAATTAAGATAACTCCAACCCATCTGCACTACATCCGGGTTTTTACCAGATGCTATTGCTGCTTGCAAGTTTTGTGTCAAACCTTTATACATATCAGGATTGTATTTTTCTGTAACTTCAATATTGGGATGAGTCTTATTAAATTCTTCCACTAATTCTTTAACAGTTGCACCGCCAAAACTCTCTGACGCAACATGCCAATATTCAATTTTAACTTTGCCGCCATCCGCACTTTTCTGTTCTTTAGCACCACCGCAACCAACTAAGGCCAAACTCATTGCTCCGACACACAGTAAAGTCAGACTTTTTTTCATAAAACTCATTTTAAATTGCCACCACCTATTCAAGTTTTGATACTGTTAAGATTATAACAAAAGGCGCACGACTCTTTGTTAAGCCGATGTTAAGAAGTTTTTAAGATTCTGTAAAGAAGCAAAAAAAGCAAGTATGGGTATACCCATACTTGCTTTTTATAACTACTTGTTTTTATGACTGTGCTTTTTTTACCAGTTCTTCCGGAATCACAATGCCTAATCTTGTCGCTGCTTCAAAATTAATCGTTGTTTTCATTTCTTTTTGTGCTTCAATTGCCATCGTAGCTGGTTTTGCTTTTCCAGAAAGAATACGCGCGGCCATTTCACCAGTTTGCACGCCTAATTTATAATAATCAATACCAACAGTAGCAAGTCCACCCGCCTTCACAGGTCCGCTTTCACCACAGAAGACTGCCAGCTTAGCCTCATCAGTAATAGCCACTAAGTTAGGCATTGCAGACGCAATCACGTTATCCGTTGGTACATAGACAGCATCGACTTTGCCCACTAAACTTTGCGCCGCTTGTTGAATATCATTCACCGTTGAAACTGTTGCCTCAAGTACTTCAATGTTTTTTTCTTGTAACTCTGCTTTTAACAGGTTAACTTGTAACTGCGAGTTAACTTCACTAGAAGAATAAATAACCCCAACTGTCTTGGTCTCCGGAATAATCTTAAGCATTAAATCCACTTGTTCTTTAATCGGATTAAGATCCGTTGTTCCCGTAACATTACCCTTCGGTTCCTTACTTGAGACTACTAATTTAGCCGCCTCATAATCAGTAACTGCGGTACCTACTATAGGGATATCTTTCGTTGCATTCGCCATCGTTTGAGCCGCAGGCGTCGCAATTGCACAGATTAAATCTACTTTACCATTAACAAAACGTTGTGCAATATTTTGCAAATTCGATTGATCGGCCTGTGCATTTTGCCTATCATAAATCACATTTTCATTCTCTTTAAAACCACCGGCCGCCATCCCATCAATAAAACCCTTATTAGCAGCATCCAGTGCTTCATGCTCCACTAATTGAACAATACCTACTTTTAGTAATCCTGTTTGAGCCTCTTCTTCAGACTTTTGCTCTTTACTACACCCGGTAAGCATTCCTGCTACCATAAAAACTGTCAAACCTACCACCATTTTTTTTACAAACTTTTTCATACCTTCTACCATCCTTCCATTCTACATTTATTACCTAACTACTATCTATAACTTACTAGCCTAATAACATTCTATCATTATCAAGCTCACTGCCACTAGCTTTCTCAAACATCGCTAAAAGATCAGGAATTGTTAGCTTTTCTTTTTCAAAACGGTCAAAATCCAAAAGCACTTTGCCATTATGTAACATAATTAAACGATTTCCAAAACGTAACGCATCGCGCATATTATGAGTAATCATCAAGGTTGTTAAATGATGACGCGTAACAATAGTTTGCGTCAAACTTAATACCTTATCTGCTGTTTTAGGATCGAGGGCAGCAGTATGTTCATCTAGTAAAAGTAGTTGTGGTTGATTAATCGTTGCCATAAGCAGCGTCAATGCTTGACGTTGTCCACCTGATAAAAGACCAACTCGATCAGTTAAGCGATTTTCCAAACCTAAATCAAGCTCTTGTAAAAGAATACGGAATTGCTCACGCTCTTCATTCCTTAATCCCCAAGCAAAAGTTGGCGACTTCCCACGTCTAGCAGCAATTGCCAAGTTTTCTTCAATCATCATACCTGCCGCTGTGCCGAGCATCGGGTCTTGAAAAACGCGTCCAATATACTTTGCTCTTTTATGTTCAGGTTGCTTAGTGATATCATTTCCGTCAATCACAATACGTCCCTGATCTACTGGAAAAACACCAGCAATAGAATTCATCAAAGTCGACTTACCTGCGCCATTACCGCCAATTACAGTAACAAAATCACCTATTTCTAGCGTTAATGATAAATCCTGTAAAGCTTTCTTTTCATTAATCGTCCCTGGATGAAAAGTTTTAGAAATATTTTCTACCGTTAACATTATTTTGCCACCTTCCTACTACGAAAACGCGCCTTAAAAAGAGGCATGGACAAAGCTAGCACTACTAATACCGAAGTAAATAGCTTTAAATCATTAGGTGGCATTCCTAATTGTAAAACTATAGCTATGACAAAACGATAGACAACTGAACCTAAGACTACCGAAACCAAACAGTTCTTAAAACTTTTAGTACCAAATAAAACTTCACCAATAATTACCGATGCCAGACCAATAACAATAGTGCCTGTACCCATTCCTACATCAGCGAAACCACTGCTTTGACCAATTAAAGCGCCGGAAACAGCCACTAACGCATTACTAAGTAAAAGTCCCAGAATAATCGTTACATCTGTATCAATGCCTTGCGCTCTGATCATTTGCTGATTAAAACCAGTCGCACGAATTGCCGCACCAATTTCTGTACCAAAAAACCAATACATCAAAAAACCAAAAAATAAAGTGCTGACAACCCCGACGATCAAAATCGCCTGTACATTAGTAAAACCATAGTCACGAATTAAAGAAAAAATTGTATCTACACGTAAAAGCGATAAATTCGCTTTACCCATAACTCTTAAATTAACAGAATACAGCGCAATCATTGTCAAAATACCAGCAAGTAAAGCCGGTATTTTTAGTTTAGTGTGCAATACACCAGTAACAACTCCTGCGAGCGCTCCAGCAATAGCGGCTATTAAAACTGCTACAAAGGGCGAACCACCCTCCACCAGAATAGCGGCGGCTACCGCCGCTCCCAAAGGGAAACTGCCCTCTACCGTCAAATCTGCAATATCAAGTACACGATATGTTAAATATACACCCAAAGCCATCAATGCCCATAATAAGCCTTGCGACAAGGTTGGCATTATTAAATCAATCATTTTATTTAGCCGCCTTCAATATGTCCTCTGGTATCGAAATACCAAGTCTTTTTATAGTTTCTAAATTAATAATAGTTTGCATTTCTTTCTGTGCTTCAATAGGCATCGTCGCCGGTTGTGCTTCACCTGCAAGAATGCGAGCAGCCATTTCACCAGTTTGCACACCTAGTTTATAGTAATCGATGCCAACAGTAGCTACACCACCGGCTTTTACCATCGCACCTGCACCACAAAATACTGGTATTTTAGCAGGCTCAGCAATTGATGCTAAATTGGGCATCGCCGATGCAATAATATTATCGGTCGGAGCATAAATTGCATCGACTTTCCCAACTAGACTTTGCGCTGCTTGTTGGATATCATTTACCGTTGAAACAGTTGCCTCAATGACTTCAATATTCTTTTCTTGTAAAATCTTTTTGAGAATATCCACCTGTAACTGAGAATTAACTTCACTAGAAGTATAAATCACGCCGATAGCTTTCGTTGTTGGTACAATCTTTAAGATTAATTCAACCTGCTCTTGCAAAGGATTCATATCCGTTGTCCCCGTTATATTACCCTTCGGTTCCAAGGACGAAGCTACTAGCTTCGCTGCCTCATAATCGGTAATTGCTGTACCGACAATCGGTATTTCTTTAGTTGCATTAGCCATTGTTTGAGCCGCTGGCGTTGCAATCGCACAAATTAAATCCATTTTTGTGCTAACAAAACGTTGCGCTATATTTTGTAAATTAGATTGGTCTGCTTGTGCATTTTGCCGATCATAAATCACATTTACATTCTCTTTAAAACCTTTAGCCGCCATTCCATCGACAAATCCCTTGTTAGCCGCATCTAGTGACTCATGCTCTACTAACTGTACAATGCCAACTTTCAGCATTTCTTTTGTCGCACCATCTTCTGCTTTTTTCTCACCGCCACAACCACTGAGCAGCCCCGCTCCAACAAGCAGTGATAACCCTAAAACTATTTTTTTCATATTTTGCCTAATCATTTCTACCATCCTTCCATGCTACTATGTGTGTTTTGTCTCAAAAATATAAGTTTACAAATTCGACAAATATAATGAAATTCCTTCTTTTTAGTTACTTTTTTTTGGTAATTGTATTTTATTAATAATTTCCTCTGCATTTAAAGCACACCAACGGAGATCATCTTGCACTAAAAAGGTCTCGGCATAGGAGTGCCCCCAAGTATAATCACTACTATCAACCAACAAAGGCCAAACATAATAATCAGATTTATCTAAAATATTTTGCGCTCTTTTACTTAATAAATAATCAATGAAGGTAGCGCTCAGCTCTTCCTGCTTCGTTCCTGCTAAAATAGCTACGCCCGTAATCTTTCTTGCCGTACCTTCTTTAGGAACAACAATACTAAGCTCACTATTTTTTAAAACTTCCCGCATTGCTTCATCTAATGTTAAAACCGTCACTGCTTTGTTACCAGTAGCCACCAAGTGTAAAGCTTCTTGATCACTAGCAGCAAATGTTAGTTGCGTTTGCTCTAGTTTCGACAAATAAGCACTAAGCCACTCTTCACCGTAAAGTTGCCACAAGGTAGTAATAAAACGGTAACCACTCTGCTTTTGCTTCGGCTTTGACAGCACGATGCCATCTTGCCACAGTTTGCCTTGCAGATCATTCCAGGTAACAGGTACTTCTAGTTCTCGCTCACGTAAAACCCTTTTATTTATAACCATTACCAAATTAGTTGTAAATAAAGATGTCCAGGCTCCAGTCCGATTACGCAAAGCTGGCGGCAAACGCAGATTTGGTGCTTGATATGCGGTAAGGATTTTTTTAGTATCAGCAAGAAAGAATTCTTCTGCCGTTGCACCTAACCAAATATCATAATTATTCTGAACAATATTGATCGTGCTATTTTCTTGTTTTTGTGGTGGATAAACAACTTCTACCTTTACTTTATGTTCTTTAGATTCTAGAAAATCATTCACAAAGTCCTCTGTAACACTTACCGGTAACTCGCTATAAATACGCAAAGGTTGCGTTGTTTCTTGAAACCCTAGTGTTTTACAGCCTACCAATACCAAAAATACGGGTAAGCAACAAAACCATAACTTCCATTTTTGCATAAAAACCTATCCTTTTTATTTTTTCCCATTATATCATACTCAAGCGTGCTTATTATAGCTTTAAGCAAAAAAAACCGATCACAAAAATGTGATCGGTTACAGCTTTTTAATCTTTATCAAAAATCAAGAGTTTTTCAAAATCTAGGTAAACCGTTTGTCCATCTTTAATCGTATCAAGGTCTGCGCCTTTAACGATAACTCTGACCATTTCTTCACCGACTTGCACGCGATAATCAACAGCATCGCCTAAATAAAAACGATGCGTTAAAACACCTTCCATAATACCACTATGCACAGAAAGAGTAATATTTTCTGGTCTTACGGCAATAGTTACCTTACCCATAAGATCGGATGGATTAGCGAAAGTAGTAGGTGTCCCCGCCACATGCACTTTGCCGTCAGAAGTAATTTCACCAGGCAAGAAATTCACAAGTCCAATAAAGTCGGCCACCATTTTATTAGCAGGATTAGTATATATTTCATGTGGCGCACCAATTTGTTGAACTACGCCCCTACTCATAACAACCACTCGATCGCTCATCGCCATCGCTTCACCTTGATCATGGGTAACATAAACAACCGTGATGCCCAGCTCTTTTTGTAAAGCGAGAATTTCAAAGCGCATACTCTCACGTAATTTAGCATCTAAATTACTCAAAGGTTCATCTAATAGTAAAAGTCCTGGTCTAGCCACTAATGCTCTAGCTAGTGCAACCCTTTGCTGTTGTCCACCAGATAATTGATGCGGATAACGCTCTGCATATTCATCTAGATGCACCAGACGCAACATCTCTTTAACTCTTTTAATTCGTTCTTCTTTAGCAACTTTCTGAATCTTCAAAGGATAACCAACATTATCTAAAACCGTCATATGTGGCCAAACTGCATACGATTGAAAAACCATACCGATATTTCTTCTTTCTGGCGGTACAAAAGTATTTTTCTCTGAAGAACTTACACATTGCTCACCAATAAAGATATTTCCTTCTGTCGCACGTTCAAAACCAGCAACCATTCTAAGAGTTGTTGTTTTACCACACCCTGACGGTCCTAGAATTGATACAAATTCACCATCTTCTACAACTAAATCAAAGTCATTAACAGCAGTAACACCGCCAAATCTTTTAAAAATATGTTCTATGCGTACTTGTGCCAAATTTCCCACTCCTTAACTAGATTCCAACATTACCTTTGCTTAACTTATTCAAAATCAGATTACCAACTAATACAATAGCCAAAATAATTACAGAAAGTACTGATGCATTTTGCGTATCTGCATAAGTTTGTAGTTCATAAAGCAAGACACCAATTGTTTTAGTATCACCACTATAAAGTAGTAATGACATGGTTAGCTCATAGAACGATGGCATGAAAATAAGAAACCAACCAGCAATAACAGAAGGTGCAATCAACGGCAAAATAATATCTTTACAAGTCCTAAGCCAACTTGCACCAGAATTTAAAGCCGCTTCTTCCAAAGAAACATGCACCTGACTTAAAGATGCCGCAATCGTACGCACCGACATCGTCATGTATTTTACAAGGTAACTAACTACTAAAATCCACATGGTCGAGTACAAATTTAAGCCAAAATTACCAGAGAAAGTAATAACTAGCGCAAGTGCAATAACAATACTAGGTGTTGAGCCACCAATAATCGTCAATAGATCTGGCAAAGAACGACCTTTCATCTTCGTCTTGACTGATAAGTAAGCAATAAATACCGAAAGAATTGTACCAATCGTCGCCGCAATTACTGCATAAAGAACTGAGTTCCAAATGCTTTCCATGTATTGTGAACTCGTAATAACCGGAATCCAGCTTTCAAAACTCATATTATCTAAGCTAACAGGTCTAGACATACTTTTTAGAAGCGAAGTAACTAAAATAGAAATTAACGGAATAATAACCGCAACCATGGAGTACAAGCCGACGCCAATAAAAGCCGGCCACTTCCATTTGCCAAGTTCAACCATATTCGGTCTTGTGCTTTTACCACTGATAGTCGTGAAGTCTTTTCTACCTAACATCCACGTCATAAAGAATAATAAAGAATTAGCTAAGACCATCAACGAAGCCGCTAGAGCTGTTGCATCACGAATTCCATTATCATCACCCATATAAATATAGGTCACAATTCTAGTCGTCATTACTTCAATATTACCCGGCATACCAACAATTGCTGGAATACCAAAACAAGAACCCGCTGCAATAAAAACTAATAAGCCACCCGCTAGAATACTTGGAGCCATCAAAGGCAAGGTAACATCAACCAAAGTTTTAAGCGGTGATGCCCCTGATACTCGTGCTGCTTCCTCTAAAGTCGGATCCATCTTTTCCATTGCACGTGAAATAGTAATAAAAGCAAACGGTGAATAAAATAATGTTAAAACCCAAGCTAAACCACCGAAAGTATAGATATCGAACGGTGCCTGTTGCAAATTAAATAACCATTGTAAAACTTGGTTCATATAACCAACACTTGGATTTAAAAGTTGCACCCAAGCAATAGCGCCAACATAAGGCGGAATCATATAACTTGCAACAAGCAAAGTGCGATAAGTTCTTTTGCCCGGCAAATCTGTTCGTCCGACCAGCCATGCTAATGGAAATGTTACGATAACACTAGCCACCATAACTAACAACGATAACTGTATAGTATTAGTTAAAGCCCTCCAATTAACACTTGTGCTATAGACTGTTTTATAATTGCTAAAATTAATATGACCATTTTGATAAAGACTGTCAAAAACCAGCACACCCATTGGAAAAACAACAAAATAAATCAAAAGTAATACAGAAATAAATATGACAATAACCTTACTGTTTATTCTCCCTAGCAAACCCACTAAAGCTCCTTTCCCCAGCAAACTTCAGCTGCTGGTCTCCTACAAAAAATTCTTAGCAATACTAATCGGAAAATAGGGACCGCCACAATGGCGGTCCCCTGATTAACTAAAGTAAATGTGTTAAACTAAAAGATTATTCCATAACACGTTTACGGAATTCTTCTTTAATTTTAGCATTTTCATTAGCAAGCTTTTGCCAATCTACTTTTACTGCTTTCTCAATAAAAGTTTTCAAAGCCGGAGCGCCTTTTGGTGGCTCAACATCCCCACGTACCGAATGCATCCAGCCCTTAACAACAGCTTCTTGACCCTCTTTAGATAACCACCAATCCATAACAGCTTTTGCACCATCTGGATTTTTAGTAGTACTCATAATAGCAATTGGGCTCGGGATCATAACAACACCATCTTCAGGATAAATAACTTTTAATGGTTCATTCTTCGTTGCTGCCAATTTCAAAATGTTTTCTTCCAAAATAATTGCTACAGCATATTCACCAGTTAGTAATTTATTTTGGATAGCAGAGTTACCTTGCTCAACACTAATACCATTAGCTTTTAATTTATCAAAGAATTCCCAACCATACTTATCAGCTAAAGCACCGACTGTTACATAAGCAGTACCAGAAAGCATCGGATTAGGCATCGCAATTTTGCCTTTCCATTTTGGATCAGTTAAATCTTGCCAAGTTTTTGGTGCTTCTTCTGCCTTTAATTTATCAGTGTTATAAGCAATAATCATGTTAGAAATACGCACTGAAGCCCATGCTCCATCTTCATCTTTAGCAGTTACAACATCTTTGGCATTAGGAGAAACATAGTTTAAAAGTCTCTTATCGTCTTTCATTTTAAGATAATAGGAAGGATCCGCAACCATCAAAAGGTCTGCAGCAACTTTATCGGCTTTAATTTCTCCTGTAATCTTAGTAATAACATTCTCCGTACCACCTTGGAACCAGGAAACATTCATTTCAGGAAAAGCTTTCTTTACATTTGGCTTACAGATATTATCAATAATATCTGGGTATATTGAAGTATATACCATTACATCTCCTGACGCCTTACTTACTGTTTTCGTGCTGTCAGCAGCTTCTTTGCCACCGCCACAGCCTGTTGCTACAGCCATTGCTAATACAGTAGCTGCCACAACTAACCATTTTGATTTTTTCACAAACATCCACTCCCTTATGTGTTTTTTCAATCTTTAGTTAAAATTCGAGCAAAGCGTTTAAATTCCTGCTTACAAATGAAAGAAATTTAACATTTTTTTGTATTTTTTCGCTATTTTTTTAATAAAATGCTTTTCAGGCAAAAACTTTCTTCTACCACGACACAAAGGGACTCCTTTAGCCCTTGCGGGACTTTTTATATCCCTGCGTTTCATATTGCGATATAGTTAATTTCCCAGGCTGGAATATAAGGATGTTTACGCAAAAAAATCTGATAATCGGTGCGCAATGACCACAAATAAAGTGGCAACTCCCATAAATCATTATCTCTATGATATGCCGCTAACAAAAGCTGTGGTTTGCATTTTTCGATAGTCCTCTTCGCTCCTCTTAAAGCATTAAGTTCTGCACCTTCAACATCAAATTTCATATAATTTATGACATCAGTTCGCACTAGATCATCAATCGCTGCAACATTAATCAAAGTCTTACCCGCAGTTGCCAGTGTCGATTGCCGTCCACCACTTGCCTCAAATTGTAACAGTGCACTCTGATGCCAAACGCCCGCATTATATAATTGAATTTCTGATAGTTCTAAACCATTTATGTATCTTGTCAATTTCTTATAATTTTTTTGATCAGGCTCTAAAGCAAAAATTTTTTTAAATTTACCTTGAGTATATGACAAAAATTCTTTTATTGTATCGCCATCATAAGCACCAGCATCGACATAGACATCATTGACGCCAAAAGTAAGCAAGGTTTGACAGTCTTCTTTTCTCTGCGATTCAATCTCAAAAAGATACTCTGGTCGACCACTAAGTTTGTACTTAAGAATACCAGCAAAAACTTCTTTAGACGTTTCATCCGCCAAACGTTGATAAACTGTCGCTAACTGCGTTTCATATTTCATGAGCCATTCTCTTGAAACCACCTCGTCACCAGCAAAGAGCGGCAAATGTGGAGCCACTACCTCGTGCTTATGCATTAGCTGTTGAAAAAAATTCAAGACATCTTGACCTTCGCTAGCAAAAGCAAGAACAATGAGCGGATCAACAAACTTTTCGAGAATCTCACTATATTTTACTACTTGAAAGCCACGAAAGCTTTGCCCTCGCACAAAAGCATCACTAGCAAAAATTGCTTGTACTTGTACGCTATTTTCTGCGCACCAATCGAGTATTTTATCTGCACCGTTACCCATACCATATAAAACAATTGGTTTAGAAGTTGCTTTTAAAGTTTCCCATACCGTTTTTCTAGGTCTAATGAAAGTTAGCAAGACACGCTCCCCCTCCTTTATAACTTATTAAGTTTATCATAAACAAGGGAATTTGAAAAACTTTCCTCTAAGTCAGTCGTTAGTTAACCTCTTTTTTTATCGGTTGACCTTATTGTCAAAATACGCTACAATAATCTTGTATTCCCTTTCTCTTATCCACCTCAACTTAAAGTTAAAGTTATGCAAAGAGCGTTTGAAGATTTTTCATCTTCAAACGCTCTTTGTGTTAGCTTTA
>DVNI01000056.1 GCA_018714505.1 Candidatus Avacidaminococcus intestinavium
AAAGAAATAAAGCCTGTTGCTTAAGCAACAGGCTTTATTTCTTTGGTAAAGAATAGTTTTTAAGATTTTGAAAAAGTTCGATTGATTGGGCTGGATAGAGGTTTAATAATTCTTTGAGAGAAGGATAATCTGCGATTTCTTTAGCCCAAAGAAAACAATCGTCAAGATCATAAGCGGCAACGACCAAGGACGATGAGGACGTTAAGGGTGTTCTGCCGTCGCTATCCGTAATAATGATATACGCATTTTGGGTAGGAAAGTCCATACCAAAAATGGTAATATTTTCTTCTTCGGTCAAATCTTCCCAAAAACCAGTTTGTATAAATTCGTTTGCTAATGTGTCCATGATTTTGTCTCCAATATTTATAATTTTATTTATAGCATAGACCAAAATATGCTGTTTGTCTATGAAAAATGAAGGGGATTTACTGCAAATTATTGTACTGTATAGTATAATTAAGCTTGTTAGATGGTGGGGGTGGCGCAAGTGACTAAGAAAGCGAAAAAGGATGGATCCAAATTTAAAATAGAATTTGTGTGTCCGAAATGCGGTAAAAGTTTGGCTTGGGCAATGCCAAACACGCTGATTCAATGTCCTTATTGCCAAAAATGGGTAAATCAAAAGAATACAAAAGTTGAAACGAAAGTTTTTTTACCACTTGATAGTAATCAATTGGTGTTATTTAAAAATACTTAATAATATTGGTGGGAGGCTAAAAAATGGAAAATATCTGGCTTAAAGCGGCGGCAATGAAAGATAAGATGATTGCAACAAGACGGGATTTGCATAAGCACCCGGAATCGGCTTGGATTGAGTTTAGAACGGCATCAATAGTTGCTGAAAGATTAACAAAGTTAGGTTATGAAGTCCTTTGTGGTGCAGACGTGATTGACGAAGCAACGATGATGGGAGTGCCTACGACAGAAGTCTTGATGCAGGCTCAACAACGGGCTTTGAGTGAAGGCGCAGATCCGGCGTGGGTTGATAAAATGAATGGTGGTAAAACTGGCGTTGTTGGGATTATGCATTTTGCTAAACCGGGCAAAGTTGTGGCTTTACGTTTTGATATGGATTCTAATGAAGTTGCTGAAACAACTGAGGCAGAACATCAACCTTGTAAAGAGGGTTTTCGTTCTCTACATGATGGTTTGATGCATGCTTGTGGACATGATGGTCACGTGACCGTGGGTCTTGCTGTTGCTGAACTAATAGCGGCACATCAGGATGAAATGAGTGGAACTATTAAATTAATTTTTCAACCGGGTGAAGAGGGCGTGCGTGGTGCCAAAGCGATGGTAGCAACTGGCGTTGTTGATGATGTAGATTATTTCTTATCTGGGCATATCGGCTTTAATGCTAATCGTGATGGTATGTTTGCTTGTATGACGGGCGGTTTTTTAGCAACGACAAAACTAGATGCGTATTTTACCGGTCAGTCAAGTCATGCTGGGGCAGCGCCACAAGAAGGCCGCAATGCGCTTTTAGCAGCAGCGGCAGCTAGTATTGCTTTGCATTCTATTTCTAGGCACGGTAAGGGAGCCTCGCGCATTAATGTTGGTGTTTTAGAAGCTGGAACTGGACGCAATATTTTGCCAGATCGAGCTGTAGTTAAGTTAGAAACTCGGGGCGCTGATACTGAAATCAATGAATTTATGATGAGCGAAGCCAAACGGATGATTAAAGCAACAGCTGATCTTTATAATGTTGAAGTAAAAATGGAAGAAGTAGGAGGAGCACCTTCTTGTGCTTTAGATGAAGTAATGGGACAAGAAATTTTTGAATTAGTCAAATCCTCCAAACAATTTAGCGAGGTTGTTCCTCAAGTGCATCTTGGTGCTAGTGAAGATTGTTCATATTTTATGCAGCGTGTACAAGAAAAAGGTGGTCAAGCTGTTTATATGATGTATGGTTCAGCATTAAAGGCTGGACATCATAATTCTTCTTTTGATTTTAATGAAGATTGTTTACCTAAAAGTGCTGCAATGCTTACTATATTAGCAAAACATTTTGGTGAAAAATAAAGAGCAATTTAATTTGACTTTTGCTTGATTGGGTGTTAAGATTACTACAATATAATATTTAACCTTTAAACTAGTCCTGTGAGACTAAGGAAGGATTTTCGCAAGAGCTTTTCAGCCTTCTTATCTCTATGGATAGGAAGGCTTTTTTGTATATACCCACATCTTTAAGTGATACAGAGAGATCAATAAGAGTGTTTGTAACAATACGAAACAAATTTATTGTTATAATTACGCCTATTGCTCGATGCAATAGGCGTTTTTTTTAGAAAAATATTGGAGGTAGAGTAATGGCAAAGTCAAACATTTCGTTATCTGGCAAAGATATACTGGATTTAGAATCAATGAGCATTGAAGAATATGAATTGGTTATGCAAACGGCTGCTGAAATGAAAAAAATAATGAAAAGGGATATAAAAAAAGTTCCTTCTCTGCGTGGTAAATCAATTGTAAATTTATTTTATGAAGCAAGTACGAGAACCAGGACTTCTTTTGAGCTAGCTGGTAAATATTTAGGCGCGGATGTAGTAAATATTACTTCATCTGGTTCTAGTGTAACTAAAGGAGAATGTTTGCGAGATACGATTTTGACCGTACAATCGATGGCTTGTGATGCTATTGTAATGCGGCATCCAATTGAAGGTGCTGCTAATTATGCAGCGGATATTGCCGATGCTGTAATCATTAATGCGGGTGATGGCGCCCATGCTCATCCTACTCAGGGTTTACTTGATATGTTTACAATTCGTGAACAGGGAAGAGATTTTAAAAACTTAAAAATGGCGATTATTGGTGACGTTTTGTATAGCCGAGTTGCAAGAACGAATATCGCTGCTTGGACGAAATTAGGCGCGGATGTGCATGTGGCGGGGCCGATGACGCTTTTACCGCATGACGTAGAGCAATTAGGCGTTACTGTACATAAGAGAGTAGAAGAAGCACTGGAAGGTGCAGATGTTGTTGATATTCTGCGGATACAATTAGAGCGACAAAAAAATGGTTTATTTCCAACGCCGCGTGAATATGCAAGAATTTTTGGAATTAATGAAGAAAGATTAAAATTAGCAAAGCCTGATGTTTTAATCTTGCATCCAGGTCCGATGAATAGAGGGCTCGAGATTTCTTGGGACGTTGGTTACGCAGATAATGCGTTGATTCGTAAAGAAGTAGAAAATGGTGTCGCTGTACGCATGGCTTTATTATTCTTGACTTTGACAGGGGGCAAAAAAATTGAAAATCTTGATTAAAAATGGGCGAATTGTTGATCCGAGTCAAAACTTAGATTCTGTGCAAGACTTATTGATTGAGGATGGTAAAGTAAAAGCAATTGCTAAAAATATTATGGTAAATGTTGATGAAGTATATGATGCACAGGGACTAATTGTGGCACCAGGATTAGTCGATGTACATACCCATTTAAGAGAACCGGGTCTAGAGGCTAAAGAAGATATTGTAAGTGGAACACAGGCGGCAGCAGCAGGTGGAGTAACAACAATTGCTTGTATGCCTAATACAAAACCGGTTATTGATAATTCAATTATTGTTTCAGGTATTAAAGAAAGAGCCAAAAGAGAAGGCTATGTTAATGTGGAAATAATTGGTGCAATAACTAAAGGACAAGAAGGTAAAGAATTAGCTGAATTGGGAGATATGACCGAAAAAGGTGCAATGGCTTTTTCTGATGATGGTCACTATGTGAAAAATACTAGACTTTTTGCTTTAGCGGGAAAATATATAACAGCTTTTGATAAAGTTTTAATTTCTCATTCGATTGATCCAGAATTGGGTAGCGAAGGATTTATGCATGAAGGAGCTATTTCAGCGCGGATGGGTGTTGCTGGAGTACCGGCTATTGCAGAAGATATAGCGGTGGCACGTGATGTTTTAATAGCAGAGTACACGGGAGCGAGAGTGCATATTGCACATGTTGCTAGTAAAGGGGCAGTAGAAATTATTAGACAAGCTAAAAAACGTGGTTTGCCAGTAACCTGTGAGGTTACTGTGCATCATTTGACGCTGACTGATGAAGCTTGCCTATCTTATAATACGGCAACGAGGGTTTCACCGCCCTTAAGATCAAGCGAACATGTTGAAGCAATGCGTACGGCTTTAAAAGATGGAACGATAGATGCGATTGTAACCGATCATGCCCCTCATGCTCCGGAAGAAAAAGATGTAGAGTTTAGATACGCTCCGTGTGGCTTTTGTGGCCTAGAAACTTCAATTGGTGTTATTTTTACTGAACTTTATCATACAAACCTATTCACAATTAGTGAAATTATTGGTAAAATGAGTACAGAACCTGCGAATATTTTCTCACTAAATGCTGGAAGTTTAAAAGAAGGCAAACCAGCAGATATAGTTATAATCGACCCAAATAAAGAATGGGTAGTGGATAATATGAAATTTTATACAAGAGGTAAAGTTACTCCTTTCAATGGTAAAGCTCTAAAAGGAAAGGCGGTAGCCACTCTAGTTGCAGGAAAATTTGTCATGAGAGATGGTGTTGTATGCGTAAAATAAAAGGCAAGTTAGTTTTAAAAGATGGTAGTGTTTTTGAAGGAGACTTATACGGTAATCGAGCTGCAAGCGGTGAAGTTGTTTTTACAACAGGAATGAGCGGGTATCAGGAAACATTAACGGACCCATCTTTTTGTGAACAAATAGTCGTATTGACCTATCCTTTAGTTGGTAACTATGGTTGTAACAAAATGTTTGATCAATCGGATAAATGTTGGTATCAAGGTCTTGTAGTTGGAGAACTTTGTGATGAGCCTAGTAATTGGCGCAGTGAAGAGTCGCTGCCTGCGTTTTTAAACAGGAATGACATACCAGTTTTAACTGGTATTGATACACGTGCATTAACGAGAAAAATTCGTAGTCACGGTACATTAAAAGGTGTTATTGTGCCTAGCGATCTACCAAAAGCAGAGATTGATGCTCTTTTGTGTGCAGCAGATGTTCATGATCAAGTGGCTAAAGTAACAACGCCCGCAATTTATACTATGGGTAGTGGTAAACATCATGTTGCCGTGATAGATTTAGGCATTAAACGCCATATTCTTAATTCACTAGCGTATTTTGATGGTCGCTTAACTGTATTTCCTGCGAGTGCTATGGCAGAAGAGATTTTAGCTGTACAACCAGATGGAATTTTTCTTTCAAATGGTCCGGGAGATCCTAAAGATTTAACTTTTGTGGCTGAAAATCTAAAAAAATTAATGGGGAAAAAACCAATTTTTGGTATTTGTATGGGACATCAGGTTATGGCTTTAGCGAATGGGGCTGATACTTTTAAATTGCCTTTTGGTCATCGTGGTATTAATCATCCAGTTAGAGATATAGCTGAACAAAAAATTGTGATTTCTTCACAAAATCATGGTTATGTAGTAGATGAAGCCTCATTGAAGAAAATTAATGTTGAGATTACTAGCGTATCACTTAACGATGGAACTATAGAAGGACTGAAATACTTAGATCATCCTACTTTTACGGTGCAATATCATCCGGAAGCGTCGCCTGGACCTTCTGGACATGAATATTTATTCGAACGCTTTACGAAGATGATGGAGGAGTTCTAAGATGCCGAAAAAAACGAACATAAAAAAAGTATTAGTAATAGGTTCTGGTCCGATTATTATAGGTCAAGCAGCGGAATTTGATTATGCGGGAACACAAGCTTGTCGTGGTTTAAAAGAAGAAGGAATCGAAGTTGTACTGGTGAATAGTAATCCAGCAACGATTATGACTGATGTACATATTGCAGATCGAGTTTATGTTGAACCTTTGAATGTAGAATTTTTAGAAACGGTTATCCGCAAAGAAAGCCCGGATGCATTGCTGGCAACACTAGGTGGTCAGGTTGGGCTGAATTTGGCTATTGATTTATATGAAAAAGGTATTTTAGCGCAGTATAATGTGGAACTGTTAGGTACACAAATTGAAAGTATTAAGCGAGCAGAAGATCGCGAACTTTTTAAAGAAACCATGGAAAATTTGAACCAGCCAATACCAGAAAGTGCAATTGTTGAAACCGTTAGCGCGGCTAAAGAATTTGCTGCTAAAGTTGGTTTTCCTTTAATCGTACGTCCTGCTTATACTTTGGGTGGTACTGGAGGCGGTATTGCTGAAACTGAAGAAGAACTCGATGAAATAGTTAATAAAGGTTTGAAATACAGTTTAATTGGACAAGCGTTGATTGAACGTAGCGTTGCAGGGTGGAAAGAAATTGAATATGAAGTAGTTCGAGATGCGGCAGATAATTGCGTTACCATTTGTAATATGGAAAACTTAGATCCAGTAGGTGTGCATACGGGTGATAGTATTGTTGTAGCACCGTGTCAAACGCTTAATGATCGAGAAGTACAGATGTTGAGAACTGCAGCGATTGATATTGTGCGTGAACTCAAAGTTGAAGGTGCTTGTAACGTGCAGTTTGCACTCGATACTGTATCAGAAAAATATATTGTTATTGAAGTTAACCCTCGTGTTAGTCGTTCATCGGCACTTGCCTCTAAGGCAACTGGCTACCCAATTGCTAAAGTTGCCAGTAAAATTGCGGTTGGTTATACTTTAGATGAAATTCAAAATGCGGTGACGAAAAAAACTACTGCTTGTTTTGAGCCAACGCTTGATTATGTGGTTTTAAAAATACCGCGTTGGCCGTTTGATAAATTTGTGGCGGCAGATAGAACACTGGGAACGCAAATGAAGGCAACTGGCGAAGTTATGTCGATTGAACGTAATTTAGAAGCTGCAATTTTGAAATCTATACGTTCTTTAGAAATTGGTTTGGTTCATTTAGAAATGCCGGAATTAAAAACTTTAAGTGATGCGGAAATAGAAGAAAAACTCATATTAGTTGATGATGAACGTTTTTTCGTAATCGCTGAAGCTTTTAGACGCAATATTAGTATTGCTACCGTAAATAAAATTACGAAAATTAATAACTTCTTCTTGAGAAAAGTTCATAATATTGTGGATATGGAAAGAACTTTAAAAACTAAGGAGCTCTCAAAGGACTTATTGCGAAAAGCAAAGAAAATGGGCTTTGCGGATAGCGTGATTGGCGGCTATATTGGTCAAGATGAATTTGCGGTGCGCAATTTACGTAAAGAATATGGTATTGTGCCAACTTATAAAATGGTTGACACCTGTGCAGCTGAATTCGAGGCGTATACACCATATTATTATTCGACTTATGAGCAAGAAGATGAGGTTGTTGTCACTGATAAGAAAAAAGTAGTTGTGCTGGGTTCTGGTCCGATTCGTATTGGGCAGGGTGTAGAATTTGATTATTGCTCTGTTCACTCGGTTTGGGCTTTGCAAGAACTTGGTTATGAAACGATTATTATCAACAATAATCCAGAAACGGTAAGTACTGATTTTGATACTGCAGATCGTCTTTATTTTGAGCCTTTGACCTTAGAAGATGTATTAAATATTATAGAAAAAGAAAAACCTGAAGGCGTTATTGTCCAATTCGGTGGGCAAACCGCAATTAATCTTGCTGGTCCTTTAGATAACTGCGGAATAAAAATTCTGGGTTCCAGTGTTGATAGTATTGACTCAGCGGAAGATCGTGAACGCTTTGATGCACTTTTAACAAAAGTTAATATTCCACGTCCTAAAGGCCATACAGTGTATGATGTTCTAGGAGCCTTGAAAGCCGCAGCTGATGTAGGTTACCCAGTAATGGTAAGACCATCTTATGTTTTAGGCGGACGTGCGATGGAAATCGTTTATAGTGACGAAGAACTCAAATATTACATGACAAATGCGGTTAAAGCCTCTAAAGAACATCCGGTATTAGTAGACCATTATTTAATGGGGACAGAAGTCGAAGTTGATGCTATTTGTGATGGTAAAGACGTTTTGATTCCGGGGATTATGGAACATGTAGAACGTGCTGGTGTGCATTCAGGTGATAGTATTGCTGTTTATCCGCCACGCACGTTAAGTGAACAGGTTATTAAGACGATTATCGACTATACTAATCGGTTGGCCTTAGGTCTTGAGGTGCATGGGATGATTAATATCCAATTTATTGTGCGTGACAACCAACTTTATGTAATCGAAGTTAATCCGCGCTCCAGTCGTACGGTGCCATTTTTATCTAAGGTTACAGGGATTGCTATGGTGGATGTGGCAACGAAGGCAGCGATGGGCGTAGGTATTCGAGCACAAGGATTAAAACCGGGTCTTGGGTATTTTCCAGATTATTATTCTGTTAAAGCGCCAGTGTTCTCTTTTAATAAAATGTCTGATGTTGATATTACCCTAGGACCTGAAATGAAATCAACAGGTGAAGTTATGTGCATTGATTACCAATATTCGCGTGCTTTATATAAAGCTTGTATTGCCTCCGGCATTAATATACCGCATGAAGGCTCGATTTTGATTACGGTTGCGGATCAAGATAAAGAAGAGGCTACAGAGATTGCTGCTGGATTTGCGGATTTAGGTTATAATATTATAGCAACTGGCGGTACGGCACAGTTCTTAGCAAGTAAAGGTATTGCAGTTAAGACGGCGACTAAACTTAGCGAAGGCTCGCCCAATATTTTAGATGATATTAAACAAGGCAGAATTGCCATGGTCATTAATACTTTAACGCATGGTAGAGATGTAGCTCGTGATGGCTTTCAAATCAGACGTTCAACGGTAGAACATGCGATTCCTTGTTTGACTTCGATTGATACAGCACGTGAATTGCACCATGTCATGTCAGCTATGCGTCGTCGTCGCATGGTTAGTACTATTGCTTTACAAGACTTAGCTTGGGAGGGATAATTTTTGCCAAAACTGATTGTTGATGCTAAAGTAATCGGTCAGAAAGTTTTAACTACAGATATTCGTCAGATTGATTTATGGGCACCTCAATTAGCGAAAATTGCGGTGCCAGGTCAGTTTGTTAATGTAGAAGTTAGTAGACAAGTTGCTCCGTTATTAAGAAGACCTTTAGGTATTGCTGATCTTAATAGAGAGCAAGGAACGATTACGCTGATTTATCGTATTATTGGTGATGCGACTAAGATTTTAGCTGAAGCGTGTAGTGGAGATCTTATTAATATTATTGGTCCGCTGGGCAAAGGGTTTGATTTGAAAGCTAAAAAACCATTAATTGTTGGTGGTGGTTTAGGCTTAGCGCCATTAGTTTATTTAGCGAAAAGCTTTTGCCCTTCGCCTGTGGATATCTTAATCGGTGGACGTACGGAAAAAGAGGTTTTTTGGCGGTTGTTATTTGAAGACTTATGTCAAGGCGTGAGTGTAACTACTGATGATGGTAGTTATGGAACAAAAGGTAATGTTTTGGCATTACTACCACAGATGATCGAAGCAAACAACTATGATTGTATTTATGTTTGTGGTCCGGAACCGATGATGAAAGCTGTTGCGAAGTTTGCTGATCAAGCAGCGATTCCTTGTCAGATTTCGTTGGAAAAATATATGGCTTGTGGCTTAGGCGGATGCCTTTCATGCTCGTGCGGCGGAATTGGTAAGCGTCTAAAGGTCTGCACTGATGGTCCTGTATTTTGGTCAAAGGAGGTGACGGAATGGTAAAAGCTTTATATGAAGGACGTTTAGCAGTTAATCTTGCAGGAATTAAGATGTTAACGCCAATTACAACCGCTTCCGGAACTTTCGGCTTTGGTTTAGAGTTTAGTGATTTTCTTGATTTAGAAAAAGTTGGTGCGATTACGGTAAAGGGAACTACGCTGGAACCTAGGAGTGGTAATCAAGGTCAACGAGCGGTTGAAACGCCAGCTGGGATGCTAAATTGTGTAGGCCTAGAAAATCCTGGTGTGCAGTATTTTTTAGAACAAACGTTGCCGGAATTAAAAAAAATTAACTCCCCTGTTATTGTTAACATAGCTGGTTCTACGCCAGAAGAATACGGTGTTTTGGCAGCCAAACTAGATGTTGATGGTGTTGATGGGGTAGAAATTAATATTTCTTGCCCTAATGTTAAGCAAGGCGGTATTGCCTTTGGCACATGTCCTACTAGTGCAGTAGAAGTAGTAAAAGCGGTAAAAGCAAATACCAGTAAACCTGTTATTACTAAGTTATCACCTAACGTGACTGATATAGTGGAAATGGCTTTAGCCGTGGAAGCTGCTGGTAGTGATGCCCTTTCTTTAATTAATACTTTAGTTGGCATGAAAATTGATATCGAGCGTAAAGCGCCCGTCTTAGGTAATGTGATGGGTGGGCTATCCGGTCCTGCTGTTAGACCAATAGCGGTAAGAATGGTTTACCAAGTTGCGCAACAGGTGAAAATACCAATTATCGGTATGGGTGGCATAATGAATGCTGAAGATGCAATCGAGTTTTTTTTAGCAGGAGCCACGTCCGTTGCTGTGGGAACGGCTAATTTTCGCGAACCACGGATAGCTGAAACGATTAGTACAGGCATACTATCGTATCTAGATAGACATGGTTTTAAAAATATTAATGAAATTATTGGGCTTGCTTTGCCAAAATAAAAGGACGGTGATAAAAGTATGTCAAGCGATGAAAGAGTAATTGTTGCTCTTGATTACTCTAATGAGCAAACAGCATTAGAGACTGTTCATGAATTGGGTGATAGCGCAATTTATTATAAAGTGGGAATGGAACTTTATTATACGGCTGGTAATGAAATAATTAAGGCATTAAAAAAGCTAAATAAAAAGGTTTTTTTAGATTTAAAGCTCCACGATATTCCTAATACCGTAGCTAAGAGTTTGGGGGTTTTGACTGCTTTAGGTGTGGATATGCTTAATGTGCATGCTGGTGGTGGGCTAGTTATGATGAGTCGAGCGGCCGAAGAAGTTAGGGCAGCGGCGCAAAGACTTAATCTTACACCACCAAAAGTGATTGCGGTAACAGTACTGACGAGCATTGATGAAAAAGAATGGGATAACTTACATTATCAGCACGACATTAAAAAGCAAGTAGTTGAGTTGGCCTTATTAGCCAAAAGAGCTGGTTTAGATGGCGTTGTGGCTTCTCCACAGGAAGCGAGTGCGATTCGACAAGCCTGCGGTAATGATTTTCTAATTGTGACGCCTGGCGTGCGGCCAGAAGGTGCAGCGGCTAATGATCAAAGTAGAATTGCAACACCATTGGGCGCTATTTTAAGTGGAGCTACCCATTTAGTTGTGGGAAGACCAATAACACAAGCAAAAGATAAAGAAGCGGCGGCGCGGAGCGTTGTTGCAGAAATCAGAGGAATTTAAGATGAACGAACAAGAAATAATGAAATTGCTAGAAGCAACAGAAGCTGTTTTACATGGTCATTTTTTATTGACGTCGGGGTTACATAGTCCTATGTATGTTGAAAAATTTAATGTTTTACAGCATCCTAAATATACAGAAGAGCTTTGCAAAGAATTAGCAAAGCGATATATTAATGATCAAGTGGAACTGGTGATTGGGCCAATGACGGGTGGTATCTTACTTGCGCATGAAGTGGGAAAACAGCTGGGAACGAGAGCTATCTTTACTGAACGAGAAAATGGTAAGATGACTTTGAAACGTGGTTTTCATATTGAACCAGGAACTAGAGTGCTAATCGTTGAAGATATTGTGACGACAGGTGGCAGTGTCCAAGAAGTGCTTGATGTGGTGCGTGAACAGGGAGGCACTCCAGTTGGAATTGGGCTTTTGGTTGACCGTAGCGGTGGCAAAGCAGATTTTGGTATGCGTACTGAAGCGTTGTTACATTTAAACGTAGAAACCTATACTGCTGAGCAATGTCCGCTGTGCGCTAAAGGAATTTCCTTTACGAAAAGAGGCAGAACTGGTAAATAAACAAAAAAGGGGACTTTTTCTTGC
Source organism: Candidatus Avacidaminococcus intestinavium (assembly GCA_018714505.1). Taxonomy (GTDB): domain Bacteria; phylum Bacillota; class Negativicutes; order Acidaminococcales; family Acidaminococcaceae; genus Avacidaminococcus; species Avacidaminococcus intestinavium. The sequence goes on from DVNI01000056.1 coordinate 11,839, forward strand.
TTTCAAAAAGAAAGTGAGAAAAAATCCTCTTTTTTTATTAAATTTAATAAAAATAAAAAAGCCGAGATAATATTATCTCGGCTTAAATTTTTTAAATTGGTGGCCCCGGCAGGATTCGAACCTGCGACCTTTTGATTCGTAGTCAAACGCTCTATCCAGCTGAGCTACGGAGTCACGACT
>DVNI01000057.1 GCA_018714505.1 Candidatus Avacidaminococcus intestinavium
ATGGAGTGCAGTTTCCGCATTAGCAGAGTCCAAGAATATAGAGACAAAACAGACGATGTGTATTGGCGATTCGAATAATGACTTTGAAATGATTAGTAGTGCAGGAGTTGGTGTTGCAGTCGCTAATGCAAATAATAGAATAAAAAATATTGCAAGGTTACTTACAACATCAAATAATGAGAATGGCGTTAGCGTAGCAATTGAAAAAGTGTTAAATTATAGGTGACTTCAAGGCTAATGTTAACTCAAATGAAAAGAAGTTGACCATAAATAACTGTTAGTGCTATAATGTCAACGTTAACTGATTGTAAAATGAAGTTTACGGAGGCGCTGAAATGATTATAAAGTATGCTGAGAAGGTATTGGCCGGCGGAGAAATAACTAAAGAAGAGGCTTTGGCATTGATTAATGTATCAGATGCAGATACATTATTATTGTTAGCAATGGCTGATAAAATAAGACAAAAATATAGTGGTGAGGTGGTTGATCTTTGTGCAATTGTTAATGCAAGAAGTGGCAAGTGCCCTGAAGACTGTAAGTTTTGTGCACAATCATCTCATTATATAACCGGTGTGGCCGAATATCCTTTGCTAGAAATAGACGAATTGGTGGCAGCAGCATTTAAGGCGAAGGAGGCTGGGGCTGTTAGATTTTCTGTTGTGACGAGTGGTAGAGGTCAAAGTAGAGCAAATGATTTTGATAATATTTTACAAGCATTAAGTAGAATTAAAGAAGAAGTAGGTATAGAGATTTGTGCATCTTTAGGAATATTAACGTTTGCACAGGCTCAACAATTAAAAGAGGTAGGTGTTACTCGTTATCATGCTAATATTGAGACGGCACCAAGCAACTTTTCAAGTATTTGTACTACACATTCTTACGAAGATAAAATGAAGACGATACAAGTAGCTCAAGCAGCTGGGATTAGAGTTTGTTCGGGAGGGATATTGGGTTTAAATGAAACGATTGAACAGCGTGTTGAAATGGCTTTTGAATTAAAAAGACTACAAATAGATTCAGTGCCGCTTAATTTACTTAATCAAATGTCAGGTACGCCTTTTAAGTGCAATCAAAGTTTGCAACCTTTAGAAATACTACGAACGTTTGCGGTATTTCGTTTTATATTGCCGGTTGCAATGATTAGAACAGCGGGTGGCAGAGAAGTGAATCTACGTGATTTACAAGTATTAGCACTTTGTGGTGGTTTAAATGGCATGATGGTTGGTGGCTATTTAACAACAGGAGGACGTAGACCAGAAGATGATAGACAAATGTTATTAGATTTAAAGAGACCTATGGCAACTACTTTAATATGATGAACTAAAAAGGATCGTGTCTATATTTTTAGACACGATCCTTTTTTTAAAAAGCACAGTTATGATTACTACTTTTAATTGTGAGCTGAAAATAGTATACTAATCTTAAGTATTATTGCATGAACAGTAGTTTAATATGAGTTTGCTGGTAATTGAGATGAGGTGAATAGTGTGAGTGAGTCAAATATTGTTATTATAACGGGTATGTCGGGAGCAGGAAAAACACAAGTTATGCGTACGCTTGAAGACTTAAATTATTTTTGTGTAGATAATTTACCACCGACATTAATACCAAAGTTTACTGAACTTTGTGGACAAACAGAAGGCAAGGTAACAAAAATTGCTTTTGTTGTCGATATACGTGGTGGAGAATTTTTTAAAGAAATGATTAGTGTTCTTGATGAAATGAAATTAAATGGTACTAAATATGAATTATTGTTTCTTGATGCCAGCAATGAAGTTTTAATTAGACGCTATAAAGAAACGAGAAGGCGGCATCCTTTAGCAAAAGAAGGAAGCCTTACTTACGGAATTGCTAAAGAACGAGAGAAAGTAGGAAACGTAAGGGCACGAGCGACTCATATTCTTGATACAACGAATACAACACCGTCTGAATTAAGAAGCAAAATTATTGAGATGTATGGTAGCGGAGGTAACTTAAACAAACTAGCGGTGATTATCCAGTCTTTTGGTTTTAAACATGGCATTCCTTTAGACTGTGATATGATGTTAGATGTGCGCTTTTTACCAAATCCTTTTTATATAAGAGAACTTAAAGAACTGACTGGTAATGACCAAGACGTAATGAATTATATTTGGAATTATCAAGTAACTAGAGAGTTTGTAAAAAAACTAGAGGACTTGCTTTTATTTTTATTACCGGAATATGAAAAAGAAGGTAAAAATCAATTTATTATTGCAATTGGATGCACTGGTGGTGTGCATCGTTCTGTTTATATAGCAAATAAATTAAGAGATTTTTTGCGTGAACATGAATTTGATGCTCAAACAGCACATCGTGATTTGAACAAAAAATAGAGCCGGAGGAAAATATGGGTTGGATTAAGTGGTTGTGGCCCGGTATGAATTTAAAACGATGGTTATTTTTGTTTACAGTTGGTGCGGTGTTTTCGGCCATCGGAATTGCACTGGTGTTTAATTATCAATTTATGGGCTTTATTGAAGAGTTATTATTTCGCATGATGTATATGGCAACAGGAGAATACTATCGGGCAATTTCAGTAGGCGGTGGACTAGCTGTATTGTTTTTGGGGCTGGTTTTAATGTTTTATGCAACGAGAAGAATTGTTCACTCCGTAATGGAATCTGTATTGCCAGATGAGAATACACCTTTAATGGAAAAAATATTTAGACAGCGCAAGCTTAATAAAGGACCTGCGATTACAGTCGTTGGTGGTGGAACAGGCTTGTCGGTCTTATTGCGGGGCATGAAATATATAACTAATAATTGTACGGCAGTTGTTTCTACAGCTGATAATGGAGGATCATCAGGACGTTTGAGACAAGAAATGGGCATTATTCCACCAGGTGATTTGCGCAATTGTTTAGTTGCTTTAGCTGATACAGAACCTCTTATGGAAAAAATTATGCAGTTTAGGTTTAAGGGTGATAATCAATTAGCTGGTCATAGTTTAGGCAATTTATTTATTGCGGCATTAGCAGAAGTTGAAGGTAGTGTAGAGGCCGGCTTGGCCGCTACTAGTGAAATTTTAAAAGTTAGAGGTCACGTTGTACCATCAACTTTAGAAGATGTTAATTTGATGGCTGAAATGTCTGATGGTACAGTTGTAAAAGGTGAGTCAGAAATAACGCTTGCGGGAAAACGAATTAAGCGGATGAGTATAGTTCCAAGTGATGCCCATGCGACTCAAGGAGCAATTAATGCAATATTACAGTCAGATATTTTAATTTTAGGACCAGGAAGCTTATATACAAGTGTTATTGCTAATGTATTGGTACCAGAAATAAAAGAGGCTTTGGTGGCGTCGAAAGCAGTGAAAATATATGTATGTAATGTGATGACACAACCTGGAGAGACTGATGGCTTTGGCGCATATGAACATGTTGAAGCGCTTGTTGATCATGTTGGCACACAATTTTTGGATTATGTGATTGTTAATAATCAGCGAGTTACAGCAACACAACTATCGATGTACCAAGAAAAAGGTTCTATGCCGGTATCACCAGATGTAGATGCTATTAGGCAACTGGGCATTCAAGTCGTTCCTGCTAGCTTAATTAGCAATGATGACTTTGTTAGACACGATCCAGTTAAATTGGCACAAACCGTTATTTCATTGGTCTATAGATTAAAAATGTTTGGTAAAGGTGTACAATTTTTTGATTATTTGTTTGTGCGCCAAAGTATTAAGAATTTAGAGAAAAGTAAGCGTGGTGAATAAGGGTGTCCTTTTCCAATGAAGTGAAAAATGAATTAGCAAGGTTGGAAGGACAAAACCTTTGCTGTGATAAAGCTGAATTATATGGACTTCTAAAAATGAGCGGGGCTCTTACTTTGCATAAAAAAGGAATGGGCATAAACTTTACTACAGAAAATGCGGCATTAGCACGTCGCGTGCTGCAATTACTCAAAACAAACTTTCAATTGCGTATGGAAGTTTTAACAACGCGTTCAAGACGATTAAAGAAAAACAATCGTTATCAATTGCGTGTTATGCCTTCCGCAGAAGTTAGTCAAGCTTTGCGAGAACTATGTCTTTTGCAAGCTAGTCAGACGGAAAGAGCCGAATTGCTACAAAGAAACTGTTGCAAACGAGCTTTTTTACGAGGAACATTTCTTGGGGGTGGTTCTGTTAGTCGCCCTGCTGGTGATTATCATTTAGAAATAGTAACAGAAGAACATAGTTTTGCAGAATTGATTCGTGAAAATATGGCTTTTTTTGCCTTAGCAGCAAAAATTACAGATCGTAAAAATGAATATATCGTTTATTTAAAAGAAGGAAATGCAATTACCGCATTTTTATCTATTATAGGAGCGCATAATGCATTGTTAAAGTTTGAGAACGTAAGAATAATTAAAGAAATGCGTAATAATGTTAATCGAATTGTTAATTGCGAAACAGCAAACCTTAATAAAACGGTACAAGCTGCTGTTGAGCAGGTGGAAACAATTAAATTTATTGAAAACGTTTATGGCTTGAACAACTTATCTCCGCCGTTACGAGAAACAGCTGAACTAAGATTACTATATCCAGAAGCTTCGCTTGCAGAAATTGCAAATATGTCTGATGGCAAAATTGGTAAATCTGGTATTAATCATCGTTTAAAAAAAATAAAACAATTAGCCAAAGATTTGGGGATGACCGATTAATGTCAAAAAAAAGTAAAATATGTTTAGCTATGTTTGCAATGTTATTAGTGTTAACTAGCGTTTTATACTATGATTTTAAGAATTTTTGCAAACACAGTGTACCTATCTTTGCTTACCATAGAGTAGTAAATGATAATAAACTTTATAGCATTGATCCAACAATATTTGAACAACAAATGCGTTATTTATATGAACAAGGCTATTCAACAATGAGTTTGAATGAGTTTATTAAAGATCGTGAGCAGACAAACAATATTTTACAAAAAAAGTGTATTATAACTTTTGATGATGGTTATGTTGATAATAATAAAAATGCAAGACCAATTATGGATAAATTTGGATTTAAAGGGACTATTTTTGTGGCAATAAAATTCATGGCTTGGCCAAATTATGTAACGTGGATGGATTTATGGGATCTTAAGACTGATGGTTGGGAAATTGGTTCCCACACTTATAATCATTTAGCTTTATCAGAATGCAATGCAAAGCAACTAGATTATGAATTGCAGGCTTCTAAAGATTTTATTAATAAATTTGATCCTAAGTTTAATGTCAATACATTGGCCTATCCTTTTGGCAGTGAAACAGAAGCAACAGAACAAGCATTAAAGGAGCACGGGTATATCGCTGCTGTAACTGGAGTCGATGGAGTTAATACACAATCAACACCAGAATATCGGTTGTATAGAGTAAACATTTTTAATGATAGTAATAACTTTAATATGTTTAAAAAACGACTATTGTGGTCACAACTTAGTAGTTGGACTAGAACCTACGGTATTGATATAACACGGTTGCGGGAATTATTGTAAAATATCTATATTATGACTTGCAGTATTGAACAAAAAAATATAAAATAGAGATGTGATTGAAGTTATCGGAGGTGTATTTGGATGAAAAAGCATATTAAGACTGTAAATAAAACAATGTTGAACAAAACCTTAAAAACAGGTGGTTGCGGAGAATGTCCTGCTTCCTGTCAGTCTGCGTGTAAAACTTCGTGTACTGTAGGTAACCAAGTCTGCGAGAAATGCTAACAAGCACAAATGTTTGGAAGCTCCCCTGCTGATATGGGGAGCTTTTTTCTGTTAAAGAGAAAGGCGGAAATAACGAGTGTTAATTCATAGAATGAAACTTGATGAACATATGGCAGTACTTGACGTAAACAGCGGTGCTGTACATCTTGTAGATGAACTTATTTACGATATTTTGGGAATCTACGATGGTATAGATGAAGAAAGCGTTAAAAAGGGTCTTAGTGATAAATATACCAAAGAAGAAATTTGCGAAGCTTTAGCTGAATTAAATGAGCTAAAAAGCGAAGGCTTACTATTTTCACCAAGCTATGATGTACCGGATACTTTTAGTGAAGAACCAATTCTAAAATCCTTATGCTTACATATTGCACATGATTGTAATTTGCGTTGTGGGTATTGTTTTGCAGGTACTGGTGATTTTGGTGGACACCGAGCATTGATGAATAAAGAGATTGCAGAAAAAGCGGTTGAGTTTGCTATTGCCGGTAGTAAGATGAGACATAATCTGGAATTAGACTTGTTTGGCGGTGAACCGCTTGTTAATCCAGAAGTTGTAAAACATGTTATTTCTTATGCACGCCAACGTGAAAAAGAAACTGGTAAGAATATTAAATTAACTTTAACTACTAATGGAACACTTTTAAAAGATGAAATGATAGAATTTTTGAATGAACAAAGAGTAATGCTGGTATTAAGTCTTGATGGTAAGAAGGAAACACATGATGCTATGCGTCCTTTTCCTAATAAAACAGGTAGTTATGATGCGGCGGTTCGTGGTTTTAAAAAAGTAATTGATTCTAGACATGGAAAAAATTATTATTTGCGCGGTACTTATACGCATTATGACCCATATTTTGCGGAAGCGGTATTGGATATGGCTAAGATTGGTAAAGAGATTTCTGTTGAGCCTGTTGTCGGTGTTGACGAACCATATGTTTTAACTGAAAGTGATTTACCGATTTTGATGGAAGAATATGATAAATTAGCACGGATTTATTTAGAACGGCGTCATGCAGGAAAAGCTTTTGACTTTTTTCATTTTAATGTAGCACTTGATAATGGACCCTGTGTGGCTAAACGGTTAGCTGGTTGTGGTGCAGGACATGAATATTATGCTATTACTCCAGAAGGAGATATTTATCCTTGCCATCAGTTTGTTGGGCGTGAAGAATATAAACTAGGTAATTTAGAAACAGGTATTTTGAAGCAAGAGTTGGTTAAAAAGTTTAGGCATACGCATGTGATGACGAAACCGGCTTGTAGTGAATGTTGGGCTAGGTTCTTTTGTAGTGGCGGTTGTCATGCAAATGCTGATTTACTAAATGGCGATATAGCAAAGCCCTATGAGTTCGGTTGCAAATTGCAAAAGAAACGTTTGGAATGCGCGATCATTATACAAGCGTTACTAGCAGACGAAGCGCAAGCAGGAACGCAAGATTTGCGTCCAGTTATTGATAATTTTAAGTATAAAGTTGAATAAAAAAATGCGGATTACAATTATGGCTCACGTCTGGATGTTATTTAGAGTAACATTTAACTGAAGACTATAAGTAATCCGCATTTTTATCTAAAAAGGCGAGTTTATATAGGTTATTTTAAGAAGAAAAATAAAAAAAACGAAAATAAGCAAAAAGTTGGTTTTTGGACTTGCCAGAAAGGGAGAAATCTGATATTATAAATAAGCCGTCGGAAGACAAAAAATGTTTTCAAAAAAAGTTCTGTAAGGGGCTTGACGACAGGGATGAATTGTAATATACTATACAAGTCGTCAACAGACGGTGCAAGATCCTTGAAAACTAAATAACACCATAAACGAATGTGCGGGTCAGAGCGTAAGCTCATGACCAAGTCAAGTAATAAATTCGAGATAATCGAAAA
>DVNI01000058.1 GCA_018714505.1 Candidatus Avacidaminococcus intestinavium
TCCAATTGATACTAAAAATCCGACTAATTTTAATCGTGTGCAAGGTGTTGGTATTTCAGCACAAATCGATGTAAAAATTTGATAATAAGGTAAGGAGGCGTCTCCTTTGACAAATAATATCAATATTGAACAAGAAGCAGAAAAGATTTGTTTATGGGGTGCGGCTAGAGCGGGCGTCATTGTAGTAGCTCCGGTAGTCGGCACCATGGCCTTAATGGCCAACGAAGTTTATATGATTATGCGCCTTGGTGATTTGCGCGGTGTAAAATTAGAAGAAAGTGCTGTTGTAGGATTATTATATTCTTTAGGTGCTACTTTTATTGGTCAAACTTTAGTTACGCTTATTCCTTTTGCTCCGGTGCAAGTACCGGTGGGAATTGCAGTGACTTATGCCGTGGGTAAGGTGGCAAATGCTTGGATTAAAGCAGGACAACCAGAAGATTTAGCGCAATTTAAAGAGATTTTTGAAGAAGCTCGTGCTGATGGTATGGCAAGATTTAAAGAAATTGCGAGATTAGATTGTAAGGATAAACCGCTAGGTGACGAAAGTCGTGGGTTCAAGTTTGAGACTGAACAGGTTTTTCATAATATTAAAGAACATGCCGATCAAGCGGCGGATAAAGTCGAAGATGCTTTTAGTAATATTTTAGAATGGTTCCGCCCGCTAAAAGAAAAAAGTAGTCGCTGGCTATCAGCTCAGAAGTGGGAAGACATTACTAAAGGTGGTTTTACATTACCGTATGCTGATATTGATCACTATTTAAAAGAGTCACTAGAAGATAGTGAGATTAAGCTTAAAAGCATCGCTTATTATGCTGATAATGGTATTGCTTTAAAGTTAGAACATAAAGAATATGGTACACTTCATCTTTATTTAGTACCAGAAGAATTTACTTTGAATAAAAGTCTTTCGTATGTACGCATGCGAGTGGTAGATTTTGCGATTAAGGATAATAGTGTAGCAGAAAAAATAGTGCAAATTCTCGGTACGAAGTTAATTATGGCGATTGTTAATCATATTTTTGATGATGAAGTTATTGAAAATGCTGATTTTTCCTGTTTAATGCATGACGGTATAATTGAAGTGTATTTTACGGAGTTAATTAATTCTAGTAAATTAGTACGCAGTTCTTTTATGGGGAAAAACTTGCTTGATTTAGTACAGTTCATCGCTTTAGTACCAGCACCTAATGGTATTTTGATTAAAAGTCAATTTAGATTTTGAGTAAAACTAAATTAATAGCTTATAGCCCTTTCCTAAAGGCTATAAGCTGTTTTTACTTTAAAATAACAATTATCAACTTGAAATATCAGTTGGTGAATGTTACAATAAATTTAAGTTAAATACCTAGGGAGTGGGTATTTATACTTGTTAAATCTTTCGTTAATTCGGAAGGCTTTTGCTTGTGGGAGGGGCTTAAGAATGAAAAAATTTTATATTGTTGGGGTCGTGATTTGGTTCGCTGTTACTGGTTTTGCGATTGCAGCAGAAAGAAACCAGTTTTTTAGTGACGTAAAAAATACGGACAGTAGTAATATGGTTAGGCCATACTATACTTATGCAGAAGTCTTGCCACCAAAACCGGAATTTCCAAAAAACATGGAAGATGTTCAAGCAATGGAAAAATATAAAAAAGATGTGCAGTCTTATTTGGTTCAACTAGAAGAGTATATCAAGGTTACCAATAAAGATGCGCAAAGCATTGCACAAGAACGAGTAGCTGCTCAAGCTGCTGCTAAAGAACTTAAAGCAGAATATAATAGCATAGTGCTAAGTAAATAAGCAAAAAAGACATCCACTAATTAAAGTGGATGTCTTTTTTGTTTATTTATTGAATGGAACCTTCGACACCTTCAACAAACCAATCAAACTTTAAGAGTTCTTCGTCAGACATTGTTTGTCCGGATTGTACTTTGACAGAACCGCTTTGGTCTTTGATCGGACCACTAAAGACTTTTAAACTACCATCGATAATTTTAGCTTTAGCATCGTTAGTAATTTGTTTAGTTTCTTCACTGACGGCCTTACCGAAAGGCGCAATGTCAACTAATTTGTCTTTCATTCCACCCCAGTAAGCACTGGATTTCCAGGTACCAGCGGTGATTTGTTTGATTACATCAACATAGTAAGGACCCCAATTCCAAACGGCAGCGGTTAAAGAAGCGTTTGGTGCAGCATTAGACATATCGAGGTCATAACCAATACCATAGACACCTTTTTCTTCCGCTGCTTGTTGCGGTCCAGGGGTATCTTGGTGTTGAGCAATAACGTCAGCGCCAAAATCGATTAGCGTTAAGCCGGCTTGCTTTTCACCAGCTGGATTATACCAAGTATTGGTCCAAACAACCTTAACAATCGCCTCAGGGTTAACAGAACGTACACCTAGAGTAAAGGCATTGATGCCACGGACAACTTCAGGAATTGGGAATGCGGCAACGTAACCAATGATATTACTCTTGGTTTGTTTACCAGCAACGATACCAGTAAGATAACGAGCTTCGTACATACGTCCGAAGTAAGTACCAACGTTAGGTGCTGTTTTATAGCCTGAACAGTGTAAGAAGGTCACATCAGGATATTTTTTAGCAACATTAATGGTTGGGTCCATGTAACCAAAGCTATTAGTAAAGATAATTTTATTGCCTTGTGCTGCTAGCTGACTAATAACGCGCTCAGCATCGGCGCCAGCTGGTACGGATTCAACATAACTTGTTTCTACATTAGGTAATTCTTTCTCTACCATTTTGCGGCCAATATCATGAGTCATGGAATAACCACCATCATTAGCCGAGCCGATGTAGACGAATGCAACTTTAGTTTTAGCTGAAGGATCTTGCACTGCAGCGTCTTTTTTCTCTCCGCCACAACCAGCTACTGCTAAACCAGCAATCATGAGAGAGAGGGCAAACGTAAGAATTTTTTTCATGCGAACATCTCCTTAAAATTTAGTGGAAAAATCAGTAATGCTTTATTGAATAGAAGCGTCAACGCCTTCAACAAACCAATCAAACTTTAAGAGTTCTTCATCTGTCATGAGTTGGCCGGCAGGAACCTTAATGGAGCCATCTTGAGCTTTGAGTGGACCCATAAATACTTTGAGACTACCATCAATGATTTTAGCTTTAGCATCGTTAGTTATTTGTTTGGTTTCTTCACTGACTGCTTTGCTAAAAGGAGCAAGATCAACGAGTTTGTCTTGCATACCGCCCCAATAAGCACCGGACTTCCAAGTACCAGCTAGGATTTGCTCAATCGTGCTTGCATAGTACGGACCCCAAGTCCAAATTGCGGATGTGAGAGAAGCATTTGGCGCAGCAGCCGACATATCAATATTATAGCCGATGCCAAACTTGCCTTTTTCTTCTGCCGCTTGTTGTGGTCCTGGTGTATTTTGATGTTGAGCGATTACGTCAGCACCAGCGTCCAGTAACGTCAAAGCAGCTTGTTTTTCCGTTGCTGGATTATACCAAGTATTAGTCCAGAGTACTTTTACTTTAGCAGAGGGATTGACAGAACGTACACCGAGTGTAAAAGCATTGATGCCACGTACAACTTCGGGAATCGGAAAAGCTGCAACATAACCAATAACATTGCTTGTAGTTTGTTTACCAGCTACGATACCAGTAAGATAACGAGCTTCGTACATTCTACCAAAATAATTACCAACATTATCAGCGGTTTTATAACCAGAACAATGTAAGAAGGTAACATCAGGAAACTTTTTTGCGACATTAATGGTCGGATCCATATAACCAAAGCTGGTTGTAAAAATAATCTTGTTGCCTTGAGCTGCTAACTGACTAATGACACGCTCAGCATCGGCTCCCTCCGGAACGGATTCCATATAGGTAGCTTCAACATTTGGCATGTTCTTTTCCACATATTGACGTCCTAAGTCATGCGCCATAGAATAGCCCCCGTCTTTAGCGGAACTAACGTAGACAAAAGCGACTTTGGTTTTCGCTGTTGCATCTTTGGCGGAAGTTTCTTTTTTTTCATCGCTACAGCCAGTAAGCAGTGCGATAGAGAAAAGAACCGTCATAATGAGGGTAAAAATTTTCTTCATTAAACAACCTCCCCTTCAAATATTAAATTTATCATTTTAATTTTAGCAATTGTTGACGCCTAAAGCAACCGGATAAACAGGTAATTCTGGAAAAGACTTGTAAAAAATGGTACTAAAGTAGATAATTATCATATGTATGGTTTCTGCAAATTACGACAAGTGTTATAATAATGCGTGATGAAAATTTTAAAATAGAATTGAAACGGAGTAATATGGAGCAAAATAGCAAAATGGAATCAAACAATCAAAAACTGTTAAAAGGCACAATGATTTTGACTATTTCTAGTGTTGTCGTAAAAGTCATCGGATCGCTAAACTGGATTATCTTGTCAAGAGTTATGGGTGGTGAAGGAATTGGCCTTTATCAAATGGGCTTTCCTATTTATTTGATGGCAATCACTATTTCCTCCGCAGGGATTCCGGTAGCAATTTCAATTATTACAGCTGAACGTTTGGCACAAAAAGACTATTTAGGTGCGCAACGTGTTTTTCATATTTCGCTACGGCTTTTACTGGTAACAGGAATTGTCTTTTCGGCGAGCTTATTTTTTGGTGCTAATTGGTTAATTGAAAACCATTGGATTCGTGATGCACGGGCCTATTATTCTATTATTGCCCTTGCACCAGCAGTTTTCTTTGTAACTTTTCTTTCGAGTTTCCGAGGTTACCTGCAAGGCTGGCAGATTATGACGCCAACCGCTGCCTCTGAAATCGTAGAACAATTAACGCGTGTTGTGACTATGCTCTTTTTTGCGCATTTGTTGATGCCCTATGGTTTAGCGTATGCTGCAGGTGGCGCTAGCATGGGCGCTGGCGTTGGTGCGTTTTGTGGACTCATAACTCTTTATTGGTTTTATAAGCGTTTGAAGAAAAAGTTTCAAAAAGAAATTGCAGGGCAAACCAGAACCTTTAATCGGGAAAAAGCGTGGTCGGTCATTAAACGCTTAGTTAAGCTAGCGATACCCGTTTCTTTATCTAGCCTGATGTTACCAGTCGTTGCTAATTTAGATTTATTGATAGTACCGCAGCGTTTAGAAGTTGCCGGTTTTAACGTAAGTGAAGCAACGGAAATGTTTGGATATCTAACAGGAATGGCAGTGCCCTTAATTAATTTAGCGACTATTTTGACGGCGTCGATGGCGATGAGTTTGGTGCCGGCAATTTCAGAATCACGAGTATTAAATGATGTCGTTGGTATTAAAGCAAAACTTAAAACAGCGTTTAGCGTGACGTCTATTATTACCATTCCCTGTACAATCGGCTTATTTATTTTAGCAGAAAAAATTGCCACGATGATTTATAATGCACCACATGCAGCTCCCGCTATTCAAACAATGAGTACTGCTATTTTTATGTTAGGCTTGCACCAAGTTAGTACAGGTATTTTGCAAGGACTGGGTAAAACGACAATTCCAGTTATTAATATGATTATCGCAGCCGTTTGTAAGGTTGTCTTGAGCTGGACGCTAACCGCTGTGCCAGAATTAGGCATCAAAGGTGCTGCTTGGGCAACGGTTGCCGATATTGGTGTTGCTGCATTGATTAATGTGTTTTTTATTTACAAATATACGGGTTTTTGCTTGCCGCTGGGCGGAGTTTTAAAACCTTTCGTTGCCGCAACGGTGATGGGCGGCGCTGTTTATGGCGTTTTAACTTTGACACCGTCATGGGGCGCATGGAATATTTTGGCTAGTATGCTTGTCGCTGTGCCAATTTATACGGTGGCGCTGATTTTAGTTGGCGGGTTACACCAAAAAGAAGCGGCAGAGTTACCGGTTATCGGGCGTCGCATCATTGCTTTAGGACAAAAAATTGGTTATTATAAATAACTAAAAGTTAGGATCTTGTGTTAAAAAACTACGTAACAACAAGGTGTTGTGGGGTGCGAGTAATTTAACTTTTTTTCCATTAAATAGAAATTTGCTTAATTTGGAAATTTGTGCAATAATGAGGAAGTGTTTGGAGGTTTTTTTATGAATGAACAGAAAAAAATAACCACGAATCAAGAATATTTTCTTATTGCAATTGCTGGTCATGGCAAGGGAACTAAGGTATTGCGCTTGCATAAGGTAGCGACACTTTTTGTTTGTTGCTTTTTGGCTTTAGGCATTTATGGTTTATTTAGAGAAACTTATGATGCTATCCATAAAGCAGATGCTGAACAACAAGAGTTGTTTGCATATCGAGCTCAATATGCTCAGCAAGAAGAAAAATTACAAGTATTAATGGAAGAAAACGAAAAAATTCAAAAGAAATTAGCGGAAGTAGCTACATTGGAGGACGAGGTTAGAAGAACCTTAGATAAAGATGGAGCGACTGTTTCGCGTGGAAACAACGAGCGCCTCGTGCGAAATATTGAGGGTGGTCAAGGTGGACCAGGTAATGCTGCTTTGACGAAGTTCGATATTGTTGAAAATCAAAATAAAATGTTAGCAGAAAATATTGCAAGTAAATACCAAAATTTGAATAATATGCTAGAAGATTTACGTGCCGCAAGTACAGTACCGTCATTGTGGCCGGCTGAGAGCTGGGATATTAGTTCAAGGTTTGGATATCGCGCCGACCCCTTTGGTTATGGCGGAGAGTTTCATAAAGGCATTGATATTGCAGGTAATTATGGTGAACCCGTTTATGCTACAGCCGCTGGAACAGTGGAAACAGCCGGTTGGTATAGCGGTTACGGACGCTATGTAAAACTAGAACATGGTAATGGTTATGCCAGTGCTTATGGACACATGAGTGCTATCGCTGTTGCGCCTGGTGACAATGTTGCTAAAGGCGATGTTATTGGCTATATCGGCAGTAGCGGCTACAGCACCGGACCCCATCTACATTTTGAAGTACTCGTTAGCGGTAGTCAAGTTGATCCCTTAAAAGTACTTAATTACTAAAAACATCCAAAATCAAAAGTAAAAGCTCAAAAGGATTTTTTAATCCTTTTGAGCTTTTTTACGACAGGGGGACGGTCCTTTTTCGTCTGATTATTACGTTTTACGACAGAGGGACGGTCCTTTTTCGTCTGATTTTTGAATGGTGGTATAATGAAATGTGGAAGGTGAAAACTATGCCGCGTTCAGCTAGAGAAATTAGTGTTAGTGGTTTTTATCATATTATGTTTAGGGGTATAAATCATCAGAATATTTTTGAAGAAGAAATAGACTATCGTTGTTTTTTAGAAAGCTTAAAAGATGTTCGAAGCAATCTGCAGTTTGAAGTTCATGCTTATTGTTTAATGACCAATCATGTTCATTTATTAATAAAAGAAAGACAGATGGGCGATATCTCAGTTATTATGAAAAAAGTTTTGACGAGATATGTCATGTATTTTAATAGGAAATATGGACGTAGTGGTGCTTTAATCGCCAATCGCTATAAGAGCAAGCCGGTAGAAGATGAGAGGTATATCATACCTTTAACGATTTATATACATCAAAACCCTGTGAAGGCAGGTTTAGTTAAAGACAGTGGCGACTATCTTTATAGTAGTTATCATGAATATTTCGGGGTAGCGGATTTTGTGCAAACTGAGTTTGTTTTAGGTTTAGTGGATCAGACGGAATTTTTAGAAATGCACAAAGTTATTTTAAAGGAAGATTTTGGTATTTCGGAAAGCGTAAGATTAACGGCGCAAGAAGTTTATGAAAAAATGAAAGAAATATTGGCTGGGCGTGAGCCGCAAACAATTAATGCCTTAGCAAAGAAAGAACGTAATGCGATCTTGGTGAAGTTGCGTAATGCAGGGTTTTCGATTAGAGAGATAGAACGAGGAACTGGTGTGCCAAAAGGGGTTGTTGAAAATTGTGGAAGAAAAATCAGACAAAAAAGGACCGTCCCCCTGTCTCATTGCCCCTGTCTCATTGACAAAATAGATATATGGAAGGTATAATCAAATTATGAGAGGGTCATATGACTGATGGAAGTGGGTTACCACAATGGAGTATGACTTGCATGAGCCGACCGTCTGGGCAGAAGTCCGGAGTGTGTTGGCTTTTTTCATAAATAAGAGGGAATACCCGGAATTTGAGGAGGATTTTATGTTAAGCGATATTGAGATTGCCCAACAGGCAAAAATGCTTCCAATTACCAAAGTTGCTGAAAAACTGGGCATTACTGAAGATGATTTAGAGTTGTATGGAAGGTATAAAGCTAAATTGTCGATGCCGTTATTACAACGTTTGGAAAATGCACCAAATGGCAAATTAGTACTAGTTACGGCAATTACGCCAACACCGGCTGGTGAAGGTAAATCGACGACTACTGTTGGCTTGGCACAAGGACTTGCCAAAATCGGCAAAAGCGCCGTAGTTACTTTGCGTGAACCGTCTTTAGGACCTTGTATGGGGGTTAAGGGTGGTGCCGCTGGTGGCGGATATTCACAGGTAGTGCCGATGGAGGACATTAATCTGCATTTTACTGGGGACTTTCATGCGATTACTTCAGCGCATATGTTGCTTTCAGCAATGCTTGACAATCATATTCAACAGGGAAATTTTCTTAATATAGATGCACGCAGAATTGTTTGGAAGCGTGTTGTAGATATGAATGATCGTGAATTGCGTAATATTGTTGTTGGTCTTGGCGGTAAGGCACATGGTGTGCCGCGTCAAGAGGGTTTTGATATTACGGTAGCGTCTGAGGTCATGGCGATCTTATGTTTAGCTTCGAATCTACGGGATTTAAAAGAGCGTTTGGGTAGAATTATTGTTGGTTATACATATACTGGTGAGGCGGTAACGGCAGCGATGCTGAAAGCGAATGGTGCGATGGCGGCGTTATTACGTGATGCTATTAAACCTAATTTAGTACAAACTTTAGAAAATGTGCCGGCAATTATTCATGGTGGACCTTTTGCTAATATTGCACATGGTTGTAATAGTGTCGCTGCTACCAAAACAGCGCTGAAATTAGCTGAGTATACGATTACGGAAGCTGGTTTTGGTGCGGATCTTGGTGCGGAGAAGTTTTTTGATATTAAATGTCGATATGCGAATTTAAAACCGGATGCGGTGGTCTTAGTTGCTACGGTGCGGGCGCTAAAAATGCACGGTGGCGTAGCGAAAAGCAATTTGACGGCGCCCGATGTTGCAGCGGTAGAGCGTGGTTTGGTAAATCTCGAAAAACATATTGAGAACGTTAAAAAATTCCAGGTGCCACTAGTGGTCGCTATTAACATTTTTGCTCAGGATACTAAAGAAGAATTGGAAGCGGTTCGCAAATACTGTGCTAAGCATGGTGTTAATGTAGCGCTATCCGATGTTTTTGCTCGAGGCGGTGATGGCGGCGTTGAGCTAGCACATGAAGTGGTAGCTTTAGCCGAAAGTGGTCAGGCTGATTTTCAACCACTTTATGATAGTGAATTATCACTGAAAGAAAAAATTGCTAAAATTGCTGAAGAAATTTATGGGGCAGCGAGTGTTTCTTATGCGAAAGAGGCAGAAACAGCGCTTAAGCAGTTTGAAGAATTAGGTTATGGACACTTACCTGTTTGTATGGCAAAAACGCAATATTCCTTTTCGGATAATCCGACGTTGCTCGGTAGGCCAACAGGCTTTACGATGACGGTGAAGAATGCAAAAATCTCGGCTGGCGCTGGTTTTGTTGTCGTTTTAAACGGGGATGTAATGACGATGCCAGGTTTGCCAAAAGTCCCGGCAGCGGAGAAAATTGATGTTTCTGATGATGGCGTGATTAGCGGATTGTTTTAAGGAATGGGGGATATAGATGGAAACAATAGTGATGGCAGGTAAGCCTGTTGCGGAAGAGGCCAAGAGTAGAATTACGGCAAAAATAGAACTGGCTAAAGCGCAGGGGCGTAAGATAACGCTAGCAATCGTGGTTGTCGGTGACGATGCTGCTTCTCATGTTTATAAAAAGCGTTTAGTAAAAATAACAGAAAGTTTAGGCGCTGAGGCCATGGTATATGAATTAGCGGCGAATGTGCAACAGGCAGAAGTTGAAAAGTTAATCGAGAAGTTAAATGATGAGGACGAGATCACGGGGATTTTGCCGATGATGCCTTTGCCTAGGCACTTAAATAGTGATGCCATTGGCACTGCTATTACGCCGTCTAAAGATGTTGATTGTCTAAATCCACTAAATGCAGGCGAAGTATATTTGGCTAGGAGCAAGTGGGCGCCTTGTACACCTCGTGCTTGTATGGCTATTTTGAATTATTATGGTATTGAAGTTGAGGGCAAAAATGTCGTGGTTTTAGGACGTAGCAATGTTGTGGGTAAACCAGTTGCTTTATTATTAGTACAAGAAAATGCAACGGTGACAATCTGTCATTCTCGAACAAAAAACTTGCCTGAGATTTTAAAACAGGCCGATATTATTGTGGCGGCAGTCGGTATTCCGTCTTTTGTGAAGCCAGAGATGGTTAAAGAGGGAGTTGTGATTGTCGATGTCGGCATTAATGCGGTCGATGGTAAGTTTGTTGGTGACGTTGATGCTGCGGTAAGTGCAAAAGCGGCGGCTTTTACACCAGTGCCGGGTGGTGTTGGCGTAGTTAGTAATATGATGGTTATGGATATGTTAAGTAGATGCTTGTGATTTTATAAAACAAAAAGGGCTGACTCAATTTTTAGTGAGTCAGCCCTTTTTATTGTTGTTTAAGCTGCTTTATTTTAGTTTAATTCATAGAGGAGTAATTTAGCAAGAAGGTTCTGCAAGGAACTTATTGATAGCGTCTTCATCTTCTCGCATAGCTAGAATTGTTTTGGTAATTAGTTCTTCGAGTGGCCAGCCTAGCATTTGCGCTCCATCTTCGATTACTTTACGTGAACAACCAGCTGCAAAATTAAGTGTTTTATATTTTTTCTTAACAGACTTTAATTCGAGATCTTGTACGCTTTTTGAGGGACGCATCAAGGCGCAAGCACCAATGAGGCCCGTTAATTCATCACAAGCATATAATACTTTTTCCATTTGGTGTTCTGGCTTAATGTCGACGGTTAGGTTATAACCATGACTGGCGGTAGCATGAATTATTGCTTCATCAATGCCCGCAGCTTGCATAATTTCTTGGCTTTTTATGCAATGTTCATCGGGATATTTCTCGAAATCAAGATCATGCAATAGCCCCACGATGCCCCAGAAGTCTTCTTGTTGGGCATAGCCTAATTGACGAGCAAAATAACGCATTACTCCTTCTACTGTAAGCGCGTGTCTTAAGTGGAACGGCTCCTCGTTATATTGGGTCAAAAGCTTCCAGGCTTCCTGGCGAGTTATTGTCATGTGATCAGTTCCTTTCGGGTTATTAGTCGATGAAACCCGGTGCAGATAGATAACGTTCGCCGGTATCAGGTAAAAGAGCCACGATTTTTTTGCCTTTATTTTCTGGGCGGTTAGCTAATTGCGTTGCCGCATAAAGGGCGGCGCCACTTGAGATGCCAACTAAGAGACCTTCATGTTTGGCCAGTTCTTTTACTGTAACTAAGGCGTTATCTATTTCAATAGTAATGATTTCATCATAAATTTTTGTATTGAGCGTAGCAGGAATAAAACCTGCACCAATGCCTTGGATTTTGTGCGGACCAGCTGTTCCTTTAGAAAGAACAGGAGAGTCAGCAGGCTCAATTGCAATAATTTTAACATTAGGGTTCTGAGATTTCAAGTATTCACCTACGCCGGTAAGTGTACCACCGGTGCCGACTCCGCTAACGAAAATATCAACCTTACCATCAGTATCTGTCCAAATTTCAGGGCCAGTCGTTGCGCGATGCACAGCAGGGTTGGCGGGATTAACGAATTGTCCGGGAATAAAAGAGTGAGGAATTTCAGCTGCTAGTTCATCGGCTTTCGCAATGGCACCTTTCATGCCTTGCGCGCCTTCGGTAAGTACGAGCTCTGCGCCATAGGCTTTGAGAAGATTTCGGCGTTCAACGCTCATTGTTTCGGGCATAGTTAAGATGATGCGATAACCTTTTGCGGCAGCCACTGCAGCGAGACCGATTCCAGTATTGCCGCTAGTTGGTTCAATAATTACAGAATCTTTTTTTAAAAGACCTTTTTGTTCAGCGTCTTCAATCAGAGCTTTAGCAATACGGTCTTTGACGCTACCTGCTGGATTAAAATATTCAAGTTTTGCAATTATTTCGGCCTGTGGAGCATATTTTTTATTGTAGTTAGTTAAAGTTAATAAAGGGGTTTTACCAATTAAATCAGTGATACTTTTTGCTATTTTAGACATAAAATCTACCTCTTTTCAAAATAATTTTAATTTTTATATTAGGGCGCACTCGAAAATCAACATCGAAAAACATAATCTTCATTAAACATAACTTAAACTCCTTAAATCATATATATATAATATGAATTCATTAGGGACATTGTACAGCGAAAAAAAACACCTGTCAAGTAAATTTTACTCAACAAGCGTTGTGTTTAAATTTCGTAAGTAAAGGCAGATTTTTCTTGATGACGTTCTACTAAATCAGCGAGCGTGATATTATCGACAACGTTATTAATTGCTTGTTCGAGTTTTAGCCAAACTTCCAAGGTTACACATTCATTAGTACGATTGCAAAGATTGTGGTCTTCTTCTAGACAGGCAACTGGGGATAGATTACCTTCCATTACTCTTAGAATATCGCCAATCGTATAGTCTTGCGGTTTACGGGTGAGCATATAGCCTCCTTGCGCTCCACGGGCACTGCGGACAAAACCTGCTTTGCTTAGTTGAGTAATAATTTGTTCTAGATATTTTTCTGATATTTCTTGTCTTTTAGCGATGCTTTTGATGGTAATATATTCGCCGGTGTAGTTAACCGCTAAATCAAGCATTAAACGTAGCGCATAACGTCCTTTGGTAGAAATTTTCATGATTATATATCACCTTTCTTCTTTGTTAGTTTTTGATGTAAATTATGCCAAGCATAATGGGCTTCTAAACGGTGTGTTTTATTAAAAAATAGCGAGAATAACTGCCTTACCATACGACCTAAAGGCGTATCACGCAAGAATTCTAGTGCGTCACGAGTCCAAGGAAAAGTATGTATAATTTTGTATATAAAGGAAAGAGAAAGCTGTAATAAATATAGTAGGCAATGGATAACAAATAGGAGGGCAGAATAAAGAACATCCAGAAAAAAATAAAGATACGTTGGTAAGTGTAAGATTAGATTACGTAAGGCTTCGGCTAACAGTGGAAAGATGGATAGCAGAAAAAGCATTACTATTACTATCGGTATAATGATAAAACGTTTAAAAAGTTGTTTATACATATTAGTCACCTTTCTTCTAATTATAAGGAAGTTTCTAAAGAAAAGCAAAAAAAAGATTGACAGGAGGGTTTGCTTTTGCTACACTTTGTCTAAAATCTATATTAATAGTCAATGAGTGGGAAGAGTAGGTTTGCCAAGAATGTCAAAGCGAGTCGGTGGTAGTGGAAGTCCGGCACATATCAGCAAATTGAATGGGCCTACGAGACGTGGTTTGAGCCGGCTGGGCCGGGGTAGATGCCATCGGGAGCTTCATCCGTTATCAACGAAGGAAATATCGGTTTAGAACCTGTATTTTACAATAAGCAGAGCTAGTGATAGCTAAGCAGGGTGGTACCGCGAGAGTTTCTCGTCCCTACAGGGATGAGGGGCTTTTTTTGTTTATAAAAGCAAGATAATAAGGAGGAAAAATAATGAAAGATGAAGAGAACTTGGTTGAACAAGTAGCATTAATTGAAATAGAACCGGCAAAGGACACTCATCGTTGGGTAGCCATTACAGCACTACTGTTGGCGATTGGCATAATTTTGCATACTATTAGTCCTAATATTGGAGGCGTTACGCCTAATTGGACGATTGCTATGTACTCTATTACGATTAGCTTGACCGACCCTAGTTTTAAACAAGCGGCAGGTATTGGTTTTATTGCGGGCTTAACCTTGGTCCCTTCTTCAAAATCAGCTTTTCCTTTGGGTAATCTTGTTAGCGATTTAACGGGTGCTTTAGTGGCGGCGATGATGGTTAAAAGTATGGTAAAAATTGGCTTGGCTAATTTTAAGTTTGGTCCTTTTTTTACAGGATTTTTAGCGACAATGGCGAGTGGAGCCGTTTTTACATTTATCCTCAAGTTGATTTTGAGTTTACCGCTTAGCGTTTATATTTATGCGATGTTACCAGTCGTGGCGACGGTTGCTGTTTTGAATGGTTTTATTACGCAAGTTTTATTTGCGCCTGCGCAAAAATTATTTTTCATGCAGGGAGGGCGTAAAAAATGAGTGCTGATGTAGTTAAATTCAATAAATTCTATTATGCGTATCCTAATAGTGATTTGGTTTTAAAGAATATTGAGTTAACAATAAAACCTGGTTCTTTTACGGTATTAATGGGACCTAGCGGTGCGGGCAAGACGACTTTGTGCAAGGCGATGGCGGGTATTGTTCCCTATTATTATGGCGGTCGTTATGCTGGCACAGTAGAAGTTTTAGGGCAAGACACAAAGGGAAAACGAGTTTCGGACATTGCTATGCATTTGGGTTTGATGTTAGAAGATTATGAAAGTCAGTTGGTATCTTTAACGGCTGGCGAAGAAGTCGCTTTTGCACTTTTAAATCATGGTTTTCCGCCTGAAGAAGTTGAAGCAAGAACGAGAAAAGCTTTGGAAGACGTAGGTTTGCCAGGCAGAGAAAATTATCAATTGGATGAGTTATCGGGTGGGCAACGGCAACGACTTTTATTGGCGTCGGTGCTAGCAGTGCAACCGAAGGTTTTAGTGCTCGATGAGCCGGTTTCCGCAATGGATCCGGAAGGGGCTGCTAGTTTGTACAAATTAGTAAATAGTCTTTACCAAAAATATCAAATGACGGTTGTAGTTGTCGAACACAACCTTAATTATGTTTTGCCCTATGCAACTGATTTAGTGGCGTTAAAAGATGGAGAAGTCATTGCGGCGGATAGTTTTGAACAAGCTGCTCTTCGTGCTTATGATGAAAACTGTTTACAATGTTTGTTGCCGGAGATTTGGCAAGTGAAGCTTTGCTTACAAAAAAGAGATGGTGTGTCATTGGGCATATGGAGAACAACAGACGATGCGATTGCTGAGCTAAAAGCAGTGTATGGGAGGGCAAACGACAATGATTGAGACGAGAGAAGTTAACTATGCTTATCGACGTGGTGAGCCAGTTCTAAATGATATTAACTGTAAAATAGCAAACGGAGAATTTATTGCGCTCTTAGGTCATAATGGTAGCGGCAAAACTACTTTAAGTCGACTTTTCATGGCACTAGTGCATCCTCGTTCAGGTGCAGTTTATGTCGATGACGAAAATATTGAAAAATTAGAACCAGCGGATTTAGCAGATCGGGTTGGTTATGTGTTTCAAAACCCAGATTTACAAATCTTGGCGGATACAGTATGGGAAGAAGTGGCCTATGGACCACGTAATAAGCAGTTGGCAGAGTCTGATTTAAACCAACAAGTAGAAGAAGCTTTGCAGGCTATGGGACTGAGTGACTTTGCTGATGTTTATCCACGAACGCTTTCTTTTGGACAAAAACGGCGACTAGGAGTAGCAGCGGCACTGGCACTAAATCCGCGCATTCTTATTCTTGACGAAATTACTAACGGGCAAGATAGTTTAGAAAAAATTCAGATGATGAATTATTTACGAGTACTAAATGAAGAAAAAGGTATTACGATTATTTTGATTACTCATGATATGAATATTGCCCGTTTGTATGCTAAGCGAGTTTTGGTTTTACATAATGGTAACTTAGTTTTTGATGATCGACCGGATACTTTGTTTGACGGTAAACGTGATCTTAATCAATGGGGACTTACGCAACCAACCATGGCAGAGCTTGGTGCTGCTTTGGGGATTACAGCATTAACCCCAGCTGAATTTTGTCAGCAAGTTGTGGTTAAAGGCGGTGAAACAAAATGAATTTGACTGCGTTTACGAAGTTAGTGGCGGTATTAGCTGTAACGGCGCTTGTATTTATTTTGCCAGTGATGTGGGTTTCTTTTATTTTGGTATTAGAATTAGTACTGCTTTTATATATTAGACACGACAAAACAACGCTTGCGGCAATTGGCGCATTAGCGGTCTTTACTGGCATGATGATTTTGTTACAATTGTTATTTCAATCGCCACTAGAAGTAGCATTGACTGGTGGACTAAGAATGCTTGTTATGACTTTAGCGTTTCTGTGTTTGCTTGCGGCAACTAAAATTCAAGATATTGCTCAAGCTTTAGTTGAACGTTTTCATATGCCTTGCGAATATGCTTTTATGTTGACGACCGCTTTGCGGTTTGTGCCTGACTTTTTGAGTGATAGTAAGGCAACTCTTGATGCGCAGTCTTGCCGCGGTTATTCAAATCGTGGTAGCGTTTTTAAACGCTTATATGCTTACGTTGTGGTAATAAAACCTTTGGTGATGAGAGCTATCGCTAAAAGTGATACTTTGGCACTTAGTATGGAGCTTAAAGGCTTTGGGGCTAATACTTATAAAAATATGCGTAAGCAGGAACTAGGTTTCGCTGATTACATTGTTTTGGGTGTGATTGCCATATTATGTACTTACAAATTTTGGATAAAGTATATCTGAAAATGTTATAATATGGGCAGTAAATGATACTCTTAGGAGATGAAAACGTTGCTTAATAAGAATGCACCGATTGGCGTAATAGATTCAGGTGTCGGGGGACTTACTGTACTTAAACGTTTAAAAGAACTTTTACCAAGAGAGCATTTTATTTATCTTGGTGATACAGCAAGGACGCCCTATGGTTCACGTGACGAAAGCACAGTAAGAAGTTTTGTCCAACAGATGCTAGACTATTTAGAAAAACAGCAAGTAAAGCTAGTAGTTGTTGCTTGTAACACGTTAAGCGTATTAGGCATAGACACTTTGCAAAAAGGGAGATTATTTCCTATTGTTGGTATGTCTAAAGGTGCTAAGCTTGTTTTAGCGGCGAGCCATAATAAGAATATCGGTATTTTTGCAACAGAATTTACGATTAAATCTCATGCTCATGCTAATGCAATTTTGACATTAAACCCGGAAGTTAACCTTGTGCCGCAAGCTTGTCCTAAGATTGTACCCTTGATTGAAGGAGAAGCTTTTGGATCAGCGGAGCTGACTAAAGTTATTACTGACTATGCTGCTTGCATGCAAGATGCTGGTGTAGACACTATTATTTTAGCGTGCACGCACTATCCTTTTATAAAAAAAGAAATTGAACAAGCAGTGGGACCCGAAGTTGCCGTGATTGATCCGGCGGAGCAGACGGCTTTAGATACTAAAACCATTTTAATGGAAAACAATTTATTACATGATGGTGTAGGACGGAGCAAGATTGTTTTTACGAAGGATCTTGAACGTGGTAAACGACTTGCTGCACGTATGTTTACGGTAACTGATTGTGAGTTTAAAGAAGTGGTGCTGTAAGACAGGGGGACGGTCCTTTTTTGTCTGATTCGGAAGAATCAGACAAAAAAGGACCGTCCCCCTGTCTTAAATATGGTAAAATTAGGATAATTAAAATGCCTTAGGGAGGTAATAGTGGTGACGTGTAAAAAATATTCATATCATTACGGTCATGGTCATAAAGAGTTTACGCTTGATGAAGGAAAGGTACTTAAGGAAGTACGGATGCCGGACTTGCCGCCGATTACAGATATTAAAGCTGCAGTTTTAGAGGCTGTATCTAATCCGATTGGTAGGCCGCCTTTACAAGAAATAGTTAAGCCGGGACAAACTGTAGCCTTTATTTGTAATGATCCTACGCGAGTTGCTAATAGCTTTGATTTTATGCCTGTTTTGGTTAATGAACTTAATAGGTTAGGCGTTAAAGATGAGGATATGCGGATAGTTTTTGCTTTAGGTACGCATCGCACGATGTCGGCAGAGGAAATGGTCGAAGCGGTTGGCACCGAGGTAGCGTCACGCATTAAAATGTATAATAGTGATGCAATGATTGCTGACGATTTTGCTTATTTTGGTGATACTTCGCGTGGAACACCGGTTTGGATTAATAAGTTGATTTGTGATGTTGATCATGTGATTTTGACGGGTACGATTGTGCATCATTTCTTTGCTGGTTATGGTGGGGGACGCAAAGCGATTTTACCTGGAGTTTCGGCGTATGAAACAATTAGAGTGAATCATAGCTTTATGTTAGATGAGCACGCTGGTTTAGGTAAATTGCATGGTAACCCAGTTTACGAAGACCAAATGGAAGGTGTAGAACTTTTTGCTAAAGGGCGTTCGCTGTTTTTATTTAATGCGGTGCTCGATGAAGAACACCGGTTTTTAGCAATGTTTGCTGGTGATTATGATAAAGCTCATCTGGAGGCTTGCCAATTTGTCGATGCTGCTTATGGCGTTCCGATTCCGGAAGCGGCTGATGTTGTAATTGCTAGTTGTGGTGGCTATCCTAAGGATATAAATGTTTATCAAATGCAAAAAACGATGGATAATGCTTGGTGTGCGGTTAAAGAAGGTGGCGTAGTTATCTTACTGGCTGAATGTGCTGAAGGTAGTGGTTCTGCACAATTAGAAGAAACTTGTAAAAAGAACGCATCACCGGATTTGATTAAAGCGGAGTTAGAGAAAAATTTTGTTATTGGAGCGCATAAAGCTTTTGCGGTAACGCGTTTAATGAAAAAAGCCAAATTTATTCTTGTTAGCGAACTTGATGAACAAATAGCTAAGTCTTTATTTTTTACCGATGTTGTCGATAACGTTGAGGCGGCATTAGTGCAAGCGGAGCAGCTTGTCGGTAAAGACTATAAGGTGATTTTAATGCCGACTGGTAGCCTAACGGTGCCGATTATTAAGGATTGATAAATTTTGGACCTCCGTTAACTTGCGGAGGTATTTTTTTACAATTAGCAGGATAATTATTTTAAAACCAGAAATATAAGCAGTAGAGATGGGCATAGTCTTTAGAGGAGGAGTCAAGATGAGTTACAACGAAGAAGTTGCTAAGCAAGTTGGTGCATATGCAGTGCAAAATTTTAAAAGTGGTTTGAATTGTTCAGAAAGTGTATTTGATGCGTTAGTAAGAGCTGGCGTTTTAGACGTACCACCAGAAAGTATCGCGATGTGTATAGGGTTTGGTGGCGGAATCGGCTTGTCAGGAACTACTTGCGGCGCCTTATCGGCAGCAGTAATGGCTAATGGTGCAGTATACGGGCGTAAAGATCCGTATGCGGTGGATAGTACAGTAAGAGGTAGTGAAATTGCGGATAAATATTATCGACGTTATAATAAGATGGTAGAAGAATTCACAGCGCAAAACAATGGCGTCACTTGCGCTGGTATTACAGGTCATTATGCAGATTGGGAATGTAAGGAAAGACGGATTCAATGCATGAAATTAGTTGGTAAAACAGCAGAATTAGCTTATAAATACTTGCAAATACCGCAAGAGGAAGCTTTTGCTCTACCTTACGGTAAGAATATGAAAAACGAAAAATAATAATCGGTAAAAAAACGTAAAAGGAGATGAATATGTCTAAAAAAATATGGAAGATTCTCATGCCTGTAATGATCTTTTTGGTGGTCGGTGGTATTTGGTTTTATAAAAATGAAGAGAAACAAGTAGAAAAGCAACAATTAGCTGTTAATGCTTCTTTGCAATATCCGCTACTGATAACAGAACTTAACTTGCCAGAATTATTAGGACAAGGCTTACCGGTAATGATTGATTTTGGCGCAGATTACTGCCCACCTTGTCGTGAGATGGCGCCTACTTTACGAGAATTGAATGCTGAATATCAGGGACGCATGATTATTGTCTATGCTGATATCGAACGTTACCCAAAGCTTGCGGAGGGCTTTCCGCTCGAAGTAATTCCTACACAATTCTTTTTTAATCGTGATGGTAGCCCGTATGTACCTTCAGCTAAGCGGGATATGCAATTACAAAGATATGTAGATAAAGCAACTAATCAACACAAGTTAACCGCCCATCAAGGCTTATTAAGGCGAGCTCAATTGATTGAAATCTTTAAAGAGCTTGGTGTCTCCGATGCTTGAGGACTTGCTTTTTAATCTATCGCAAATGCTTAATGATAGCTTATGGCTAGCGCCGCCCATTGCTTTTTTGGCTGGCGTACTTACGTCGCTGACGCCTTGCGCTTTTACCAGTGTGCCGCTTGTTATTGGTTATGTGGGAAGCGGTAGTAAAAGTACAAGAAAGTCTTTTTTACTATCACTCTTGTTTGCAATTGGCATGGCAATTACGTTCACCCTATTAGGTGTTTTAGCAGCTGTTTTTGGCAGTTTTTTTACAGGAGCTGGACAGTGGTGGTATTTGGCTTTAGGGACCTTGATGGTCTTAATGGCGCTACAAACTTTTGAATTATTTGAATTTATTCCTTCCAGTTATTTGACTGGTAAGAGTAAGATGCGTGGCTATCCGGGCGCGTTGGCAACGGGTATTCTTGCGGGCATTTTCTCTTCGCCCTGTGCAACACCGGTGCTTGTTGTTTTATTGAGTGTTGTCGCTGGTAGCGGCAATCTTTGGTGGGGTGCTTTTTTATTAGCTTGTTATGCGGTAGGGCATAGTGTTTTAGTGATTGCGGCGGGTACGTCGATTGGCTTCGCGCGTTCAATTACGGCAAATCCACGGTATGGTACTTTTAGTATAATCTTGAAGTACGTATTAGGCACGCTAATGTTATTAATTGCTTTTTATATGTTTTATTTAGGTTTTTAAAGACGATATTAAGTAAAAGAACAGTTTTCGCTGCTGAGTTTGGGCAGTAAAGGCTGTTCTTTTGTTTTTTAAATTTAACAAACATTTAACGAAAACGGGTGCTTAAGAGGGTAAAAGCCAAAGGATTCAAGCAGTGTGACGTAGAATTATACAGCAAGACAATTTAATAAGGCGTTAAGTTTGAGCAAGATAATTATCTGTCAGAAAAGGTGATGATGCGATGAAACATTATGTGCTGGATACTAACGTTTTACTTCACAGTCCGAATGCGTTTACTTTATTTAGTGAACATTACGTGATTTTACCTGAAGTTGTTTTGGAAGAAATCGACCGTTTTAAGACAGAAGCTAGTGAGCGAGGTGCCAATAGTAGGCAGGTTAGTCGTTTGGTTGATGCTTTGCTTGCTAAGGGTAATTTATTAGAAGGTATTGTCGTCAATGCAGAAGGTGGCTTACTAAAAGTTGAAACTAATCATACGGAAACAAGAATGCCGCCACATCTTGATTTGACTAAGGCGGATAACCGAATATTACAGGTGTGTAAAGGTTTACAAGAAGAACGTCATGATGTAGTTTTAGTTAGTCGTGACACTAATTTAAGGGTGAAAGCAAGCATCTTGCAGATCCAAGCAGAAGATTTTCGCAATGACAAAGTTAGCGCTGTTGATGAGCAATACACGGGCAGAGCGGTAGTATATTGTGCGTCAACTGTTATAGATGAATTTCATGATGAAGAATATCAAACAATTGAGGCGAGTGCACTACAAAGTTTTGATGCGGTGCATAATATACTAGAACCAGCAGTGCTTAGTACCAACCAATTTGTATTAATTAAGTCCACAGATAAAGAAAGGCATACGGCGTTAGGACGTTTTGATGGAGAAAAGATTGTGCATCTTAAATATTATAAGCATAATCCTTTTGGTATTGTGCCCCGTAATGTTGGGCAAATATTTATGCAAGAATGCTTGATGATGAGCGCGCAAGAGGCGCCTTTGGTAATTTTAAAAGGTCCAGCAGGAACGGCTAAAACTTTTTATGCGTTAGGTACGGGGTTGCATAAGATTATGGAGTGTCGGTCTTTAGAATATCATCATCTTTTATTATGTCGACCGAATGTACCTATGGATGAAGATATCGGCTTTTTGCCGGGTTCAGAAGCAGAAAAAATTAGTCCTTTTATGCGTGGTGTTCGTGATAATCTGTTTGTATTAATGAATAGTAATGGTTGTGAAGAAATGAAGGAGTTAGCACAGATCGAAGATTCAGTACAAATGCTTTTTGATAATCGCATTATTCAGACGGAGGCACTGGCTTACCAACGTGGCCGGTCATTACAAAAATACTGGATGATTCTTGATGAAATGCAAAACTCTACGCCGCGGCAGGCAAAAGGGGTTATTACTAGACCTGGCTTAGGAACGAAAATAGTTATTATTGGTGACCCAGCGCAGATTGATCATCCGTATCTTGATAGTCGCTCTAATGGGCTGGTTTATGCTAGTGAAAGAATGCGGGGATCGAAGCTGTGTTTCCAAGTCACTTTGCAAAATGATGAATGTGAACGTTCGCCACTCGCTGCGGAAGCAGCACGACTTTTATAGATTATATTTTAGGGACTTCCTCGTGGTGAGGAAGTCCTTTCGTTAGTTTATGAACCTAAAAATCATGCATAAATTTTACATTCACTTAATATTGTTTTTACAAGTTTATGGTAGAGTGAAATTATCAAGCGTAACATACAAATAATTATAGGGGTGAGTACAATAAATAAGAAAATTTTAATTATTTCTGCCTCTATCGGTTCGGGTCATACTCAGGCGGCGAAAGCGTTACAGGAAAGATATAAGCAATTAGAGCCACAGGCGGAGGTAGTCGTTGTGGATTTCTTTGATGGCGAGTATGCTTTGGGGAAATTCATGAAGGATACTTATTTCAATATGTTGGAATTATTTCCTGAAGCGTATGAGGTATTGTATCGTTATTCGCAAAAGTCTTTTTTTAATAGTAATGTTAAAAGTATTATGTCCTGGGCAATGAAGACTAAGTTGAAACGTTTATTAGCACAATACACACCAGATTTGGTTATTTGTACGCATCCTATTCCGTGTTGTGCTGCGGCATATCTGCGTTATAAGAAGCAATTACCCCAATCTTTGGCAGCGGTGATAACCGACTTTACTTTACATCAATTATGGCAATATCCAGAAGTCGATGCGTATTTTGTTGCAAGTCGTAGCTTGCAAGAAGAATTACAAAAGCAAGGTATTAGCGCTACCAAAATCTTTGTGACGGGTATGCCGCTGCGAACGCAGTTCAGACAAGCGCAAACAGTATTCGCTAAAGGGCAAGCAACGCCTAGCGTGCTCTTGATGGGCGGAGGATTGGGGTTGGGAGCTGTCGAAGAAGTAGTAGCCCAATTACAAGCGGTGCAACACAAAATTAAAATTACCGTAGTTACTGGCAGCAACGAATCCTTGCGGCAAAGATTATTAAAATGGAATTATACTAGGCAAGAAATAGA
The DNA here is from genome assembly GCA_018714505.1 of Candidatus Avacidaminococcus intestinavium. Lineage (GTDB taxonomy): Bacteria > Bacillota > Negativicutes > Acidaminococcales > Acidaminococcaceae > Avacidaminococcus > Avacidaminococcus intestinavium. The sequence goes on from DVNI01000058.1 coordinate 23,257, forward strand.
AATCCTAGGTTATGTAGATAATATAGCAAGCTTAATGGCAAAATCTTCGCTATTAATTACAAAACCTGGCGGGCTAACTTGCAGTGAGGCTTTATCGATGGCTTTGCCCATGCTTTTATTTAGTCCTTTGCCCGGTCAAGAAGAAGATAATGCCCGTTATTTAAAAGAGCAGGGCGTAGGAATTATTGTGACCGAACTAAATACAGTGTCAACCTTAGTGGATACCTTGCTCCGAAGAGAAAACGAGCTTACCGAAATGCAGATGCAAGCCGCACAAAGAGGGAATACGGCGGCTACACAAGAAATAATAGCAGTCTTAGAAGAAGTACAACGCGAACAAAAAATTGCCAAGGTGATTTAATTTATAAATAATTAATAGGAGAAAGCGATGCGTACTAGCAAAAATACAATCCTTGAACAAGGCATTAAAGGTCTTTTAACACTCGCTGCCCCTTTTCAAAAGTTTATTGATAAGCCTGGTTATACGCATGAATTTTGTAATAGTCAGGCGCTTATAATTTTAGCAAATGATGGTTATGCAGAGTATGCGGCTTTTTATAATAAATATCTAAGTGAATTAAATAAAGGAGTGTACTGGGCAGATAGTGATTGGAAGAATATTAATCACTATTTTAATCCGGCTACGGGTAAGGGATTATGGCATTGTACTAATGCTGTAGAAACGATGCAAGGCTATTATCATCAAGCATTGCAACTACTCTATCAACATGAGATTAAGAAAAGTATTTTTTTCTTAGGTGCGGCACTACATTTATTACAAGACTTGTGTGAACCTCATCATGCCAGAGGCAAACTCTTATCGGGGCATAAAGGATTTGAGCAGTGGGCACAGTTAAATTGTGCTAAGTTTAAAATCAATTCTGGTGTTTTATGTAATAACACATCTTCGTTGGCTGCTTTTGCAATTAAAAACTCAAAAGTTGGTGCAGATTTTTTAAGCTGGGTTTCTAACGGAGAAGATCAATCAAAATATGAAGTGGTGGCCAAAGAACTTTTACCCTTAGCGCAGCGTAGTACGGCTGGTTTGTTGATT
>DVNI01000059.1 GCA_018714505.1 Candidatus Avacidaminococcus intestinavium
ACTGACTCTCAAGGTTTTGAGAGTCTTTTTTGTTGCTCTAAAAATGGCCTTTGGTACAATAATTGAACCATCAACAATGCTACTATTTGCTAATTATTCGTTTCTGGGCGAAATCTTTTTTTAACCTCTAATAATAAAATGGTTGCTCTAAAATAGAGCAACCATTTTATTATTATTAAATTACCAATTACATAGCGACAACCCTGACATTATCAACTTCAAATGCTTCCATAATTGCTACAACACAATCTCGTTCTAGATGTGTACGTTGCAATTCATTTTCTACCACAAATAGAATTGCACGACCACTCAAATTAATATTGTGAACCGTACTAATACGGCGTTTAAAAATTTCTTCACCCAATAACTCTTTAAGTTTTGCCAAGCCCGACATTAACTGTGGTTTTTCTTTCGACAATCTCTCTTCGAGTGGTGTAAAAGGAACTGTAACAACACGGGTATTCGGCGCCGCAACAAAGTTTTCTTCATTTTCGCCCGGCACAACCAAATCATCTCTCATCGCATATCCTCCCTCTTGCGCTTAATCACTTTTGCTGTTTTAGCAACGTAAGCTCTCACCGCAAAATATTATTTCTCGCAGTTAATTATAAAATAACAGGCTTTAAGAGTCAAGGTAGAAGGATATCACCTTTCTTTATCGAATTATTAATAAGTATATTATTTATTGAAAAAGGAGGATAACTGTAATGTCTTTTTTTAATGATTTCAAAAATTTCGCTATGCGTGGCAATGTGCTTGATTTAGCAGTCGGTGTTATTATCGGTGGTGCTTTTGGCAAGATAATTTCTTCCCTAGTTACAAACGTAATAATGCCCCCCATTGGATTTATTTTAGGCGGTATTGATTTCAAAGAACTGTTTATTAACCTATCTGATCAACCAATTGCTTCGTTGGCAGAAGCTGAAGCCGCAAAAGCACCTGTCATTGCTTATGGCCTATTTTTAAACTCTATTATTGACTTTTTAATTGTTGCTTTCTGCATTTTTATAATTATAAGACAAGCCAATCGTCTTTTCCCACCAGCTGAAGTTGCACCAGAAAGAAAATGTCCATTTTGCTATGGTACAATTGATAAACAAGCTACTCGTTGCCCACATTGTACTTCACAACTTGTAAAATAACCACTTGACAAACGATCTAACGATTGATATATTGTGATAAATAGCAAAGCGATGAACAAGACAAGTAAGTATTATTTGCCAACCAAGCAGAGAGTAAGGGAAAGGGTGTAACCTTACTGACAATTAATACCGAATACACTTGCGAGCTACCGGCTGAAATCATGTAGGCCCGGATCGGGTTACTCCGTTATCAGTTATTAAAGAGGTTCTTTTTAACAAAGAACAAACAGGGTGGTACCGCGGGTTGACTCGTCCCTTTCCATATTATTTATGGAAAGGGCTTTTTTATTTTATTTAACTAAATTTATCGGAGGGTGTTAAAATGTCAGTCTTAGAAACGTTAAAAGAACGTGGATTCATTAAGCAAATTTCGCACGAGGAGGAAATAACCGAGTTATTAGAAAAAGAAAAAATAACTTTTTATATTGGTTTCGACCCTACAGCAGATAGTTTACATGTTGGTCACTTTATCGCTTTAATGCTCATGTCACATATGCAAAAAGCAGGACATCGTCCCATCTGTTTACTAGGCGGCGGTACCGGAATGGTTGGAGATCCCAGTGGCAAAGATGAAATGCGCAAAATGTTAACTCCAGAATTTATCGATCACAATATCGCGTGTTTTAAAAAGCAAATGTCTAGATTTATTGATTTCTCAGATGATAAAGCACTAATGGTTAATAATGCTGATTGGTTACTCCAATTAAACTACATTGATCTATTAAGAGAAGTTGGTGTTCATTTCTCAGTCAATAGAATGTTATCTGCTGAATGTTTTAAAACTAGAATGGAAAAAGGCCTTTCCTTCTTTGAATTTAACTATATGATTATGCAGGCCTATGATTTTTTAACTTTAAATCGCAAGTATAACTGCGTTATGCAACTTGGTGGCGATGATCAATGGTCAAATATGTTAGCTGGTGTCGAACTCATTAGACGTAAAGAGCATAAACCTGCTTTTTGTATGACATCTAAACTATTAACAACCAGTGAAGGCGTTAAAATGGGTAAAACTGTGGGTGGTGCGCTTTGGCTTGATCCTCAAAAAACTCCACCATATGATTTTTATCAATACTGGCGCAATATAAATGACGCAGATGTTGAAAACTGTCTTTCTTTACTAACTTTTTTACCAATGGACGAAGTTAAACGCTTATCTTCATTAGAAGGAGCTGAAATCAATCAGGCTAAAATAGTCTTAGCTTATGAGGTAACTAAGCTAGTACATGGCGAAGCTGAAGCTGATAAAGCCAAACAAGCTGCTGAAGCCCTTTTTTCTGGCGGCTCTAACCTTAACGATGTTCCAACGATTATACTAACTGCGGAACAAGCCTCTGGCAAATTACTAGATATTCTAACTACAAATAAGGTTTTTGCTAGTAAAAGTGAAGGACGTCGTTTAATCAACCAAGGTGGTCTTTATTTAGGCGATGACACAGTTAAAGATGTTGAATTCGAACTTTCACCGGCTGCGTTTAGCACCGATGCCTCACTCTTAATCCGCAAAGGCAAGAAAAAATATTATCGTCTATTATTACAATAAGATAAAAAAGAGATTCACCAACAATTATTGGTGAATCTCTTTTTCATTTTCCATGCAGGTAATCTAATAGTTGCCTAGCAATTCTACCATTTCTACCCGTATGGCTCATTTCCCATTTTAAAGCTTCCGCTAATAAATCTTCTTCCGAAACATCTAAAGATTCTTTGTTTGCCAAATCTTTCAATAATGCATAATACTCATCTTGCCCCATCGAATCGTAAAATAATTTAATACCAAAACGATCAGCTAAAGATATTTTTTCATTAATACTATCTTTACTATGCAACTCTGCCATATTTTGATCTTGCCAAACTTCTTTAATAATATTTCTTCTATTTGATGATGCATAAAATAAAACATTAGGAGGTTTTACTTCTAGACCACCATCAAGAATAGATTTAAGTGCTTTATATTCTATTTCAAATTCTTCAAAAGAAAGATCGTCTAAAACAATGATAAACTTTTTGCCCCATTTACTAAGAGCGCTCATCACTAATGGCAATTGAACAAAATGCTCTCGTCCAACTTGCACCATACGCAAACCATCTTCATAAAAGTAATTGCCTATTGCTTTAATTGACGATGATTTTCCGGTACCACGATCACCAAACAACAAAACGTTATTAGCTGGTTTGTTTTTTAAAAAAGCTTCTGTATTCTTAATAAGGATCTTCTTCTGACGTTCATAACCAACAATTGAATCAAAAGTCATCGTAGAGTAATTACTGACGCCCTGCAAAGACAAATGCTCCCCATCCCAATTAAAAGCTACAAAATCTGCCATTATACCGTAACCAAACTTAGAATAATATTCACACAATTGTTCGACTGCGGACATACCTGAACTATCTACACCATAATCCATAAAACACTTTTCTAAAATCTTACGTCCGGCAATTGGTTTTATTTGTGATGGAATATAGTTACCAAGTAATGGATGTAGCTTAAAACGGTTGAAAACTTCTAAAATAAATCCTCGCAATAAAATAATATCTGCCGCAGTAGCTTTTTTTAATCCCTCGCCTACATAACCATTATGTTTTTCCGCAATAGTATTAAAAGTATTTTGCTGATGACTAATTGCATACATTATATACTCAACAGGAATAATACCCATTAATCCGTATTTTTCTGCCTTCTCAATCATAGTTGCATATAGTTCAGGTAAAAATACCTCTTTAGGTTTTTTTAATGCCATAATTACAGGATCTTCCAGCAAATTACGAAAAACGAGCAAATTGTTGAGATTAACATAGCAATTCATCTTTTTTCAGCTCCATTCTTTAGGTTTAAAAGCAAATCTTTAGCCGTTATTCCCAATACAGGATGTCTTAAATTTGGGGCAATTTCTACCAACGGCCCTAATACAAAATCTCTGTTTTGCAAATCAGGATGTGGTAAAATTAAATTCTTTTCTTGTAAAATAACTTCATCATAAAACAATAAATCTAAATCAATAGTTCGCTCTCCCCAGTGCCGTTTTCTTACCCGACCTAGCTCTTGTTCAATTTGTAATAATAATTGCAGCAATACTTGTGGCTCTAAACTAGTCTTCATAGAAATTACTGCATTAATAAAATTAGGTTGATCTGTTACCCCATAAGGTTGCGTTTCAATCAAAGAAGATTTTGCTAATAATTCTAATCCTTCTTCTTGCAATCTTTTAATTGCTTCTTTAATATAAAAAGATCGCTTTCCCAGATTACTTCCTAACGCAATAAAAACTATTGACATTTTAAAATAGCCTCCAACATTCTTACTGCGTCTGCATTTGCTTTTACGTCGTGTACCCTTATTAAATGTGCTCCAGCATATACTGCTTGGCAACTCGTTGCCAACGTTCCGTACAAGCGTTCTTCAGCTGGAATATCACCCAAGACACTGCCAATGGTAGATTTACGTGATGCCGCTAATAAAACAGGGTAACCAAGAGAAACTAACTCTTCTAGTCTCCCCATTAAAGCTAAATTCTGCTTTGCGTTTTTGGCAAACCCAATACCCGGATCAAGAATTATTTTATTTTTTTCTAATCCTTTTGCCGCTAATAGCTCAACTTGTTTAGATAAATAAGAGCAAACATCTTCAATTACATTATTGTATGTGGTTAATTGCTGCATATTTTGAGGCGTGCCACGCATATGCATTAAAACTACCGGTACATCATAATGAATGGCAATTTTTGCCATATCGTCATCATAAGTCATTCCTGTCACATCATTAATAATATCTGCCCCAGCCTTAATTGCTTGCTCAGCCGTTCTGGCATGATACGTATCTATCGAAATAATGCTCTTTGGCCATTCTTTTTTTATCGCTTGTATGATTGGAACTACTCTACTAATTTCTTCATCAGTAGTTACTTGGTTTGAGCCAGGGCGTGTAGATTCTCCGCCGATATCAATAATAGAAGCTCCATCTTCCAACATTTTGCTAACGTTTCTTACTGCATCTTTTACATTTTCTATTCTTGATTGGGCATAAAATGAATCCGGTGTAATATTTAAAATTCCCATTATCGCCAGTTGTTCATACTTCAAACAACGTCCATCAGCCAGAACAGTTTGCACTTCTTGCCCAGTAAGAAACTCCTGCAGTTCTTTATAAATCTTTGCTAGACCAAAATAATTCATAATCTTTAACTTAGCTAATAATATATTATAATGTTTTCTAGTTCCTAATAACAATAAATCTGTGTATTCTAAACCACAATTGATGCAACCAGCATGAACGGCACAATCACCACCAGCTGCCAAGATTTCTTGCTTAATAATATTTGCCGCAGGCGTTCTTACCCCAAGCAATTTAAAGGGTATTATTTCTGATTTATTCATAAAAATAGGATAACTAGCTGGATGTATACCAATTTTTTTTAATTCTGCACCCAAGCTAGCCCTATTTATTCTTCTAATCATGAAGTTTCACCTTTCCAACCTTTTTCAACACTTGCAAAAGCATTATGATTATGAATGCTCTCAATACTTTCTACTGTAGCGCAGTACCATTTTATGCGTTGATCTTCCTCCAACGCCAGAGCAATTTCCCGAACCGCATCTTCAACAAAACGCGGGTTTTCATAAGCCTTTTCTGTAACATATTTTTCATCAGGCCGTTTTAACAAACTATAAATAGAAGAACTAGCTCCGCGTTCTGCAAAAGTAGCCAACTCTTCTAACCATACTAAAGTGCTTGTCCTGATTTCAATCCTTGCAATAGCTCTTTGGTTATGCGCTCCATAAGCACTAATTTCTTTCGAACAAGGGCATAGCGTATGAATAGGGATTTCGGCACAAACATATAATTCAAACTCACTTTCTTTCTCTG
>DVNI01000060.1 GCA_018714505.1 Candidatus Avacidaminococcus intestinavium
AATTTTAAAGGACGAAGCAAAAGAATGCTAGTCCTTTTTTTATGGTCCAATAATGCATAAATATCTGCAGATGGTAGCAACCATGTCTAGTTTTTAAAATGCTATATTTAGTTTAATAAAAAAACCAGTCAAGGAGGATGAAAATGAAAAAGAGAATGAAGAAAATTATTTCACTTGGTGTAGCAACGGTTATGATGCTTTCACTAGTAGCCTGTAGTAGTTCAGGAAGTGGGGGAGCAGATAAGAAGGAGGATAAAACTACCACTGAAAAAACAGAATCAGGAACCGGCAAAGTAGGAGTGGCAATGCCGACAAAAGATTTGCAACGTTGGAATCAAGATGGCGAGAACATGAAGAAACAACTAGAAGATGCGGGGTATGAAGTTGATTTACAATACGCTAGTAATGATCCGGCAACCCAAGTTTCTCAGATTGAGAACATGATTTCAGGCAGTTGCAAACTATTAGTAATTGCTTCTATCGATGGGGATTCTCTTGGTACACCACTGGCAACAGCTGAAGAAGAAAACATTCCGGTTATTTCTTATGACCGATTGATTATGAACTCATCAGCTATCAAATATTATGCAACCTTTGACAATTATCTTGTTGGACAAAAACAAGGGGAATATATCGTTGATAAATTAGATTTAGAAAATGCCGCAGGACCATTTAACATGGAAATATTTACTGGAGATCCCGGAGATAACAACGTTAACTTCTTCTATGGTGGGGCAATGGATGTACTGCAACCATATATTGATAGTGGAAAACTTGTTGTTCAATCAGGACAAGTAAAAAAAGAAGAAGTTGCTACAGCCGATTGGTCCACAGAAAAAGCCCAAGCAAGAATGGATGCAATCTTAAGTTCAAACTACGCAGATAAGAAGTTAGATGTGGTTCTTTGCTCTAACGACTCCACAGCACTTGGTGTAACAAACTCTCTTGAAGCAAACTACACCGGCGAGTGGCCAATCATTACTGGTCAAGATTGTGATAAACCGAACGTAAAAAATATGATTGCTGGTAAACAATCGATGTCCGTATTTAAAGATACTCGTAAGCTTGCTGAGCAAACAGTTAAGATGGTAGATGCAATTATGGACGGCGGTGAAGCTGAAACCAATGATGATAAATCTTATGACAATGGAACAGGAGTGATTCCTACATACCTTTGTGACCCTACTGTTGTTACTTTAGATAATTACAAGGAAATGCTAATAGATTCCGGTTATTACACAGAAGCAGATATTAAATAAGGGCAATAAGGCAGGCGGGGAAAATCCCCGCCTGTACTTTAATGAAGGAGGAGATAGTGTGGCAGATTATATTTTAGAGATGCGCAACATAACAAAGACCTTCCCGGGAGTAAAGGCTCTTGATAATGTAAACTTGGCGGTGGAACGAGGAAGTGTACATGCCTTAGTAGGCGAAAATGGTGCCGGAAAATCCACACTGATGAACGTACTTAGTGGGCTGTATGGTTATGGAACCTATGAGGGTGATATCGTTTATGAAGGGGACATTTGTAAATTTAGCAAAATAAAAGATAGTGAAGAAAAAGGCATCGTAATTATTCATCAAGAGTTAGCCTTAGTACCGGAGATGACAATTGGCGAAAATATGTTTCTGGGAAATGAACAAGGGAAATCTTACGGTATAGACTGGAATAAAACATATGGAGAAGCTAATAAGTATCTAAAGCAAGTGGGTCTTAAAGAATCTTCTCGGACATTAATAAAGGATATCGGTACAGGAAAGCAGCAATTAGTGGAGATTGCCAAGGCCTTAGCAAAAGATGCCCATCTTTTGATTTTAGATGAGCCAACTTCTTCTCTAAATGAAGAAGATTCACAGGCACTATTAGATTTGATTTTAGAATTTAAGAAAAATGGTATGACTTCAATTATCATTTCGCACAAACTCAATGAAGTTGCTTATGTGGCAGACCAGATTACTGTGATAAGGGATGGATCAACCATCGAAACCTTAACCAAAGGGACAGAAAGTATTAATGAAGACAGAATTATAAAAGGAATGGTTGGCCGCGAATTAACCGATCGGTTCCCTAAGCGTGAAAAAAACAAGGGTTCTACTCAAGTAGCACTGGAAGTGAAAAATTGGACGGTGTATCATCCCCTCTATCAAGAAAGAAAAGTAGTAGATAATGTTTCACTTTTCGTCAAAAAAGGTGAAGTTTTAGGCATATCCGGACTTATGGGTGCGGGAAGAACAGAGCTTGCAATGAGCATATTTGGTAAAAGTTATGGCAAGAAAATTTCCGGGCAACTATTTATCCAAGGGGAAGAAGTCCATTTAAATTCCGTAAGTGATGCAATCAAACATAAAGTGGCTTATGTAACAGAAGACAGAAAAGAAAATGGACTCATATTAAGCGAATCAATTAGGGTTAATACGACCTTGGCAAATATGCCGGGAATTAGCCGTCATAGCGTGATTGATCGGGATAAAGAAATAAATGTCGCCAATGAATATAGAAAAAAACTAAAAACAAAAACTCCTACCATAGAACAAAAAGTTGGCAACTTAAGCGGAGGAAATCAACAAAAAGTATTGTTAGCTAAGTGGATGTTTGCTGAACCAGATATCTTGATTCTTGATGAACCAACCAGAGGAATTGATGTAGGAGCAAAGTATGAAATATATTGTATTATTAACAGTTTAGTAGAGCAGGGAAAATCCGTAATTATGATTTCATCTGAACTGCCTGAGGTTCTTGGGATGTCGGACCGAATCTATATTATGAATGAAGGTCATATAGCAGGGCAATTATCTTGTGAAGAAGCAACTCAGGAAAAGATTATGGAATGTGTATTAAAATCAAGTAAAGGAGAATAAGGATGAAAAAAGAAAACATAGCCGGATTTTTTAAAAAATATACCATGGTGTTGGTGCTAGTAATTGTTGTTTTATTTTTTACTTGGCAAACACAAGGACGCCTGCTATTTCCTCAAAATGTCAACAACTTGATTGCCCAAAATGCTTATGTGTTTGTTTTGGCAACAGGTATGCTTTTATGTATCTTAACCGGTGGAAATATTGATTTAAGTGTAGGGTCAGTGGTTTGCTTTGTGGGAGCAGTAGGAGCAACCTGCATGGTCACAAAAAATATGAATATTGTAGTCAGTATTATTATTATGTTGGTGACAGGTTTAGCCATTGGCGTATGGCAAGGGTTCTGGGTTGCTTATCGTCGGATTCCTCCTTTTATTGTGACTTTGGCAGGAATGCTTATGTTTCGTGGACTGTCAAACATTATTTTACAAGGCTATACCATTGCACCCATGCCGAAACCCTATTTGAATTTATTTAATAGTTATATTATTGATTTTTTCAATGGTCAAGGATTTAATGTAACTTCATTATTAGTGGGGATATTGGCAGCAGTTTTGTTTATCCTAAATAGTATTCGGCAAAGAAGAAATCGCAAGAAAAAGGGCTACGAAGTGGGCAGCATAGCGGCGGAAATAGCAAAATGCTTGGTTATTAGTGCGGCTATTATTGCGCTAATGTGGCGATTGGCAATGTACAAAGGAATTCCTAACATTCTGATCTGGATTGCTATTATTGTCTTGATTTATGGCTATATTACGTCGAGAACAACAATAGGTCGTCATTTTTATGCAGTTGGTGGTAACGAAAAAGCCGCAGCACTATCGGGAATTAATACCAATAGAGTTTACTTTATCGCCTATGCCAATATGGGACTTTTGGCAGCAGTGGCAGCGATGGTAACGATTGCCAGACTTAATTCAGCTAATCCAACCGCCGGAGATAGCTATGAAATGGATGCTATTGGTTCTTGCTTTATTGGTGGAGCATCAGCCTATGGTGGTAGTGGAACCATTCCCGGAGTTATCATTGGCGCTACCCTAATGGGCGTTATTAACCTAGGTATGTCTATTATGGGGATTGATGCGAACTGGCAAAAAGTTGTCAAAGGCTTAGTTTTATTAGCAGCTGTTATCTTCGATGTGGAATCAAAAAAGAATGCACGCTAATAAATCAAGACTCATTACTTACACAGATGTAAGATTGTATGAAACAATGTAAGAAAAATAAATGGCAGACACCTCCTATAATGTTTATGATATAATTAACATTATAGGAGGTTTTTTATGAAGAAAAATAAATGGCTTTTTATTGGGTCTTTACTTGTTTATCTGGTAGTGGCAAGCACAATCGCACAAATAATTTCACGTTTGATATTTGGAATGTTTATGGGTCATGACATCGTGGCAACTAATTTAATCGATATTACGTCGCGAATTCTCATGATTTTGTTTTTCTTATTACTAAATAAAATGCATTTTAAAATAACTATTGGTTGCAGAGGTCTAGGGAAAAAGAAAAACTTATTTTATTTAATCTTTGTCCTAATTGTCTTAATTGGTGATGGGCTAATTAGCAAAGGCTTTGATTTGTCCTTACAGAATGTTTTGATTGCTCTAATTCTGGGCTTTTCCGTGGGATTTTTAGAGGAATATGTCTTTCGCGGTTTACTAATTGAGGGGTTACTGGCAAACAAGAAAACATCAATAGCTAAGATTATATTAATAAGTGGTGGCTCTTTTGGCGCCATTCATTTAATGAATTTAAGTGAGGGACACTTTTTAAATACTTTTTTACAAGCTATCTCAGCCTTTGCTATTGGCTCTTTCTTAGCAGTTGTATATTTGCTGACAAAATGTATTTGGGTACCGGTGATATTCCATAGCTTAATTGATGCTTTTGATCAAGTGGCTTTTGGTACATTAAGTACGGAAACGGGATTTAGTATTCCCACAGCCCTTATATATACAATAATCTTCTCCTTTTTGAGTTTTTTTTATTATATTTGGTTTTTAAAAAGAAAGGAAAAGAAGGTAGTAGAGTTGACAGAAGAAGAAAAAGAAATGAAGACAGCTAAAACAAAAATTAGTATACCAAAAAGTATAGGAGCAATTATGGTACCGTTATTGCAACTTTTTGCTGGCGGAATTATCGTAAAACAATTTTCAACGAATACAGCAAAGATTCTTGTTACAGTAGTGCTTGGAGCGGTAGCACTGGTAGTTTTGCTCTTGTTATATGGCCAGATTTTAAAACAACAGTGGGAAAATTTTAGAGAACATCTAGCTGTTCATTTGGGACTAGCTGTGCTAGGAACCATTGTCGCTCATATCTTGTTAGCCTTAACAAGAAGCGTAATGGGAATTATTTTTAATGGTACAGATAGTTTGAGTGCCGCTGGTGTGGGAACGACTTCGGAAGCAACGATTGCCCTTATTGGCACCTTAGTTACCTTAATGGCACCTTTTAGTGAAGAAATCGTCTTTCGCCATGTCTTATTTTATCAATGGCGAAATAGAAAAGGAATTACGATTTTAATGTTTATCGTTTCTTCGGTGGCATTTGGCTTAGTCCATTGGAACAATTTTAATGGGAATGTAGTGCAAATGGTTCCTTATATGGTGGTAGGTGCATGGTTTGCTTTAATTTATTATTGGTCAAAAAATATCTGGCAAAATATTTTTACCCATCTATTTTTTAATTCACTACAATTTATAGCCGCGCTGTTTCTTTTGATTGTAACAGCGCTAAATTAGAAATTGAACTTAAATGATCCCTATCATATAATATTTTAGCAATGGGAAGATTGATGAAACCAAAAAAGAAAAATGAGAAAAAAAGATACCAAGA
>DVNI01000061.1 GCA_018714505.1 Candidatus Avacidaminococcus intestinavium
GCCTTGAGATATAAAGATTTGTGGTTAAAAGTCGAGGGAGTATTGGGCGAGACTAGTAAAAAAGATAGTGTTAATAAAAAGGTACTAGGACATTTTCTAAATAATGCAGAACGGGGAAGTCGGTGTAAATCCGACGCTGTCGCGCAACCGTGACAAACTAAGGTTTGAAGTCGGGTTACCGTTTGAAAACAATATTTTGAACCTGCGCATGACGGGTGAGAAAAAACAGCTGTTGTATTTAGTGTGACAAGAAACGGCTATTTTTTTAACCAAGCGTGCAGGAGGCGTTTTAATGGGAGAATTAGAATTAATAGAAAGTATTTGTAAGAGAAATGTATATAGAATAGATGATTTAACGATTACTCAGCGCTTAGTGATGCAGAATTTATTGATGTTGTTTAAAAATGGGCATAATCATAAATTTATTTATAGTCTTTGTTTTAATAAAAAACTGAAGATCCAAAGAGAGATTAGCGCTGTGCTTGAACAAAAATATACGGAAGAAGATTTGCATTCTGATATTGAAGCGTTAAGCAAATGTCATGTGATTTATGATGACGAAAAAGGAGTAAGTAATAATTTTACGTGGATAACTAATTTAAGAATAGATAAACGCTTTGGCGTAATTCGTTATAGTTTAGAGAAATCATTATTAAAACCTTTCCAAACTACTGAAGGAAAAAAGTTTGTTATTGCACTTTTAGATATGGTTAAATTACAGGGGAAGGGTAAGCATACCAAGCGTCTTTATAGATTTTTAACCGCTTGTAATAATAGTTCAGTGACTACGCATAAAACAGAGGATTTATTAAAATACTTTGAGGTACCAGAACTTAGTACTGGTACTGAATTGTGCGAACAAATTATTCGTTTGGCAGCGGCGGAGATTACCGCAAACACTTTATTTACTTTTAAACGTATCGTCGGTGAAGTCGTGGAAGAGCAAGGCCAAGAATTCGTCCAAATTTACTATATGACGGACTTTAGAAAATTTGTACAAATACAGGCTACTTCAGGAAAGTATAGACGTCTGACTTAAAAAAATATTATAACTTAAGCTAAAGAGAGCAATACCCACTGGTCAAGCGATGCTAGGGCCAGTGGGTATTGCTCTCTTTAGGTAAAATAAAGCTAAGGAGTTTAAATAATACTTTTAAAAGTTTGCAAGTCATAATTTTCGATGGAGTCTTCGCCACGTACGCAATAAATGACTTTGCCACGCGCTACTAAGCGTTTTTCTGAGTTGTGAATAGAAATATCAGCATGTAATAGGTGACGTCCTTTTTGTAACAAGTGAGCTTCGGCTGTTAGTATATCATCTAGCTTGACGGGCCTTAGATAATCAGTAGTAACTTCAACCGTTAAAATTCTTAATTTTAGAGTTCTAAGCGCTACGCCAGAAACCATATCGACAAGGGAAGTAACAACGCCTCCGTGAGCGATGCCGTAGGTATTGGCATAAGCTTCTTTAATTGGTAAAGTTACTTTAGCATAGCCTTCACTGGTGTCTAGAACGGTAGCATTCATGAATTTAAAATAAGGTAGATTGTTAAAATGATTTTTGATAAATTCAGGCCAATTAGTCATAACCACTCCTCCTTTATTTATTTTAGTAAAAAATAGAACGGCCCTAGTAAGGTGTAAGCTTGTTTACTTTGAGCTTAAGCTAGTAGGGTTAAGAAAGACGGATGTTTCAAAAATATTGTTGTGATAAGTGAATTTGGCAATACCGTTATATCTTTCAGCAATATTTTTAATTGATTCAGTGCCAATACCTTCGTTATCGCGTTTTGAAGAGATAAAACCTTGTTCACTTAGTAGGATTACGTGATCAAAACTATTTTTAACGGTGAGCACAAACATATTATCACCTAAGGTATCAGCTTTAACCTTAATAAACTTAGTGTTAGAAGTTTGGCGTTCACAGGCCTCTAGAGCATTTTCAAAGATATTGCCTAGGAGGACAGAAAGATCGTCTTCTTCGATTGCAAGAGTAGCCGGAATGTTGACATCTATGTTCATTGCTATATCTTTATTAAGGGCTAGATTATAATAATATTGGATAATAGCGTTGCCAGCAGTATTGCTACAAATGTTTAGGGCAATGGTTTGATCGAGTGCTTTTATATAATTATTAAGATATTCAGATAGAGCCGGCAAATCATTTTTAGTGAGAAAATGTTTGAGAACAATAAAATGATGGCGCAAGTCGTGTTTAGCTTGCCGTGTATCATCTATGGCTTTGGTAAGCCTTTGGTATTCTTTGCGTTGTAAATCTAAGCGAAGATCGGCAGTTGCTAATTTATGATTTAATGCGGCATTGGCTTCGCTACTTTTAAGCATTTTTAAAATCATTGTAAAAGACAAAAAGGTAGCGGTTGTTCCCACTAAATGATAAGGTAGGGAGTTTTTGCTAAATAAGAAAGCTGTAGTTAGATAATCACCAGGCGTCATACCAACGCGATACAACATATAAAAGATAAAAGGGATCGTCCATAGAAAACCCCAAGAAGCGTCTTGGTTTTCATTTTCTACTAGTGGTGTCATTAATTCTGTCATAAAGAGCCACATGAAGGGAAAAGTGAAAAGCAGAAGTAGAAGATTACAGAAAATCATTGCTCCAATATCAATACCAAAATGCCAGTTACTAAAGATATAGGATTGTAAGTAAAGACTATAATAATCAAAGTCTTTGAGGTAACACAAAACAACAAAGAAATTAAAAAGAATTTTAAACAAGTTAGTGCGAATGATTGTAATAGATAATAATAAACCGAAAATAGAAATGCTGATAAGATAGAACAATCGCCATTCCAAGAGTGTACTACCAGATGGCAATACATAATAGGAAACAGCGATAGTAGTAGTAATAAAAAGAAGGGTCAGGAGTGATGTATGTGTTAGTGAATAACGAAAATACTTACGAAATGGTAAAAAAATCAGCACAACATAAGGTATAATCTTTATTAAAGTCACAGCACTTAACAATAATAGACTCAATTTAGACATCTCCGTTTAACTTTTTAAAAGCATAATTAGCATATAATTGTTTAATTTCAACCTTTTTAGTGCGATTAATAGGCAGACTTTCACCTGTTGAAAGAGCAAAATCATTATCTTGTAGAGCGGTAATATATTCCATGTTGACTAGGCAATTACGATAACAATGAAGAAATTGAGGATATTTCGCAACTAGAAGTGCAAAATCAGCAAAATACATATAAGTTTTAATCAGTCTTTCTTTAGTGTGAATTTGGACATAATGGTTACTATAATCTACATAAATTATATCACGTAAAAAGATTTTAACCATTTCTCGGCTTTCTTTCACTTCAATAAAACGAGTTGAAATTTTCAAGCTTTTTTCAGCTAGTAGCATGACTTCAGTGAATTGGGTAAAATTATAAGGTTTGAGTAAATAGTCAAAGGCACGAACTCTAAAGCTTTTGATTGCAAAATCAGGGCTAGTAGTTGAAAAAATTAAAAGACAGTTTTTATCACGTTCCCGTATTTTTTTAGCGGTTTCTAAACCAGTGAGGCCAGACATATAAATATCAAGAAAAATCAAATCATATTTTTCGGTGTAGTCTTTTAATAGTTCTTCACCGCTAGAAAAAATGGATAATTGAATGAACAGATTATTTTCTTGACAATATTTTTCAAGGTAGGATTTAAGTAAATCTCTTTCTTGTTTTAAATCATCTACAATGGCGGCAAATATCATAATAAGTCCTTTCATTTGCTATTTTTTCTACCTTATTCTATCATAGGGGATAACAGGTATCAATGTTAAGAGCTAGGTGAAGTGACTATTTGTTTCATAATAAAAAATAAATGATAAAAATAATAGTAAAGAGTGGAGCTTGAGGATGATGTTTTTGACAATATTAAGAGACTGGTACAAAGAAATTATCATCGATAAATCACGTTTCATTTGTACTTTGCGTAAAGTAAGTGATGAAGAAAGTGCGCAGGCTTTTATTAAAGAAATGAAAAAAGAGTATTGGGATGCTACTCATAATTGCTCGGCCTATATTGTAGGGGAGGCAGCTGAATATCAGCGGTCTAGTGATGATGGAGAACCATCTGGAACGGCCGGCTTACCGATGCTAGAGGTTCTTCGAAAAAACAATTTGCATAATGTTGCGGTTGTAGTGACGCGTTATTTCGGTGGTATCAAATTGGGCGCTGGTGGTTTAATTAGAGCTTACGCTGGATGCACCGCTGAAACGGTCAAAGAAGCTGGTTTGGCAAAGCGAGTGTTATTTGGTTATTAAGTATGGGTTGAAGCGGTGGAGACTGTAGGCAAAATCTTAAACTTGTTATATATCCGCAAAGAGTTTAGCATCGCAAATGTTGCTTATGGTGAAGAAGCAACAATTACATTATACTTTCCAGTGCAGGATAAAGTTCTAATTGAACAATTACTTACGGAACTTTTAAATAAAACGATAATGTTACAAAAAGTAAGCGAAGAATATGTAGAGCAAACTGTGTAAAAATATCTACTAATTATTTAGGTGAAAGTGATATAAAGGAAAAAAAAAGTTCGTGGCGAAAATAATACTTTGTGAAAATTTAAAGAAGAGGTGATGGTAGTGCTAGGAGCTAGTATCGGAGATATCATAGGATCAATTTATGCTTGGCACAACATAAAGACTAAGAATTTTGAGCTTTTTGATGTACGTTGTAAGTTTTCCGGAGCGACTGTTTTGACTTGTGCGGTTACAAAAGCCTTGAGGAGTTACCTTGCTAGTAACAAAACTCTAGCGCTAGGTGAAGAAGTCAAAGAAGAACTTCTAAATTATGGCTGGCTTTATCCAGATTTACATTATGGACGTAATTTTATGGCTTGGCTCTTTGCTGATGAACAAAAACCTTATGGTAGTGCTGGTGCTGGTGCTGCGATGCGTGTAACGGCAGTGGGCTATTGGGCAGCGACCTTGGAAGAGGCAGAAAATTGGGCACAAATTAGTGCAGAAGTTACGCATAATCATGCTGAAGGGATTAAGGGGGCACAGGCAGTAGCTGGTGCTATTTATTTAGCTCGACAAGGAACAGATAAAGATGATATAAAAAAATATATTGAAGAAAAATATTATCCTTTACAATTTTCCTTAAAAGATGTTAGACGAAGTTATGTTTTAAATACAACAGCTCCAGGTATTGTACCACCAGCAATTGTAGCATTTTTAGAAGCAGAAAATTTTGAAGATGCGATACGTAATGCTGTATCAATTGGCGGTGATAGTGCGACTTTAGCTAGTATTGCAGGTGCTATTGCTGGTGCTTATTATGAGATGCCAGAAGAAATTAAAAAAGCGGCAGAACCTTATTTGGATAATGAGGTGAAAAGAATTTTAGCTGAGTAAGTAGAGGACTTAATTGTGAAACGCTTGATTATGCATGTGGATATGGATGCTTTTTTTGCGTCAGTAGAACAACTGGATAATATAGAGTATCGTGGTAAACCTGTGATTGTCGGCGGGCAATCGGTGCGTGGTGTAGTTTCAACCTGTTCCTATGAAGCTAGAAAATATGGTGTACGCTCTGCTATGTCGATGGTGGAGGCCCATAAGCGCTGCCCAGAGGCTATTTTTGTTGAGGGTAGAATGGCACGTTATGCAGAAATATCGAGATGTGTAATAAAGATTTTTAAAGAGTTCTCGCCATGCGTAGAACAACTTTCTATTGATGAAGCTTTTTTAGATATCAGTGGCTTAGAAAAAGTACATGGTTCGGTAGAAGAGATGGGCAAGAAAATTAAAGAACAAATAAAGACAATTACGGGGCTGAATGCTTCGGTAGGGATTGCACCAAATAAGTTTCTTGCTAAACTAGCATCAGATTTGCGAAAACCAAATGGGCTCGTTATTATTAAAAAAGATGAAGCTGAGCGTTTGCTTGCTCCGTTACCAGTTCGGAAAATTTTTGGCATAGGAAAACAAGCAGAAACGAAGTTATTAAAGTGGCAAATTAGGACTATCGGAGAATTGGCAAAAGCCGATAGCAATATTTTACGCAGTGTTTTTGGAAAAAATGCTGAGAGTGTTCGTTTATTAGCGAAGGGAATTGATGAGCGACCAATAGAATGCGATTATGATCGCAAATCGATTGGTAAAGAAAGCACTTATTTGGAAGATTTGCGCTACGCTGAAGAACGGCATGAGGCTTTAATAAAACTGTGTGAGCAGGTGGGCTGGAGGCTGCGTAAACAAGGATTGGAAAGTCATACTGTTACTTTGAAAGTAAAGTTTGCCTCGTTTCGTGTATTAACGCGTAGCTTAACAGTAGAGCGACCGGTGTGTTTTGATGAAGAGATTATGGCGATCGTTAGTACTTTGGCCACCGAAATTAAATGGGCAGAGCCTGTTCGGTTATTAGGAGTTAGTCTTTCTAAGCTTACTTTAGCTTTAGAAGTACCACTTTTTTGTGCCGAGGAAGAGGAGGCTATGCGTAAGCGCAATAGTGCTGTTGATTTACTAAAAAATAAGTTTGGAGAAAATATTATTAAGAGAGGTCATACATAAAAACATTCCCGCTAAATAGATATTATTTAGCGGGAATATTTTTATGTATTATTTTATTTAGTGACAGGTAAGGGTTCAAAGTAAAGGTCTAAATCAAAAACTTTTTGAAACCACGGTATTTGCTGTTTTAGTTGGTGTAATTCAATGCTAGGAAGAGTGGGGGATTGAAAAGCTAAAACAGCTGTTTTTTTATTCTTTATAGTAGGAATAACTTTGGTGATTTGCATGGTTTGTGAATAATCCATACTTTCAGCTAAGGCTAGAAAAAGAGCTAGTTTAGAGACCTTTTCGAGGTCTTCATCAGAGAGATAATAGCGATATGGTTTGCTGCGTAATAAACTCTTGGAGATTCCGTTATGCCACCCTGCAACTAAAGCCGTAATCACTTGTTCTTTGTGCGTAAGACCAAAGAGTTTAGCATTTTCAATCATATAGGCGCTGTGTCTAGCATGACTGTAATAATTAATAGTGATACCGATATCATGCAAGAGGGCAGCCGTCTTTAATAAACGTCGCCAAGAAGCGTTTAGTTTGTGTAAAGGACTCCACGCATCAAACATTGTTAATGCTAAGGCAGTAATGTGTTCGCTATGTGTAGCATCAGTTGCGTAAAGGCTAAGTAAATTTCGAGTACTATCCGCTAAAATATCTTCAGCAATAAGGGGGATTTGTTGTTGTTTTGAGTAGTAATCAATGAACAGTCCTTCACGAATACCACAGCCAGAAATAATAAATTTTTTACTATTAGTAGTTTCTAGTAGACATTGCACAACGCTACTACCTGCTAGGATTAAATCGGCACGATCGCTACCCAAACCGGAAATTTTTTTTCGTTCATCCAATGTGGTATCACGAAGCATTTTAAAGGTTGTTTTAAAGGCTTGTGCAGAAAACTGGAAGTTATGGATTTTAGAAGAGGGATATTTTATTTTTTTTTGTTCTATTTTAGCAAGAGTTCTAACCGTGCCACCTACTCCAATGAGTGGTAACGCAGAGTTTTTGAGCCAGGGATAGCGGCCTAGAGTACTCATGACTAAGTAGCTAATATCACTAAAGACCGAGGCAGGCATTTTATCTTTAGTATTAAACATGTCGGTTAAATTAACGCAACCAAGAGGAAGACTTACGGCGTCAACAATCTGACGGTTATGAAAAAGCACGAGTTCGGTGCTACCACCACCTAAGTCAAAAATTATACCGTCTTTAATTTCGAGCGTGTTAATAACGCCGACATAACTGGCATAAGCTTCGGCTTTACCACTGAGGATATGTAGATGAATACCTGTTTCTTTTTCTACAAGTGCAGTGAGCTCTTTACCATTTTTAGCATTGCGCACCGCAGCGGTAGCTACTGCTACAATTTTATCGACGTAAAAAAGCTTGCACATTGTTGCAAAATTTTGCATACATTCTAAGGTATCTTTAAAAGCCTGCTCAAGCAAAATGCCATTTTCTACCTTTTGGCTGAGCCGAAGTGCTTCTTTTTGGTTATAGACCATATTATAAGCACCGCTTTTATAGATATGAGTTATTACAAGGCGTGCAGAGTTAGAGCCAACATCTATAATTGCTATTCTTTGCATGTAGTCACGCTCGTTTCAGAAAGATAATATTTTAAGTAATATCTACTATAATTATCCGTTTTATTCAAAAATCCTGCTGCATTTGGAATTCTTTAACATAGAAATAACATTAGTTAAACTTTTATGCAAGGATTTAAGCGAGAGTTGTCGAAATAATAAGTTTGAAGAGGAGGTATGAAGTGATGAAACGCAAGAAACTTAAGACATTAGCTTTAATTCACATTGGTTCAGAAATGATTAGCTTGCAAATCGCTGAATATCGAGATTTAGACAAGATTAAAGTATTGGAAGAAGCCAGTCATAAAGTAAGATTAGGCGAAGAAACTTTTAAAAATAAAAGGATTTCTTTAGCGACTGCTAATGAAGTTTGTGAATTACTAAAAGGATTTAGAAGATTATGTACGGACTATGGGGTAGAAGAGTACTGTGTACAGGCAACCACTGCCGTGCGTGAGGCTGAAAATCAACTATATTTTTTAGATCAAATCTTTGTGAAAACAGGACTTATTGTTGATGTGGTGGATATGCCACGCGAGATTTATACTAAATATGCTTCGATTCAAAGGTCTTTGCATAAAGCGGAAATTGGAACTGGTAGTGGAGTATTATTAGTTGATATTTCTTCAGGTGGATTAGGTATTACTTATGTCAGAGATCGCAAAATAAAATATCAACAAAATTTGCATATTGGCATCATTAGAATTAAAGAAGATTTTGGTAGAACCCAAAAATCGTCAATGCACTTCAGTAAAGCTTTGACCGAATATATTGCAAGTACCGTAGGTCCTGTGCGTGAAGCACTAGAAAAAGAAGAGGTTAACTATTTTGTATTATCGGGTGCAGAAACAGAGTTAGTTTTAAAAATGTTAGGCAGAAATAGTGATAAAGATCTTGTAGAACGGATTCCAGCTGATGATTTTATTACATTTTATGATAAAATTAGGAGCATGAATTTAACACAAATCATTAAAATTTTCGCTATTGAAGAGACTTCAGCAGAAATTATTTTCCCAACAATCGTTCTTTATCAACAACTATTGGCATTGGTTCCTGCTAAAGAAGTTATCGTTATGCCAAATCGGTTTATTGATGGTATGCGGTTAATGCATATTGCAAATAATGATAATACAGCGTATGTTAGCTTCTTACAAGGCGAACTTCTGTCACTAGTGCATTGTATTGGCGAACGTTATAAATATGATTATAAGCATGTAAGACAGGTTGAAGTTTTGGCTTTAGCAATGTTTGATAAGTTAAGTAAGAAACATGGTTTAGATGAACATATCAGGTTTTTGTTAAGAGCGGCGTGTATTTTACATGATATTGGTAAATATATTTGTTTACGCAGTCATGCTCTTTATTCGTACCAATTGATTATGGCTTCTGATATGCTAGGGTTTAGTGATCATGACAAGAAGATAATTGCCCTTGCTGCTTATTATCATTCACATGTCTTATTTGATCACCAAAATGAAGAGAACCCCAAAGTTGAACGAAGTGATATTCCCTTGGTTGCAAAATTGTCAGCTATTTTACGTTTAGCGGATGCATTAGACCGTAGCTATCAACAAAAGATAGAGCAATGTAAAGTTGTTGCTAAAGGTAACGAACTGTTGTTTCAAGCTTTTAGTCGTAAAGATTTAACCCTTGAAGAATGGACCTTTAATAATAAAAAGAATTTTTTTATTGAAGTTTTTGGTTTAGTACCAATTTTAGAACGGGTAGGTGGAACAAATAACTATGATTGACTTAAATAACCCTGCGTACTTTATTAATAGAGAACTGAGTTGGTTACGTTTTAATTTAAGAGTTTTACGTGAAAGCGGTATGAAGCATTTACCGCTGTTAGAACGTTTACGGTTTGTTGCAATCACGGCATCTAATATGGATGAGTTTTTCATGGTGCGTGTGGCAGGGCTTTATAATCAAATGGAAAATGGCATTAATGCTAAAGATGCAGCGGGATTGACTGCTGAAGAGCAATTAAAACAAATAGCGCAGGCTGCACATATGCAGATGAAAGCTAAGTATCGCTATCTTCATTCTATTCTGAAAGAATTACGCAATCATGATATCTATTTACGACATATTGACGAAGTAGAAGAAAAGGGAAAAGTTTGGCTGGAAGAATATTATAGTGAGACCATCTATCCTGTTTTAACACCAATGGCGGTAGACGCTTCCAGACCTTTTCCTTTTTTAATGAATAAAACATTAAATTTAGCCATCGAACTTATTAATAATGAAAAAGAGCTCAGCCGTGGTTTTGTACAAGTACCTTCGGTATTGCCGAGAATTATTGAAGTAGGCAACTGCGAGAAACGTACTTTTGTTTTCTTGGAGGAAGTTATTATTAAGCATTGTGAGGATCTTTTTAAAGGTTGTGAAATTTTAAATGTGGTACCTTTTCGTATTACGAGAGATTCAGACCTTGATGTTGACGAAGAAGATACTGATGATTTGCTTAAAGAAATAGAATTATCCTTGCGGAAACGCAAACGTGGAGCATCGGTTCGTTTAGAAATTTTGAAAACTAGAAATAACCAAAGTTTGAAAAAGTTTTTAGCCGAAAACTTCTTTTTAGAAGAAGAGGCTATTTACGAGATTGCAGGACCACTTGATGCGACCTGTTTTTTTAAATTTATCAATATGTTTGAGCAACCAGAATTATTATTTTCACCTTTTGTACCGCAGCAGCCAGCGGAATTAATAGATTTAGATGAAGAAGATAGTTTATTTGATTTTATACGCGCAGATGATATTTTATTACATCATCCGTATGAGAGTTTTGATCCCGTGATCAAGCTAGTGAATGATGCGGCTAGTGATCCTAAAGTACTGGCAATCAAACAAACTCTTTATAGAGTAAGTGGCAACTCGCCCATTGTTGCCGCTTTGGCAAAAGCGGCAGAAAACGGTAAACAAGTAACTGTATTAGTTGAGCTAAAAGCACGTTTTGATGAAGAAAATAATATTATTTGGGCTAAACGATTAGAAAAAGCAGGTTGTCATGTTATTTATGGGCTGGTGGGATTAAAAACACATGCTAAAATAATTCTCATTGTACGTAAAGAAACTGATGGTATTAAGCGGTACGTGCATTTAGGAACAGGTAATTATAATGATAATACGGCAAGGTTGTACACGGATATGGGGTTAATGACCGCAAGCGATCAATTTGGTATTGATGCATCTGCATTCTTTAATTTACTGTCAGGGTACGCAGAACCGCCGCTTTGGAATAAATTAGTAATGGCGCCGCTTGGACTTAGGCAAAAGATTTATGAATTAATTGATAATGAGAT
>DVNI01000062.1 GCA_018714505.1 Candidatus Avacidaminococcus intestinavium
GCGTACCACAAGGAAGAATTGATGAGGAAACGACTTGTAATATTGGTATTATCTCTGGCGGAGCTGCAACAAATATTGTTCCAGATTTGGTAACTATTAAGTGTGAAGCACGTAGTCGAAACCCAGAAAAACTCCATGATATTACTGAAAAAATGCGTAATGCTTTTCTTGAAGGAGCTAAACGCTTGAAAGTTGCAATAGACGTTAATGTGACTAAATCATATGGTTCGTATGTTTTAAGCCCGACTAGTGATGTAATTAGCATTGCAGAAAAAACGGCTAAAGAGATTGGACTAAAAGCAGAGCTAAAGGGTACTGGTGGTGGCAGTGATGCAAATAATTTTAATAACTACGGTGTACCATGTGCAACTTTAGGTGTTGGCATGCAAAAGGTCCATACTTGTGATGAGTTTATTATTGAAGAAGACTTGTATAAAACGGCTGAATGGATCGTAGCAATCATTAGAGAAACCGCAAATAAGGCGAGCTGAAAATAGTCTTATATTTCTTATAATTTGGAGGAAAAAATATGGGTTTAGTTGTATCATTAATAGTTACCTTCTGGGTTGGTTTTTTAATTTATAAAAAATATAAAGCACAACCAGTTTTATTTTTTGGTGGAATGATCTTAATGTTTGCTGCCGTTATTCTAGGCTATGGACAAATTTTGCCAGAAAAAGCTAGCACAGGATTAGTATTGTTTGATGCCTATGAGTTTATCAAGACCACTTTAAGTTCTAATGCAGGTAAACTAGGGCTTAACATCATGTCTGTAGGAGCATTTGCTCGTTATATGGATAAAATCGGAGCCTCACGCGCTTTAGTTAGATTAACGATTAAACCATTAATGGCTTTAAAATCACCGTATTTAGTTTTGTCCGGTACGTGGATTGCTGGTATGCTAATTGGTCTTTGTATTAATAGTGCCTCAGGTTTGGCTATGCTTTTAATGGTTACGATGTTTCCAATCTTAGTCGGACTTGGCGTAAGTAGATTATCGGCAACGGCTGCTGTCGCTACAACATTGTGCTTTGACTGGAGCCCAAGTGATACAGGAACTATTTTGTCAGCTGAAATGGCTGGCGTTGATCCAGTTATTTACTGGACAGACTATCAAGTACCTATTGTTTTAGTAGCGTTTGTTGTTGTAGGTGTTTTACATTACCTTACTCAAAAGTATATGGACAAACGTGATGGGCATATCGTTCAACCAATGGTTGTTGAACAAACGAATGAGGAAGAAGATAGAGCACCTGGTATCTATGCGATTTTGCCGATAGTACCTTTGGCTTTAATACTTTCTTTTAGTTCATTATGGATTACTTGGATTAAGGTAGATATTGTTAATGCGATGCTTATTGGACTCAGTGTCGGTATGCTGTTTGAATATATAAGATGGCGTGATGGGAAAAAAGTTTTTAGTGATATTCAAGCGTTCTTTGATGGTTTAGGTATGCAGATGGCTAATGTAATTACATTAATTGTCGCAGGTCAAACCTTTGCTAAAGGCTTAATGACGATGGGAACAATTGATACGATTATTAATTCCAGCCATGGATGGGGTTTTGGTCCTATGTCGATGATGCTGGTAATGGTAACTATTATTGCCGTATCGGCTGTTGTTATGGGCTCTGGTAATGCTCCGTTTTTTGCTTTTGCGGCGTTGACACCGGCGGTAGCGACTAAGATGGGAATTGCTCCTGTTTTAATGCTACTACCTATGCATTTTGCTGCTAGTATCGCTAGGAATTGCTCTCCAATTACTGCAGTTATTGTTGTTTCCTCAGGAATGGGTGGTGTATCGCCGTTTGATTTAATTAAACGTACAGCAATCCCTATGGCAGGAGCAATGTTGTGTAATATTGGTATGACATTCTTTTATTATTACAGGGGGTAATATAAAGTATAACTAGATTAGGAGGATTGCTAGATGTTTATTTGCGATTGTCACTGTGATACATTAACCGAGTTATATAAAAAAGATCTATCTTTTTGGGAAAATCAAGAACATATTGATATTAAAAGGCTAATTGCTAACGGTGGAGGACTCCAATTTTGCGCTATTTTTGTTCCGACGAAGGAATTTAGATATTATGGTGGTTTGCGCTACACCCTATGTTTATTAGATAAGTATAAACAAGAAATTACGAAGATGCGTGCTGCCGGCGTTGATTTACTAACCGTTACAACTAAAGAAGATGTTGACGCGGTTTTAAACCATAAAGTATCGACCCTACTTGCAATTGAAGAAGGAGGGGCTTTAGATGGTAGTATTGAAGCCCTACGCATTCTTTATGAATTAGGCGTTCGAGCTATTACTTTGACTTGGAGTAATCGTAATGATATCGGTGATGGTATTAATGAAGAAATTTCAGGTGGTGGACTTACTGTTTTTGGGCGTAGTGTAGTAAAAGAAATGAATCGGCTAGGGATGCTAATTGACGTTTCACATATGTCAACAAGGACTTTTTGGGATACTTTAGAATTGTCAGCTAAACCAATTATAGCGACTCATTCCAATGCCCAAGCGCTATGCTCACATCCACGTAATTTAAATGATGAACAAATAAAAGCCTTAACAGCTAAAGAAGGTCTAGTTGGTATTACTTTTGCTGGGCAGTTTCTGGAAGAAGATTATCGTGATGCTTGTATTGAGAGCGTTTATCGACATATTGATTATATGCTCAATTTGATAGGTAACGATGATCATGTTGGTTTTGGTTCAGATTTTGATGGCATTTCACATCCTCCCTATAATATTCAAGGTGTGCAAGACTATCCAGCGATTATTGAATATTTAGCGAAAAAGAATTATTCTGATGAAACGATTGCCAAAATAACGCATAAAAATGTTTTGAACTTATTAAAAAAAGTATTATAAATTATAACTAAAGCCGGAGATTAATCTCCGGCTTTAGTTATAATTACTCTAAAAAAATATTTTGCTAGAACTTGGTCTTGAAATTAAAGCAATGATTGGCGTATAATAATCCTATTATATAAATTTGCCAAACCTGAAAGGATGGGAACAAATGCGCATTGTATTAACCATTGTCGGTCAAGACAAAGTAGGTATTATTGCTAAAATTAGTAATTTGCTAGCTAAACACAAAATTAACATCTTGAATATTAACCAAAATATTGTAGAGGGTTTCTTTAATATGGTTTTGATTGCCGATATGTCAAAGAGCGAGATTAGCTTAGTTGAATTAAAAGATTTTGCGACAGCGATGGGCAAGGAATTAGGCGTAGAAATAAGAGTTCAACACGAAGATATTTTTGCAGCAATGCATAGCATTTAAGGAGGTTCTAATGTTTGATATAAAAGATGTCCTAGAAACTACGGGGATGATAACTAAAAACAATCTAGACGTTAGAACGATTACCATGGGTATTAGTTTGCGCGATTGTTCTCATCCAGATATTAATGTAACTGCTCGTAAAATTTATGATAAAGTTACTAAAAAAGCGGAAAACTTAGTAAAAGTAGGAGAAGAACTTGAAACAGAGCTCGGTGTTCCTATTATTAATAAAAGAATCTCTGTTACACCAATTTCTATTGTTGGAGAAAGCAGTGACGCTAATACTTATGTACCTTTGGCTAAAGCACTAGATGCAGCAGGAAAAGCGATTGGAGTTAACTTCGTTGGCGGCTTTACAGCGCAAGTCGACAAAGGTTATACTAAAGGCGATCGTATCCTTTTAGCATCGATTCCAGAAGCATTAGCAACAACAGATATTGTTTGCTCTTCGGTTGCTGTTGGCTCAACTAAATGTGGCATTAACATGGACGCAGTTGCTGAAATGGGACATATTATAAAAGCAACAGCTGAATTAACCAAAGAAAAAGACGCATTAGGATGCGCCAAACTAGTAGTGTTTTGTAATGCGGTACCAGACAATCCTTTTATGGCTGGAGCGTTCCATGGTGTTACTGAACCAGAAACTGTTATTAATGTTGGCGTTAGTGGACCAGGAGTTGTTAAAAGAGCTTTAGAAGATGTACGTGGACAAGATATTGGTGCTGTCGCAGAAATGATTAAGCGTACAGCTTTTAAAATAACAAGAGTAGGGCAATTGGTTGCTCAAGAAGCGGCAAAGAGATTAAATACGCAGTTTGGTATTATTGATTTATCTTTAGCACCGACCCCGGCTATCGGAGATAGCGTAGCTCATATTCTTGAGGAAATTGGTCTAGAAAGCTGCGGCGGGCCTGGAACAACGGCAACTTTAGCTTTGCTTAATGATGCGGTAAAAAAAGGTGGACTTATGGCCTCCAGTTATGTTGGCGGTTTGAGTGGAGCCTTTATACCTGTTAGTGAAGATGCTGGTATGATTGCTGCGGTAGAAAAAGGTAGCCTTACGTTAGAAAAATTAGAAGCTATGACCTGTGTGTGCTCTGTTGGTTTAGATATGATTGCTATTCCAGGGAGTACAACGGCTGCAACCATTTCCGCTATTATTGCCGATGAAGCCGCTATTGGTATGATTAATAATAAGACGACAGCAGTACGTATTATTCCAGTACCAGGCAAAATCGTAGGCGATACAGTTGAATTTGGTGGGTTGCTAGGTTATTGCCCAGTGATGGCTGTTAATAACTTTAAACCAGATGTTTTCATTGCTAGAGGAGGACGTATCCCTGCACCAGTAAGGAGCTTGACGAACTAATGTTAAAAAAAGAAAGGATTAGCCTTATTTTAAAATCATTAGAGGATGTTTACCAAGGCACAGCAACAGCATTGGATTATAATTCGACATTTGAGCTTTTGATAGCGGTTATTCTTTCTGCTCAATGTACAGATGAGCGTGTTAATATTGTTACAAAAAGATTGTTTCCAGACTATAATGCACCAGATAAGTTAGGTGCACTCACCATAACAGAAATGGAAGCATTGATTCATGATTGTGGACTCTATAAATCAAAAGCTAAAAATATTTTGAAAACCTGTCGTTTATTAGTTGAACAGTTTAATGGGCAAGTGCCAGATAATCTCGAAGACTTGATGACCTTACCAGGTGTTGGCAAGAAAACGGCAAATGTGATGTTAAGCGTTGCCTTTGGCATTCCTGCGATTGCTGTTGATACACATGTATTTCGAGTATCGCATCGCTTAGGACTAGCTAAAGGTAAGGACCCCCTAGCAGTTGAGCAAGAATTGATGAAAGTTATTCCCAAAAATAAATGGGGCGATGCTCATCACTGGTTAATCTGGCATGGACGCAAAGTTTGTAAAGCTAGAAAACCACTTTGTGCAAACTGTACTTTAATTAACTTATGTCCATATAAAGAGAAAAATATTTAAGACAGGGGGACGGTCCTTTTTTGTCTGATTCTTCCGAATCAGACAAAAAAGGACCGTCCCCCTGTCTTACCCCTGTCTTATTGGACTAGTGTCCAAATTTATGATAGAATGTAGAAACTATATGTATTAAAGGAGTTTTTTATTCAATGATTATTACTCAAGGGTTGACAGTACGTTTTGGTAAAAGAGTTTTGTTTGAAGATGTTAACTTGAAATTCACTGAAGGTAATTGTTATGGTTTAATTGGTGCTAATGGAGCGGGTAAATCAACATTTCTTAAAATATTATCCGGAGAGTTTGAAGCAAGTGCGGGAGAAGTTGTAATTGATAGCGGACAACGTGTGGCTGTGCTTAAACAAGATCAATATGCATACGATGAACATGAAGTTTTAAAGACTGTTATTATGGGTCATAAACGGCTATACGATATTATGGTAGAAAAAGAAGTTTTGTATGCTAAAGAAGACTTTAGTGATGAGGATGGAATTAAGGCCTCGGAACTAGAGGGTGAATTTGCGGAATTAAATGGGTGGGAAGCTGAAACAGAAGCAGCAAGATTGCTTTCTGGTTTAGGTGTTGAACCAGAATTGCATGAAAAGAAGATGTCTGAATTAAGTGGTAAAGAAAAGGTTAGAGTGCTTTTGGCGCAAGCTTTGTTTGGTACCCCAGATATTTTATTACTTGACGAGCCTACCAATAACCTTGATTATAAATCAATTAAATGGTTGGAAGGTTTTTTAGCCAATTTTCCTAACATTGTTTTGGTTGTTTCACATGACCGTTATTTCTTAAATCAGGTTTGTACGCATATTGCGGACTTTGATTTCGGAAGTGTTCATATTTTCGTTGGTAACTATGACTTTTGGCAGGAATCTAGTCAGATGGCTTTGCAGTTAGCGAAAGATGCGAACAAAAAGAAGGAAGAAAAAATCAAAGATTTACAAGCATTTATTCAACGTTTTAGTGCAAATGCTTCTAAATCTAAGCAAGCGACTTCTAGAAAAAAACTATTAGAAAAAATTGAACTAGACGATATTAAACCGTCAACGCGTAGATATCCATATATTAACTTTAAGCCGGATAGAGAAGCTGGTGATGAAATTCTTTTTGTGACTGACCTGTCTAAAACGATTGATGGAGAAGTTTTATTTAAGGATTTGACGTTTACTTTGGCTAAAGGCGATAAAGTTGCTCTAATTGGCGGTAATGGACAGGCGCAGACGGCTTTATTTCAAATCTTGATGGGCGAGCTTGAGCCAGATAGTGGAGAAGTACGTTGGGGAATTACGACCAGCAGAGCCTATTTCCCAAAAGATAATAGTGAATATTTTGTAAGTGAAGATAATCTTGTTGATTGGTTAAGGCAGTATTCGCCGAATCAAGAAGAAACATTTTTACGTGGATTCTTAGGAAGAATGTTATTTTCGGGTGAAGAAACGCAAAAACAAGCTAATGTGTTATCTGGAGGAGAGAAGGTACGTTGTATGTTCGCACGCATGATGCTTTCGGGAGCTAACGTACTTTTGATGGACGAACCGACTAACCATTTAGATCTTGAATCAATTACGTCTTTAAATAATGGACTCAAGGATTTTGGCGGAACCTTGCTTTTACGTTCGAATGATCATCAATTATTATCTACTGTTTGTGATAGAATTATTGAACTTAGTCCAGAAGGCCATATCGACCGTAAATATAATTATGATGAATATTTAGAGCACGAGGAGATTAACGAATTACGTAAGAAATTAAAGATGATTTAGAAAAAACTAGTTAAAGCTTCGTGTATTATTTTAGCGAAGCTTTATTTTTTTGTCATGATTTGAATGCTGAAGATGTGCGTGATATAATGAGATTACTTGAAAAAAAGTGTGAGGTAGTTAAAGTAGTAATGGAAAATGTATATGATATAATGGCCGATTTTTATGATAATGATGAAAATTGGAATTTGCTATTGCATCGTGAATATGCTGAAGGTTTTATTCGCAGTGAAGCCTGGCAAGGTTTAACAGACGATGCTTTGCAAAAAAAATGGGAACAAATAATGGTTTTATGCTTATATTTAGGTTATGCAGAAACCATGCTTGGCGATTTGGATGAGGATGGTTTTATTGATGCTGTTGCTTGGTCAAGTAGAAATATTACTGATTTCAAATTAGATTATGATAATGTAAAAAGCTTTTTGGAGACACTTTGCGCATTATTTGTGTATTTACAAAAAAAGAATATCGTAAATAATTCACTGGCAGCTAAAAATGCGGCAATTAAACTGTTGACCGAGAATGCCTTAAATACTGCTGTTGTTAACGAAATAATATTACCTAGTATTGGCAGTCGGCGCTATGCAAAAAAAACAGCACCTAATGCACCTGCTAAGATTTTTTTAAATGTTGGTGTGATGTTACAATCCCTATTGGATGAATTGCATAATTATTTTCAAGATATGCGTTTTAATATGGATTTAGAAAGAGCGCTCTTCCTTTATCATGGTGTTTTAGATGGGGATAAGAACGAAATTGAAGATGATCCAGAAACTGATGAATTTTGGCAATGTTTTTGGGATTACTTTCTGTTTGATTATCATTTATTAGTTGACGATAAAACGCCACTTCAACATTTTTCTG
>DVNI01000063.1 GCA_018714505.1 Candidatus Avacidaminococcus intestinavium
ATTTTTGTATAGTTTATCAATGGTTCTAGGTGAAAGCATCGCTGTAAGTTCTGACTCCCAGTCATATCCCCACGCAAAAGTTTTTCGTAACACCGCTTCATGTAGTCCAGGATGTGTCATAATTTCTGAAACACCTTCTGGTAAATTACTAAGAATAGCATTAAGGCAATTTTCATCAAGATGACCACCTGCCAACATCCCGAAAAAATGCTCAGGATAAGCTAAACCAGCTTGTCTGAATTTACGCTTTGCCACTGAAGCACACGCCGTCAAACCACCACGAGCTACCCAGCGCAAGCTTGATGCTTGACAAGCACCACGCCAGAAAATGTTTTCAGCAGGCAGACGCACTTTACGCAAATCATATGCTACACATAAATCCGTAATAATCTCTGTCAAACCAGGAAAAACATGCAGGTGTTGGTGACTATCAACATGGGTGATAGTTAAACCAGTTTGCAAAGCTTTTTCAATCTGCGCTGCTAATTCCGCCTTAATTTCTGCTTTTTTTATTTGTTTACCTAAATACTTACATAAAAACGCACCGTAATCTCTATAAAATAACCCATTTTCATCCAGCAAAGTTGTAAGCTTGGCAGACGATAAAACTGGAGCTACACCACCAACTAGAGTTAGATGAATACCAATACCCAGCTTAGGATTTGCTCTAGCATAAGTAACTGCCTGCTCAAAGGCTGGCGCAGAGCACATTAATGATGTGCTTGAGATAATTCCTTTTTGATGACCTTTAATAATACCAACATTAATCTCACTATTTAAACCAAAATCATCAGCATTGACAATTAAATATTTCATTAAACAGCCTCATACTTATGTTTATTTTTGTGCTTACTATGTAATTCTAACACAAAACAATTTTTTTGCTCGTCTTAATTTATTTTTTTATAATTGGCAAAATGTTTCTTGACCAATTTATCTAAGAAAGGTAACCCCTGTTGCTCACTTAAAAGCTTTGCCACCTTCGTAGCTTGTGCACCACCACCTTTTGGTAGTTCGTAGCCCGCAATAACACTGAGCTCTTGCATGACACTCAAAAAATTAGCACGTGCCAAAATTGAGGCAGCAGCCACGGCAATATCTTCTTCCGCTTTTGTCTTTTCTATAACTATGACTTCTGGATACTTAGCTATTAAGGCTCTTTTAATACCACTGTTTTGCGAAAATTGATCTACCAAAACCATTTTACAGTTTGCCTCAGCGGCTAATAACTTGTCAATTGCCGCTACGTGACCTGCTGCTAACAAATTATTTAAGTTTTTATTTTGTAGGCGTAGCTGGGCATAACGATAATTATAAATTTCAGGCTTCATCGATAAAACAACAAACTCAAGTGCTATTGCTTTAATAATGGGCTCTAAGCGTAGAATCTCTTTATCCGAAAGTAGCTTGCAATCTTTGACTCCAGCGACTCTTAGTCGCTCAGCAACTGCTTTGTTTACTGCGACTGCCGCTACTACTAAGGGGCCAAAAAAATCTCCCTTACCCGATTCATCTGAACCAGCCCAAGTACCAGTAAAGCCCGCACACTCTTCTAGTATACTACACGCAGGCAGCTGTTTGGCCGCAGGCTGCACTCCTGTATATTTTATTAATAAAGATTCCATCTGGGTGCTTAATGCTTCACGCAAATCGTCATTTGCACCACCCCAGACCGTCTTAATACCACGTTTGCCATTATAAATAGAGAGGATAACTGTTTCTTCACCACGAGTAAAGCGCAATTGTTGACCATAAGGAAGGGCTTTTTCACTGATACTTACCTCAGGCACACGAACTACTTCATTTTTAATTGCCGCTAAGAAGTCTAAGTAATTGTTACTCATTAATTTCACCATATGCTTGGAGCGCCTTTTGCATAACAGATTTAAGTGATAGCTGCTTTTTTTGCGCAACTTGCTTGCAGTCTTCATACTCTGGCGCTAGATTAATCACTTTACCATGTCGCTCACCAATTTTTAACCGAATTG
Organism: Candidatus Avacidaminococcus intestinavium; assembly: GCA_018714505.1. Classification (GTDB taxonomy): domain Bacteria; phylum Bacillota; class Negativicutes; order Acidaminococcales; family Acidaminococcaceae; genus Avacidaminococcus; species Avacidaminococcus intestinavium. The sequence goes on from DVNI01000063.1 coordinate 1,989, forward strand.
GTTCACCATCTAGTTTAACCGTAACAAATTTACGTGTCGCAACTGATCTTGTAACCGGATAATAACGAATACCTAAAGAAGATGTTTCATTAAAGAGATATTCCAACAGTACTTCCAAGTTTTCTTTACTACTTAAAAGTGATATTTTTTGTGCTGGTCTACCTTTTTTCATAATGATAGGTGTAATCCACGCATCAATAGCACCTTGCTGTAAAGCGTTTTCGACAACAAAACCACTAACTTCACCTGTCAAATCATCAAGATTAGTTTCTAAAATATATAAAGCACTCGCCTCTTCTGCTTCGCTTTTTAAACTTCCCATATATATTCTTACTACGTTCGGAAAAGGTAAATCCCAGCTTCCTGCACCGTAAGCTAGTTGCTCAACCATCAAGTCTGCTGGTAAATCAGCGACATACTCGGCTAAGACCGCGATAAGAGCAGCGCCAGTTGGTGTCAATAATTCTTTTGCTGCTAAACCTTGTTGTTGCGGCAAGCCTTTAATTAGTTCAGCCGTAGCAGGTGCTGGCACAGGCATCATCCCGTGCGCACATTTTATAAAACCACTACCCGTCGTTAATTTTGAAACAAAGATTTTTGTAATCTTCAAATATTCTAAAGCTACAATGGTGCCAACGATATCAATAATTGTATCAATCGCACCTACTTCATGAAAATGCACTTCATCAATTTTTTTACCATGTACTTTAGCCTCAGCCTTTGCTAAAGCAGTAAAAACAGCTACTGCTCGCTCTTGTACCTCGGCGCTAAGTGTTGAAGCCAAAATTATATCCTTAATATTTTGCAAATTGCGATGTTCATGATGATGGTGGTGATGGTGATCATGATGCTGATCACTTTCAACTGTTGGTAAAACTACATTAAAATAAGTTGCATGAATGCCACATTTATCAACTTTTTGGTAAATCAGTTCATACTCACCTAAGTGTAGTTTCTCTAGCTCCTTTTGAAGGTAAGCAAAAGGAACTCCCCCATCCAGCAACGCACCCAAAAACATATTACCACTAATACCACTAAACGCATCAATATAGAGCGTATTCATTGATTGATCACCTCATATGATTAATTATACAAGCCATTCTACCAGCACCAAAACCATTGTCAATATTGACGACAGCAACACCTGCAGCGCAACTATTTAGCATTCCAAGTAACGCCGCAAGTCCACCAAAATTAGCACCATAACCCGCACTAGTCGGTACGGCAATAACAGGTTTTGCTACTAAACCACCAATGACACTGGCTAAAGCACCTTCCATTCCCGCTAAAACAATCACTACATTAGCCGAGCGAATATCTTCTAACCTTTCAAACAAACGATGAATGCCTGCCACACCTACATCATAAATTCTTACCACATGATTACCCATAATTTCCGCTGTAATCGCCGCTTCCTCTGCTACAGCAAGATCACTAGTACCAGCCGTCACTACCGCAATCTTACGCATTTCATCCCTAGGTAGCGGCTTACGTTCTACCGTAATTAAACCAGCCTGTTGATGATATTGCGCATCACTAATCTTTTCTTGCACTGCTTGAAAGCTTTCAGCACTAGCCCTTGTACCAAGAATGTTATCAGCAGATTGACTAAGACGATACATAATACTAGCATTTTGCTCTGGTGTTTTACCCTCACAATACACGACTTCTGGAAAACCTTGGCGAAAACTACGAGCATGGTCGATTTTAGCAAAGCCCAGATCCTCACACCCCACGCTTTGTATTGCCGTCAAAACTTCTTGCGAAGTAAGTTGTCCTTGCTTATGTTTTTCTAAAATAGACAACATTTTTTCTTCATAATTCAACCTACTCACCCTTTCAACTAACTAATAACTTCGCGAGCTGCGGCGCTCCCTACGTCTAACTAGATAATCTTCTACTGCAATATACACTAAAGGTACTACTACCAAAGTTAAAATCGTAGAAGTAAATAAACCGCCAATCAAAACTACTCCCATTGATTGACGCAATTCTGCGCCCGAACCAAGTCCCAGTGCAATCGGTAACATTCCTAGCACTGTCGCAAAAGTAGTCATCAAAATTGGTCGCAGCCGCAAAGAACATGCCTCTAACACTGCCGCCTGCACGCTTAAACCCTTTACGCGTGCTTTATTAGCATAATCGACAAGTAAAATAGCATTTTTAGTTACTAAACCCAAAAGCATTGTAAAGCCAATTAAAGACATCATATTCACAGTCTGACCCACTACTAAAAGCCCTAAAATCGCTCCCGTTAGAGCAAATGGTAATGCTAACATAATGATTAAAGGCTGAATAAAACTCTCAAATTGCGCAGCCAACACCATATAAATCATTAGCACTGCTAACACCAAAGCTTTTGCCATTTCATCAAAAGTTTTACTCATGGTATCAGCTTGACCAATTAACTTATAGCGATAACCCGTTTCGAGATTCAGCTTGGGTATTAGTTCCCGTTCAATCGTAGTAATGATTTCGCCCGGTGTTGTTCCAACCACATTCGCATAAACGACCAGTTGTCGTTGTCGTCCTTCCCGATCGATTCTCGTTGGTCCAGAGCTCAACTTTACGTCTGCAATATCGGACAAGCGAACAAATTCTTCTTTAGTACCAGACACAATAAGATTTTTCACATCATCAAGGTTTTTGCGATCAGCCTTTGCTAATTGAATACGAATTGCATAGTCTTTATCACCAAATGTAAAACTGTTTGATGTTGTTCTACCTTGAAATGCTGTTTTTACCATTCTTCCCACATTCGCGGAGGTTAGGCCGAGCGCGCTCGCCTTCGTATCATCAACTTTAACAATAATTTCTGCTTCTGGCTCAGATGTAGACACATCAACATCCGTAGCACCAGGTAGCTCCCTAATCAAAGACGCCAGTTCATTGGCATATCTTTCTAAATTAGTGATGTCTGGTCCACGCAATCCTATTTGCACCGGTCTTTTGTCACCTCGACCAGAGCCTTGACCGGATATAACAGCGAGGCTTACTGCTTCTTCATTACGAAACTTACGACGCAATTCATCCATGACGTCCATCATCGAGCGCTCACGCTCCGCCTGTGCCACAAGCCGCACATCAATAATGCCCTGACTAGGTTGATTTCTAGTGCCACCTAACCGCATAGAAACGATTTCTACTTCTGGTAAACTAGCTATTTGTTCCTCAATAGGTCGCATAATTTCTTTCATTTTGTCAATATCGGTCCCGACCGGAGCTTTAAAAGAAACACTAAACTGACCAGAATCATAAGTCGGTTGTAATTCAAAGCCCATAAAAGGCACTAAAGCAATATTAAAAAGTAATGTTGCCAACGAAATTAGCATAATTTTCTTAGGTATTTTAAGCGCCACTAACATAAAATCTTCGTAAAAGCTCTTCGTAGCCTGAAACATTGCTTCAAACTTATCTAAAATCTTTTGTACAAGTTTTGGCCTTGTAGTCTCCGCTGACGTTTCTCGTTTTAACCAATAGGCAGACAACATCGGCGTCATCGTATAAGCAATCAATAAAGAAAAGGCGACGGAAAAAGCCACCGTCATGCCAAATTGTCGAAAAAATTGACCGACGGTATCCCCCATCGAACCAATAGGGACAAAAACAGCAATCAAAGACAAGGACGTAGCTAAAATAGCCAGAAAGATTTCTTCCGTTCCCTCTTGGGCCGCAACTAGCGGATTTTTACCTTTTTCTAAATGGCGAAAAATATTTTCGATTACTACAATCGCGTCATCAATTAAAACACCGACCGCTAAGCTTAGTCCCATTAAAGACATATTATTAAGAGTAAAATTCATTTCACGCATAATAACAAAAGTCGCAATAATAGAGGTTGGTATCGCAATCCCGCCGATAATAGTTGCCCGAAAACTTCGCAAAAACAAATACGTTATAACCAGAGCAAAAAAACCACCAAAAAGAATTGCCGACCAAACGTCTTCAACATTTTCTCTAATAAAATGCGATTGATCATTAACTAAAGCAACCTTAATATCCTGCGGCAATTCTTCTGCCTCGAGTTTTGCCATCGCTTGTAAAATACCGTCGGTTACTTCTACCGTATTCGTACCAGATTGCTTTTGAGCAGCGATTACCACACTAGGAACACCGTTAGAGCGTGCATAAGATATTTCTTCTTCCCAATCATCTTGCACATCGGCAAGGTCCAAAAGGCGCACGACACGCCCCTTGTCATTTTTGATGACAACAGAACGTATATCGTCAATATTATCAAACTTGCCAATCGTTCTTACAACCAATTCCGTGCCTTGCTCAGAAACAGAACCGCCTGGAGTATTCGTATTAGCAGCATTAATAGCCTCATAGACCGTTTGCAAAGATATATTATATAAAGATAATTTATATGGATCAACTAAGATTTTAAATTCACGCTCGCCTGCGCCATAAACATTTACTTCGGAAACCCCTTCTACCCGCTGCAATTCATCTTTGATAACATCTTCAAAAACTTTACGGATCTCGCCACGACTACGCAAATCAGACGATAAGACAAATGCAA
>DVNI01000064.1 GCA_018714505.1 Candidatus Avacidaminococcus intestinavium
TTTTTGCTCATGACCATTTCCTTTCTTGAATTATTATAAGTTAGACCTGTCCCAAGACCTCTAATCTTTTGACACCATCAATCATACGTAATTTGTCTAGTAAGGCTTCTAAGTCAATAGTTAATTCTTTAGTTTCAATTGAAATAGTTGTATTGGCAACGCCTTGTAATGGTATACCCTGGTTAATTGTCATGATGCTTCCAGAATCTCCAGCAACTGTATTTAATACTCTGGAAAGGACACCAGACTTATGTTCGAGTAATAAAGATAAGGTGATGATTTTTTCTTTACTTGCTTCATAAAATGGAAAAACATAGTCTTTGTATTTATAATAGGCACTTCTGCTAAGCCCCATTTTTTCAACAGCCTCATTGATTGTTTTAATTTCGCCACGCTTTAAAATCTCTTTGACTTTAATAGTTTTTTTAATAGCTTCCGGTAAAATTTCTTCCCGAACTAAATAAAAAGTTGATTGTTCTGACATAAAAATACCTCCTGCAATTTTATTGAGTATATTTTATTGAGTATACTTGTACAAAAGATTAAATTCTATTCACAAAAGACATTATAACATTTTTTAGTAAAAAATACTATGAATATCTAATTAAAAGAAATATTCAGTTTTACCACTACGCTCCATTAGGGTTTCTAGTTCACTTGTTATAGAATGTTTTTTATAAATTATATTGTAAACACTATTCGTGATTGGCATCTCAAGCTCTAGTTTTTTGGCAATAGTATATACAGCTTTTGTTGCATTAAAACCTTCGACTACCATTCCTGCATTATTAATGGTTATTTGCTTTGGTGAGTCACCCCTAGCAATTGCTAAACCAGCACGTCTATTTCTGCTATGCGTGCTTGTACAAGTTGCGATTAAATCTCCCATACCGGCTAAACCAAAAAAAGTCTGCTCTTTAGCGCCTAGTTTGCAACCTAAACGTGTAATTTCTGACATTCCCCTAGTTAACAGAGCGGCCTGACAATTATCACCTAGTTTAAGTCCAGCAGCCATACCAGCGGCTAAAGCAATGATATTCTTCACACTACCAGCGAGTTCAACTCCGAGTACGTCGTCAGAGATATACGGACGAAAATAACTATTTAATAAAATAGTTTGTACACTTTTAGCTACATTTACACTAGATGAAGCAATTACACTTGCTGCTGGTTTTTTTTCAGCAATTTCTTCAGCATGGTTAGGACCTGATAAAACGGCTATGTTGCTTAACGGTAAGTATTCTGTAATAATTGCGCTCATTGTTCTATTTGTTACAATTTCGAAACCTTTACTACAGGAGATAATAATTTTGTGCTCACAATTATTATGTGCAGCAATACGTTTACAGATATCACGCATACCATGTGTAGGGACAACCAAAAAAATCACCTCAGCCTCTTTTAACACGCTTTCCAAATCACTACTGAAGGAAAGATTTTTGTTAAGTAAGAGTTGAGGCAAATAAACAGTATTTAAATGTGTGGTTGCCATGGTTTGAGCTAGGTTATTATTGCGTACCCATAAAGTTGCTGGATAACCATTATCACTGATTATTTGTGCCAGAGCTGTTCCCCAGCTCCCAGCACCTAATACTGCAATTTTATTCATTTTAACCTCACTTGTTTTTATCGTTTTTTAATTTATTTAGACTACCTTGTTTGATTTTAGTTTCAGTTCCTGCTAATAATCTTTTAATGTTTTCAAGATGACGCAGAATGATAAAGGTTCCTGCTAAAGCAGCAAATAGCACTAATTCTATTGGATAACCTTTAATGTAGGCCATGATGGGTGTTACTAATGCACCTAGAATGGAAGCTAATGAAACATAACGCGTAAAATAAACGATAGTTAGCCAGACTAAAAAGGTAATTAAACAAACATCCGGCATAAATAAAATAATTAATCCTAAGCCTGTTGCGACTCCGCGACCACCTTTTAAGCCTAAGAACAAAGAATAGTTGTGACCGAGCAAAGCACCTATGGCTGCAAGCAATTCAAGTTCTAGTGATGGTGTGAAAAAGGTACGTACTAATAAAACAGCAACGATGCCTTTTAATACATCAAATAGTAAAACTAAGATAGCCATCCGTGCGCCAACCGTGCGAAAAACATTGGTGGTACCAATGTTTTTACTTCCATATTCTCTTATGTCAATGCCACACAATATCCGTAGTAATACTAACCCACTAGGAAAAGAACCTAGTAGATATCCAATAAAGAATGCAAAAAATATATTTGTCATTTTTTAGCCTCAATCACTCATCTTCATTTTTGCCACGAATAATAATGTGTAAAGGTGTGCCTTCAAATCCAAATGATTCGCGTAATTTATTTTCTAAATAGCGTTGATACGAAAAATGCATAATTTCTGGATCATTAACAAAGATGACAAATGTTGGTGGTTTAATTTTAACCTGTGTTGTATATAGTATTTTTAGTCTTTTACCTTTATCCGAAGGTGGAGGATTTATTGCTAATGCATCAGTAATAACTTGGTTAAGAATGCTGGTTGAGATGCGCATAGCATTCTGTTCTGCTACATAGTTAATAACTTCTGGTAAACGATGAATACGTTGAAAAGTAACCGCAGAAACATAAACGACAGGTGCGTATTGCATGAATACTAACTCGTTACGCAGCATTTCTGTAAAACGAAGTGTTGCTGTATTATTCTTTTCATAGAGATCCCATTTATTGACAACGATGACGATCCCTTTACCAGCTTCATGCGCGTAACCTGCAATTTTTTTATCTTGTTCAGTTACACCTTCAATTGCGTTTAGAACAAG
>DVNI01000065.1 GCA_018714505.1 Candidatus Avacidaminococcus intestinavium
TTATGCGCGCTTATTGGTTTGGTTGCTCGCGTAAAGTATCCAGAGGTTACTCCAACTATGGCTTTGCCTAGTGTAGTAATGGGCCTTGACCCTATTGCCGCTGGTGTAACTTTGGCTGCGATGTGGGCGGCAGATGTATCTACTGCTTGCACGATTTTGTTGGGAGCAGGAACTTTATTTGCACAAGATATTTACAAGAGATTTATTAATCCTGGGGTAGCAGAGCAAAAATATTTACTGATTAATAGAATAACTATTTTAGTTTGTGGATTATTAACATTGTGGTTTGCGTTTAATGCAGCGGGCATTGTGAAAACAATGATTGCCGGATTAAGCCTTACCACGGCTTTAACAGTAGTCTTTTTGTTTACAATTTTTTGCCCTAAATTATGTCGACGTAGCGCTGCTTTTTATACAACATTAGTAGGACTTATTGGTATTATTGCTTGGGAATTTATTCCAGCACTACATATCTTGCAACATGTAATTTATTTTGAATGGATTATTTGTGTAGCGACTTTTCTTTTAGTTGCACTTTTCGATAAAAATCCAATTAAAACACCGGAATTAGTCGGAGAAAGGAAATAAAATGGACGAAAAGCATACAAGTATTGAAGTTGGTAGAGCGGCCTTAACTATTGCTATTACAAAAAATCGGATGGATGAGCAAAAGGTTAAAGATGAACTAAAGGCTGAAGGTATTAGAGCAACGGCGGTAGACTTCGGCGGCGAATTTATCAGTTCGATTATGAAAATAGTAGAGCGCTCTGTTGTTGCTGCACAAAGGCAAGGTTTGGTCTCAAATACCCATGTGGGTGCGGGTGCTGTGGCTGGTGCTTGTCATGAAGCACTCGAACAATTAAAAGTAAAAGCACTCGGTTTTAATGTCGGTGGCAAAATAGGTATTGCACGCTTCGATGAGCATCTATGCGTAGCAATTTTTATGGGCGTTGGTGTTCTTAATCTTAATGAATTGTGTGTGGGCATGGCGCATAGATCATTAGATAAAGTTGAATGATTTATACCCGTATGGCATAATTGTCATACGGGTATTTTAAAATGGAGTTTTTTATAATAAAAGGGGGTGTTCCTTTGAAGTTATTAGATATTATTGGACCGGTTATGATTGGTCCATCAAGCTCTCATACTGCTGGAGCGGTGCGCCTAGGACTCTTAGCAAGAGGCATTTTGGGTGAGCAGCCGAGTGAGGCAAGAATAGAATTACATGGTTCTTTTGCTAGAACATATCGTGGACATGGTACGGATCTAGCTTTGCTGGCTGGTTTGATGGGTTGGCGCCCAGATGATGAACGCATTCCAGAAGCTAAAAATTTTGCTCAAGCAAACAATTTGCAATATGCTTTTGAACAGGTTAATCTAGGAGAGTTATTACATCCAAATACCGTAAGATTACACTTAAAGGGACTATCAGGCACAACTTGCACTGTTATGGGCTCGTCCGTAGGTGGAGGGCAAGTTTTAGTTACTGAAATTGATGGCTTTCCTGTTGAATTGAACGGAAGTTTGCCGGGACTACTTGTCCCACATCGTGATCAATGTGGGGTCATTGCACTAGTAAGTCAAGAATTAGCAGTGGCAGGGATTAATATTGCTGGTATGCGTGTGTTTCGCACTGATAAAGGTGGGATTGCGATCATGATTATTGAATGTGATCAAGCTGTAGATTTAGAAACAATTAAAAAAGTTGAATTACTGCCAGCTGTAGAATCAGTTCGCTTTATCAACAGCGTTTTGTAGGTTAAATTAAAATTTGGGAAGCGTGGGACTATTTCTCTTGCTTTCTGTTTGGGTGGTGAGGTAGCATAATGGCAAAAGAAAAATTAGCGCTAAAAAATTGGTTGCATGAGGCGACTACGCGTAAAATTACGTTTAGTGAATTGTTGTTAGAAAAAAATGCACAGGAATTAGACGTTGCCAAAAGTGATGTAGTGAAGCAGATGCTAGAAATGCTAGAAGTGATGAAGTCTTCTGCTGAATATGGTTTAAGCGGAGTCCATTCTCGGAGTAACTTAACAGGTGGTAATGCTAAAAAACTACTTGCAGCAAGACAAAATGCGTCTTTTAAAAATTTGCTAGGAGATCTTGTTGGTGATGCTGTAACTTATGCCTTGGCGGTAGCAGAGGCTAATGCAGCAATGGGCAGGATTGTGGCGGCTCCTACAGCAGGGGCGAGCGGAGTTTTGCCTGGAGCGTTATTAGCTGTGCAAAAAAACTATAACCTTACAGATGAAAAACTAGCAGAAGGATTAGTTGTAGCTGGAGGAATTGGTCTTGTTATTGCCGAAAGGGCTTCTTTATCAGGAGCGATGGGGGGCTGTCAAGCTGAAACTGGTAGTGCCGCCGCAATGACTGCTGGCGCGCTTGTTGATATGTTTGGAGGAACCCCAGATCAAGTTGGGCAGGCGATTGCCATCGCTATAAAAAATATGCTAGGGCTTGTTTGTGACCCTGTGGCAGGTCTGGTAGAGGTTCCTTGCGTGAAAAGAAATGCTGGCGCAGTTGTGCAAGCTTTATTGGCCGCAGAACTTGCTCTAGCCGGTGTAAGTAGCTTTATTCCGGCTGACGAAGTAATTGATGCTATGCAAGAAGTTGGTGAACGTATGCACTGCTCGCTAAAAGAAACAGCAGACGGTGGTTTAGCTTGTTCACCCACTGCTTTGGCGTGGACTAAAGTGTATTTTAATAAAAACGAAGAATAAAGGGGATTTTAAGATGAAAAAAACTATAACTACGGAGCAAGCTCCACAAGCAATAGGTCCATATGCACAAGCGATAGAAGCGGGAGGATTTCTTTTTTTGTCGGGTCAAATTCCTCTTGTAGCAACTACTGGTGAAATTGTTGAAGGTGGAATCGTCGAGCAAACAAAACAAGTGCTAAAGAATATTGAAGCTGTACTCGCTGCTAAAAATTTAACATTTGCTGATGTGGTAAAAACTACTATATTTTTGGTGGATATGAACGATTTTACGATAGTTAATGAAATTTATGGACAGGCTTTCTCACTTAATCCGCCAGCGCGTTCCTGCGTGCAAGTGGCGCGTTTGCCTAAAGATGTGAAGGTCGAAATCGAAACAATTGCTCTAATAAAATGAGTTAAGAAACAAAGAAATTTAGTTTATTGTAAAATTAAGAACAAAAGTGATTGACACTATGCAATCTTCGTGGTACAATAATTTTCGTCGCCAAGCTGTTCAAGTTTGGCAGAAATGGTGGCTGTGGTGAAGTGGTGAACACGGCGGATTGTGGCTCCGTTATTCGTGGGTTCGATTCCCACCAGTCACCCCACAATATTGCTACACACTTTTCTCATTACTGGGGCGTCGCCAAGTCGGTAAGGCACGGGACTTTGACTCCCGCATGCGTTGGTTCGAGTCCAGCCGCCCCAGCCATGTGATCCACTAGCTCAGTAGGTAGAGCACCTGACTTTTAATCAGGGTGTCCCGCGTTCGAGTCGCGGGTGGATCACCATTTTTATTATTGTAAGATCCTGCGGGAGTGGCGGAACTGGCAGACGCACTAGACTTAGGATCTAGCGCCGCGAGGCGTGCAGGTTCGATTCCTGTCTCCCGCACCAATTAGTACACAAGCGGTTCTCCGAGTTTTTAGGAGAACCGCTATTTTGTTTTTTATTCTTTTATGTAACCGCTATTAGTATTGCGGAGAAAACAATGATGAATAGGTCTGTATGTGTTAAACTAATAAATATATGAGGAAAAAGGGCGTCTAAATTTATTTTTAATGATAGATAGGAGATGTGTCTATGTGGCAATCAGCAGCATTTTTTTTAATCGCAGGTTTAGCGGAAATCGGCGGCGGTTATTTAGTTTGGCAATGGCTAAAGTCAGGGTATAGTCTTAGCTATGGTATAGCAGGCTTTATTTTACTTAGTTTGTACGGTGTAATTCCTACATTTCAAGAAGCAAATTTTGGTAGAGTTTATGCTGCATACGGAGGAATTTTCGTTGTTATGAGCGTTTTATGGGGTTATGGCATAGATAATATTAAACCGGACCTTTGGGACATCACAGGCGCAATAATTGTTATTATAGGAGTCAGTTTGATGATGTGGGCACCGAGGTAAATCATAACTAAGCAATAAAAGTGCAGAAAAAGTCAAATATTGGTATAATTAAGCAACTGAAAAAAATAAAGAACGGTGATATAAACAATGAAACAAGTGTATTGTTCAAATGAAGCGGAAACAGAGCATCTAGGGCGTGTTATAGGTAGTCTATTGCAAGATGGAGATGTAATCTGTCTGAGCGGCGATTTGGGCGCTGGAAAGACTGTTTTTGCAAGAGGAATCGCTAAAGCTTTAGGTGCAGATGAAAATGAAATATCTAGTCCGACTTTTGCCATTATGAATGTTTATCAAGGCAAAAATGAGGAAATTAGACATTTTGACTTGTTTAGATTAAACAGCCCTAATGAATTGAATGATATTGGCTTTAATGAATATGTTGGCGGTTATGGTATTACCATTATTGAATGGGCAGATTTGTTTCCCGAAGAATTACCAGAAGAATACTTAAGTGTAATGATTAATGTACAAGGAACAGGAAGAATTGTTTCTTTAGAATATTATGGTGCATATTATGAAATGCTGTTAGAGAAGGTGAATAACAATGCTGACACTAGCTATTGATACTGCAACTAAAGTTTGTAGCGTAGCTTTATGTGATAATGAAAAAATAATTGGCGAATATAGCATTGATGCTGGAATGACTCATTCTGATGGTTTATTACCGCAAATAATGCAAATGCTTGAGCGTAGTAAGGTGAATAAAGATGAATTAGAGTTATTAGCAGTTAGTACGGGACCAGGCTCATTTACGGGACTTAGAATTGGTGTTGCTACAATGGAAGCACTGGCGTATAGTTTAGAGATACCTTTGATTGGCGTGAGTACCTTGCAAGCTTTAGCCTATAACTTATCACTTACAGGATTTCGACTAATACCACTTCTAGATGCACAGAAGGGAAACTTTTATGCTGCAGCCTATGAGTGGGAAGATAATATTTTAAACAAAAAAGCGAACGTAGCTGTATGGAGCGCTGATGAAGTTATTAATTATGCAAAAAGTAGTGCAAGCAAGGTTTTGCTTTTAGGAGAATGTTTAAAATTGAGCGAAAAAATAGCAGTTAATAACATCGGTATTGTGCCAGAGAATCTGCGCTTACCGAAAGCATCTTCTGTGGCGTTATTAGGTGTCCATAATTTTTTAAAAGGAGATAGGGAAACGGCTTTTTTAACTAATCTAGAGTATATAAGACGTTCTGAGGCCGAAGAACTATGGGAAAAACGTTGTCAAAAATCTTGAAGATGCGTGCAATGACAAAAGAAGATATACAGGCAGTGCAAAGTATAGATAATGCAACTTTCTTTGATTGTTGGTCACAAGAAGCTTGGCTTGAGGAGATTACAAATGAGCTGGCAATCTATCAAGTACTGCTGCATAATGCACAAATTATTGGTTTTGCTGGGTTTTGGCTAGTGGCAGGTGAAGCGCAGATTACTAAAATTGCGATAGCTGAAGAATATAGAGGATATGGTATGGGCCAGCAGTTATTGCAAAATGTTTTGGCAATTATCTGGCAAAGAGAAGCGGAAGCAGTAACTTTGGAAGTTAGAAAAAGTAACCATACAGCACAAGAACTATATAAAAAAAATGGTTTTAAAGTAACCGGTGTGCGAGAGAGTTATTATGCTGACAATAGTGAAGACGCACTGATTTTATGGCTATACCAGAAAGAATTAGGTGAAAAGAATGAATAAACCTGAGACAAAGAGTAAAGATGTTTATATATTAGGCATTGAGAGTAGTTGTGATGAGACGGCTGCCGCTGTTCTAAAGAATGGGCAAGTAGTTTTAGCAAATATTATTTCATCACAAGTGCCTATACATAGAAAATTTGGTGGAGTTGTCCCCGAAATAGCTTCACGCAAACATATCGAAAATATCATGCCAGTGATCGATGAGGCAATTAAACAGGCTAAAATTACCAAAAAAGACCTTGATGCGGTGGCTGTAACGTATGGTCCAGGATTAGTCGGTGCCTTATTGGTTGGCCTTTCAGCGGCCAAAGCATTAGCCTTTGCTTTAGATAAACCGCTTATTGGTGTTAATCATTTAGAAGGGCATGTCTTTGCTAATTTTTTAGTCGATCCAACACTAAAACCTCCTTTTTTAGCACTGGTGGTTTCTGGTGGGCATACAGCGCTGTTAATTGTTAAGGATTATGCAACTTTCGAATTATTAGGTCAAACCCGTGATGATGCTGCGGGCGAAGCTTTTGATAAGATTGCGCGAGTCATGGGCTTACAATATCCAGGGGGGCCTGAAATTGAGGCGCTAGCTGAACATGGTAATCCAGCGGCCATGGATTTTCCTAGAGCGATGCTGAGTAATGGTTATGATTTCAGTTTTAGTGGCTTAAAATCAGCAGTAATTAATTATCTCCATAATGAGAAACAGGCTGGTCGAGAGATTAATAAAGCTGATGTAGCGGCTAGTTTCCAAGAAGCGGCGATAGATGTTTTAGTAAAGAAAAGTGTTCATGCTTTAGTGCAGACTGGTTTAAAGAAGATTGTGCTTGCTGGTGGTGTATCCGCTAATTTGGTTTTACAAAAAGAGTTGGCAGCGGCTGCTCAAAAAGTCGGTGCAGAACTTGTACATCCAGAACCGTTACTTTGTACGGATAACGCAGTAATGATTGCGTGCCGTGGTTATTATCAGTTTTTGGAGCAAGACTTTGCCAAATGGGATCTTAATGCGGTGCCAAATCTTAAATTAGGCTAGTGTAGAGAAAAACATCAGCAATAGAAAGAGAGCGGAGTGAGGAGAGAGCAGCGTGACTAAATCACATTTAACCAAAGAACAGGTTAATAGCTTAGAATCATGTTTGGCTGGCGCTAATTTGGCTGCTGATATTGCTCATGCGCATGTTTATATTTATGTTAGAAATAAGAATCCGCAATTTATTAATGTTTATGGACAAGCGTTACCGCTTAAAGCGTTTACAGCTCCTTTTATTAACATGATTGGACGTAAACTACGTTTAGCAGAAGAGCCACTCGTTGGTCGAACTTTACAAAGTGGTATTATTGTTACTGGTAAACGGGAGGGTGCTCTAGGGCGGTTTGCTCAAATTAAAATATTTCCATTATTAGATTTTCGGCGCCGTTGTTTTGCTGCAGTTGCTTTTGAAAAAACTACATTAGACGGCAATATCAATGACGATATTTTTATAGATTATGCAATGGGGTTACTTGTTAATTTTGAACCACGTTTTACAAATGAAAGTTTGTATCGGCGTTTGTCACCAAGCGATGGTGTTATGATTGTTGATAAAGACAAGGTAGTTAGGGCTACCAGTAATACGGCGCGTCATATTCTAACATTGCTCGGCGTTTCAAATCCATTAGGGCTCAGAACGAATAGTCGTCAAATTAATTGGCCTTTAGTGGGCATGGTCATGAAAGCAGGAATTGCTGAAAGCAAAGAACTTCACAAGCAAGGTTTCTTGATTTCACTTCGAGTTTTGCCGTTAATTCCTAAGCCAGATGGTCAAGGTGCCATTGTCATTATTAATGACATTACTGAATTAAAGCAAAAAGAAGAGGCACTTTTAGTTAAAGGTGTGGTGATTAAAGAGATTCATCATCGTGTAAAAAATAATTTGCAAATGATTGCAAGTTTATTAAGAATGCAAGTACGAAGAACAGAAGATGTGTTTTCGCAAGGTGTCTTGCGTGACGTCATAGGCAGAATCAATAGCATTGCTTTGGTGCATGAAGCCTTATCCCAACAAGATACTGATTTAGTAGATGCAGCCGAATTGCTTAAGCAAATTTATACGGCGGTCTTAAATGGTATGGTTATGCCAGATTTTGAATTGGAAACTTCTTTTAAGGCAGATAAGTTAAGTATCACATCGCAACAAGCTTCTGCTTTAGGACTGATTTTAAATGAATTATTACAGAACGCATTAGAACATGGTTTCAAAGATTGTAAGCGAGGTAAGTTGCAAGTGAGTTTTACTGTGCAGAAGGACTATTATAGTTTAGTAGTTGCCGACGATGGCGTAGGATTGCCAGAAGGATTTGTACCTAGTGAAAGCAATAATCTTGGCCTTAAAATCATTAAAACCATGACAGATAGTGATTTGCATGGAGAGTTTACAATGCAAGTACTAGAAAAAGGTGTCAAAAGCACCATCTATGTACCTAGAAAGAGTGATCACTAATGGAGAAATTAAGGATTATTATCGCTGATGACGAAACTATTATTCGAATGGATATTAAAGAAATGCTGGTGGAAGCAGGGCATACTGTTATTGCTGAAGCCCAAGATGGAGAAGAAGCTGTTCGTTTGGCAGAAGAATTAAAGCCAGATTTAATTATTATGGATGTGAAGATGCCCAAAGTAGACGGTATTACTGCAGCTCGTTTAATAAATAATAAACAGCTGGCACCAGTTTTGCTTCTTACTGCTTATAGTCAGACAGAGTTGATTGAACAAGCAAAGAATTCTGGCGTATTAGCTTATTTAGTCAAGCCGATTAGGGAAGAACAATTATTTCCTGCGATTGAAATCGCACGTTCTCGCTTCACTGAAATTAAAACCTTGGGAGAAGAACTAGATTTATTGAAAGAAAGCTTGGAAACTAGGAAACTGCTGGATCGCGCTAAAGGCATCTTGATGACGGCGCACAATTTAACAGAAGTAGAAGCTTACCGTAAAATGCAACAATATAGCATGAATCAACGCATATCATTAAAAGAACTCGCCGAAAGTATAATTAGGGCGGCAGATAAAAAGAAATAATTTTAATCAAGTCTTTTTAATTTTTTTTAAAAAGACTTGATTTTTTTTGTAAAAGTGATTATCATTAATAATGTAATTAGCACTCAAACTAATTGAGTGCTAACAAATCACAAAATATCAATTAATATAAGGATTTGAAAGGAGATTGTAAGAATGTTAAAACCATTAGCAGACCATATTGTTATTGAGGCAATCGTCAAAGAAGAGAAGACTACTAGCGGTATTTATTTGCCAGATACAGCAGCAAAAGAAAAACCGCAGACTGGTAAAGTTATTGCCGTTGGTAACGGTAAAGTGCTTGACAACGGTACACGCGTAGCTCCAGAAGTAAAAGTAGGTGAGCAGGTAGTTTTTGCAAAATACTCTGGTACAGAGTTTCAGCTTGATGGCAAGGATTATTTGATTCTCAGCGAACGCGACATTCTCGCAGTTGTAGATTAATAATTCATTTCTAATAATTATTAAAATTAAGGAGATGTGAAAGATAATGGCAAAACAAGTTTTATTTAATGAAGAAGCTCGTCGTGCTTTAGAACGTGGCGTAAATGCTTTGGCTGATGCCGTAAAAGTTACCCTTGGACCTAAGGGACGTAATGTTGTATTGGAAAAGAAATTTGGTGCACCGACTATCACTAATGATGGTGTAACAATTGCTCGTGATATTGAATTAGAAGATCCGTTTGAAAATATGGGAGCACAATTAGTAAAAGAAGTTGCAACAAAAACTAATGATGTGGCTGGTGACGGTACTACTACTGCTACTTTGCTAGCACAGGCTATGGTACGTGAAGGTCTGAAAAACGTAGCAGCTGGAGCTAATCCAATGGTAGTTAAAAAAGGTATTAAAACAGCGGTTGATGTTTTAGTGGCAGAATTAAAAAATATTTCTAATAAAGTTGAAACAAAGAGCGCAAAAGCACAAGTTGCTTCTATTTCTGCAGGTGATGAAGAAATTGGTGGCTTAATTGCGGATGCTATGGAAAAAGTTGGCGATGACGGTGTTATCACTGTTGAAGAATCCAAAACCATGGATACATTCCTTGAAACAGTTGAAGGCATGCAGTTTGACCGTGGTTATATTTCACCTTATATGGTAACTGATCCAGACAAAATGGAAGCAGTACTTAGCAATCCATATGTCTTCATTACTGATCGTAAAATAACAATGATTCAAGATATTATGCCTGTTTTAGAAAAAGTAGTACAACAGGGTCGTGAATTACTAATTATTGCTGAAGATATTGAAGGCGAAGCACTTGCAACTCTTGTTGTAAACAGATTGCGTGGAACATTTAAAGCTGTTGCTGTAAAAGCACCGGGCTTCGGTGATCGTCGTAAAGCAATGTTACAAGATATTGCTATTTTAACTGGTGCATCTGTTATTAGCGAAGAAGTTGGTCGCAAACTTGATAGTGCAACAGTAGAAGACCTAGGTTCTGCAAGCCAAGTACGTGTTACTAAAGACCTTACTACTATTGTTGATGGTGCAGGTAGTAAAGACGAAATAGCTGCTCGTGTAGCTCAAATTCGTGCACAAATCCCAGAAACAACTTCTGAATTTGATAAAGAAAAATTGCAAGAAAGATTAGCTAAATTGGCCGGTGGTGTAGCTGTAATTAAAGTTGGTGCTGCCACAGAAGTTGAACTAAAAGATAAAAAACTACGTATTGAAGATGCTTTGAATGCAACTCGTGCAGCTGTCGCTGAAGGTATTGTGGCCGGCGGTGGTGTAGCTTTCTTGCAAGTGCAAACAGCTCTTGATAAACTTGCTTGCACAGGCGATGAAAAAACTGGCGTAGATATTGTACGTCGCGCAATAGAAGAACCAGTTCGTCAAATTGCTTACAATGCAGGCCTAGAAGGTGCTGTTATTGTTGATGCGATTAAACGCAGCGAGATGGGCATTGGTTTTAATGCTTTAACAGAAGAATATGTGAATATGATTGAAGCAGGTATTGTTGATCCTGCTAAAGTTACTCGTAGTGCGCTGCAAAATGCAGCAAGTATTGCGGCTATGGTTTTGACAACAGAAACTGTTGTTGCAGACCAACCAGCTAAAGAAGGCGCAGCTGCTCCAATGGGCGGCGGTATGCCAATGGGTGGCATGCCAGGCATGATGTAATACTTATAAAGAAAAAACTCGTGGCATTTGCCGCGAGTTTTTTCTTTTGTTTGATTGTCAAAATGGCAGGTATGTGATATATTTTACAATCATATACTTGTAACGGAGGCTCTGCTGAAATGAAACAAACAGAACATGAAATGATTTTGGTTATTGACTTTGGTGGTCAATATAACCAGTTAATTGCTAGGCGCGTTAGAGAATGCGGAGTTTATTGTGAAATTGTTCCTTATACTTATTCTCTAGAACAAATAAGAGCAAAAAATCCTAAAGGTATTATTTTTACTGGTGGACCGAATAGTGTTTATGCTGAAGCAACACCACAAGCAGCTCAAGGGATTTTTGAATTGGGCGTTCCTGTGCTGGGAATTTGCTATGGACATCAAGTTATGGCTCACACTTTGGGTGGAAAAGTTGCAAGTGCAGGAGTTAGCGAATTTGGCAAAACTTTTGTTGAATTAGAGACCAGTAATGTTTTATTTAAAGGTATTGAAAGTAAGAATATTTGTTGGATGAGTCACAATGATTATGTTGCAGAAGTGCCAGAAGGTTTTCAAACTATTGGGATTACAGAGGTGTGCCCCGTAGGTGCAATGGCTAATGATGAAAAAAAATTATATGGTGTACAATTCCACCCAGAAGTCGAGCATACGCCTTTTGGTAAAAAAGTATTAGCAAACTTTTTATTTGAAATTTGCGGCGTAAGAGCAGATTGGACAATGGCTTCTTTCGCAAAAACCAAGATTGACGAAATTAAAGCACTTGTTGGCGATGGTAAGGTTATTTGCGCACTATCGGGTGGCGTAGACTCTTCAGTAGCGGCGGTGCTTGTTCATAAAGCCGTTGGTAAACAGTTAACCTGTGTCTTTGTTGATCATGGCTTATTGCGCAAAGATGAAGGCGATAGCGTAGAAAAAGTATTTCGTGAACAATTTGATATGAATTTAATTCGTGTGAATGCACAAGTAAGATTTTTAGGTAAATTAGCAGGCGTCAGCGATCCAGAACGAAAACGCAAAATTATTGGTGAAGAATTTATTCGTGTTTTTGAAGAAGAAGCAGGAAAACTAGGTAAAGTTGATTATCTAGTGCAAGGAACTATTTATCCTGATGTTGTAGAAAGTGGCACTGATACCTCAGCAACAATTAAGAGTCATCATAATGTTGGTGGCTTGCCGGAAGATATGGACTTGAAATTAATTGAACCATTGCGTGAACTTTTTAAAGATGAAGTTCGTGCTGTTGGTGAAGAATTAGGGATCCCATCGGCTTTAGTATGGCGTCAACCTTTCCCAGGACCGGGGCTAGCGATTCGCGTTTTAGGTGAAGTTACAGAAGATAAACTACAGATAGTGCGCGAAGCAGATGCTATTTTTAGAGCGGAAATTGCTAAAGCAGGTTTGGATAGGAAAATCTGGCAGTACTTTGCTTGTTTACCAAATATTCGCTCCGTAGGTGTAATGGGAGATGGCAGAACTTATGATCATACGATTGCTCTTAGGGCAGTTACGAGTAATGATGGTATGACTTCTGATTGGGCGCATATTCCTTTTAGTGTTTTAGATGAGATTTCTAGACGTATTGTTAATGAAGTGCCAGGCGTTAATCGTATTGTTTATGATATAACTAGTAAACCGCCGGCAACAATCGAGTGGGAATAAATATAATAAACCAAATGGCAACGCTTTGGCAACATCGGTAACGTATTTGTATTTGATTCCATAAAAAAAGAACTAACTGATTTTAAATATCAGTTAGTTCTTTTTTATACCATTTTGAAGTGGTGGAAAGCTGCTCGACTTTTCTCCATTTGTGAATCGAATATCTTTGAGGTGCCAGTTTTGAACAGGTTTTTTTGCAAAAACATATGATGGCATATTGAAAAAAAACTATCATGTGATATAATAATGATAGGAAAAATAAAAAAAGCCATCTCTCGTTTGCGAGAGAGGAGATGTATATATTGGATATAACACAAAATGATATTGATATTTACCTGACTGAGGTGAAAGAAGCATTACACAATAATAAATACAGAATTGAACGTAATTCTCTTAGGCAGAATAATATAAATCTATTTTTGGACTATGTTATTGACGAAACAATGGCAAAAGACATATTACTTGGGTTGACTGCATCCGATTTTTCTGAAATAAGGCAAAATGAACATAAAGGTTATGAACATGAATTATTATATGTCTTTGGCAAGGATGTTGATCTTTTGGAAAGAATAGGAAACGACAGCAAAACAGTGTCTTTATACATAAAATTTAACAAGACGGATAACCGTTATGTAATTGTCGTTTCGATGCATGAACAGAAATATCCGATTAAATACTATTTTAAATAGCGATCTGATAAGGAGGAATCATGATGACAGCGAAAGGAAGAATTGATTTTTGCACGGTGTGCAGAAAAAACATAGAGTATACTTTTCAGAAACGAAATATCACAAAAACCATAAAAAATACAGATTATTCATTCAACATCACAGTGGCTGTATGCAATGATTGTGGAGAAGAAATGAGCATTCCCGGATTAATTAACAAAAACATTCAGGAAGTTGATGAACAGTACAGAGCATGTGAAGGTATTGTCACTGTTAATGACCTTGAGAAGCTTATGAAGATTTATAAAATAGGAAAAGCCCCGTTGTCGCTTGCGCTTGGATTTGGCGAGGTGACGATTACGAGATATCTTTCTGGACAGATTCCATCTAAAGAATACTCGGATATTTTACGAGCAGCTTTATCTTCTCCCTCTTTTATGGAAAAGAAACTTCATGAAAATAAAGATAAGATTGCACCAGCAGCTTATAATAAAGCTATGGAAGCAGCAACACAGCTCAAAAATCTCTTTTCTGTTTCAGATAAAATGCTAAGAGTCATTTCGTATGTATTTGAAAAGCTGGGAGAGGTTACACCGCTTATGCTTCAAAAACTGCTCTACTTTGTTCAGGGAGTCTCTTATGCGCTAAATAAAAAGCCTATGTTCTATGAAAATTGTCAGGCGTGGGTGCATGGACCGGTATACCCAGAAGTATATGACATATTCAGGGATTTTAAATACAATCCTATTGAAGATGCACGGTTTATAATTTTTGAAGGAACAAAAGATGAGCTCACTGAAGACGAACGCAGAGTGGTAGATTTGGTAGTCAACACTTTCGGTGAGTATGGTGGAAAAGTGTTAGAAAGAATTACACACAGTGAAATACCGTGGAAACAGGCTAGAAAAGGATACGGAGATCATATTCCGTCCAGTGAGCTGATTTCGATGGAGAGTATAGAGGCATATTATGTTGAAAAGAACGCAGATTATGATTTTTCATCTGAAGATGGATTAAGAAAGTATATAGGAGAGATGTTTAAATAAGCATGCTTGAAGTTCAGATGATGAATCCGTGCAAACCCATAAGCCTACTCCTATAAAACGATATACATCCATCAACGTGGATGGAGATTGGATTGTGCATCGCGACCAACCGAAAGAACCTCGGGAGTGAGAATTTAATTCCAGTGGAACCGCCGTCTACTTTGAAACAAGTATATTGGACGTTATTGCCTGTTGTGACAATGCTTTGATAATTATTCATAAAAAAAGAACTAACTGATTTCAAATATCAGTTAGTTCTTTTTTATGTTGTAAGTGTACTCCAATATGTCTGATTCCTAAAATTATTATGCTAATCATTAAAATGGGATTTTTACAAACTCCATGGTGTAAAAAGTTTTAAATTAAAATTTAACTGGATTTTTACGTTAGCTTAACAATTATTAGCTAATGGAGTGGTATTCTGTGATGAGAAGGAGTGTACGCAGATGAAAATCAGTTTGAGAAAAATCGGTAAGAGTTATAGCCGTAATTTTGCGATAAATAATTTTGATTTAGAAATTCCGGAACACTGTTTTTTGACTTTATTAGGACCTTCTGGTTGTGGTAAAACTACGATTTTACGTATGATTGCAGGGCTTGAAATACCGGATCAAGGTGAAATTTGGTTTGGGGATAAGTGTGTTTTCTCCGCGAATAATAATATTTTTGTGCCACCGGAGGCACGTAATATGGGGTTTGTATTTCAGGATTTTGCTTTATGGCCACATTTGACCGTTTTTGAAAATGTAGCTTTTGGTTTGCGGATGAAAAAACAAACTACTGATTTAGCCAAAAATGTTGAAGTAGCATTAGAATCGGTAAAATTAACAAATTTCCAAGAACGTTACCCGCATCAATTATCCGGTGGTCAGCAGCAACGAGTAGCTTTTGCGAGAGCTATTGCGGCTAAGCCAGCTTGCATTTTATTTGATGAACCGTTATCGGCGCTGGATGCAATTTTGCGAGAAGAAATGCAAACAGAAATCAAGCTATTAGTACAAGAGCTTAAAATAAATGCTATTTTTGTAACGCATGATCAAAGAGAAGCAATGAGTATGAGTGATTCTATTGCTGTGATTAATAATGGTGTGATTGAGCAGATGGCGGCGCCTGAAACCTTATATAATAGGCCCAAAACGCTCTTTACAGCAAAGTTTGTAGGTAGTTCTAATTGGCTCAATAGTACAGAAATGTTTAGACCAGAGAGTGCTAGGTTGGCACCAGTGAATAATGCTCTAAAATTTGTAGCACGAGTAAAGGCGAGCAAGTATCAAGGTAGTTTTTATGAATTAAATTTGCAGATGAATGAACAATGCTGGAAAGTTTATTCATCCGAGCAACGTCAAATAGGTGATTTGCTGCAAATTTACGTTCAAGAAAATAATATAATTTCAGTACAAGATATGGAGGCGGTGTAATGATGAAAAAATGGGCAGGAATGTTGCTAGCTGCGGCTAGTGTGTTAGTGATTGCGGGGTGTGGTGGCGAGCAAGCAGCTGCGCCACAAGGTAGTGCACAAAAAGAATTAAGTGGTAAAGTAGTGGTTTATATGCCTAGTCCTAAAGGCCTTAATAAGGCTTACGTTAAAGGATTTGAAAACAAGCATAAGAATGTTAAGGTAGAGCTCTTTGAAGGCACGACTGGCGAAATATTGGCGCGTTTAGCAACTGAAAAAAGCAATCCTGTTGCTGATGTAGTTGTTTTGGCTTCATGGTCAGATGGTTTAGCTTTTCAAGATAAAAATAAATTAGTCAGTTTTGTACCTGCGAATAGCGAAAAAATGCATGAGGGTTGGAGTAATAAAGAACAAAGTTTATTTGGTACCAGCGCTTCAGCAATGGGTGTAATTTATAACAAAAAGGCCTTTGCAACTTTAGACGCAGATTGGGGAGAGTTAGCAGATGCAAAATATAATAACGTTTTAGCAATTCCAGACCCTTTAAAATCAGGCTCTTGTAAAGATTTTCTTGCTGGTTATGTGTATGCCACAGACAGCAATTGGACGGCTTTCGAAGGAATGGCTAAAAACAATATGAAAGTAGCAGGCGCTAATAAAGCAGCGTTAGAAGCTGTTATTACTGGTGAAAAGGGAATATTAGTGGCGGGCGTTGACTATAATGCTTATGAGAATATTAAAAAAGGTGAGCCCATTGATATTTATTATCCGAAATCTGGCACCGTTATTAATCCGCGGCCTGCTATGGTTTTAGAAAGTAGTAAGAATCAAGCTAATGCTAAAGCTTTTGTAGAATATATGCTTTCTGATGAAGCACAAAAAATGGTTGCTGATGCTTATTTGTTACCAGGACGTAAAGATATTCGTTCAGAGAAGAGAAAGAATGTTGATGAAATTCCTGTTTTAAAAACAGATTGGCTTTGGATGAGCAAAAATTCAATGACAATTGCGGAAAAATTAAAGAGTTTACTCAAATAAGGGGAAGTTTGATTGAGTACAAAACAGAGTAAAAATAATAATTTATTTTATGGAATAATAAGTGGTGTTTTTTTCTTTTTCATTGTTTTACCAATTTTGGTTATTTTTAAAGAGGCTCTTGATGCAGGAGGTTTAGGTGATTTAAGTAATTTTTTGAATACAAATACCTTGAAAAGTATTAGGAACTCTCTAAGTTTAGGGGTGCTTGTGGTGCTGGCAACAACTATGTTGTCAGCGCCATTGGCGTATTTGCTTGCAAAGACGCCGTTAAGCAAATACAAATGGATAGATATAGTTTTACTCATTCCGTTCATGACTCCACCTTATATTGCTTCGATGGGATGGATTTTATTTTTTCAGAAAAAAGGGTTATTAGAACAATTAGTACCAATCTCAGCTACTTTTAATAGTTATTTCTTTTCTCTCGGTGGTTTGGTTCTGGTGATGAGTTTGCATTTATGTCCATTTATGACTACTATTTTAAAGAATGCATTGCTTAATATTGGTGATAATTTGGAAGATAGTGCTGCTGTTGCTGGTGCGGGGTTTTATCAGAGAATCGTTAAAATTTATGTACCATTGTTGCTTGGCAATTATGCTATTGCAGCTTTATTAGTTTTTGTGAAAACTTTGTCGGAATATGGAACACCTGCCACACTGGGAGCTCGTATTGGTTTTGAAGTTTTTACAACGGATATTCATCGTTATGCAACCATGTCGCCTATTGATTTTGGTAAGGCAGCGACTTTATCTAGCGCATTAGTTAGTATTTGCCTTGTTATGTGGCTTGTGCAAAGTTATATTACTAACAAAAGAAGCTATAATTTGGTTGGTGGTCGTAGTAAAGCAAGTGGCGCAGTTGTTGGAAATAAAAGCAGTATTGTAGTCGTAGGGTGGTTATATTTAGGTGGTATTATTTTTTGTGGCGTTGGTATTCCGTATTTTTCTGTCTTGGCGACATCTTTAATTAAGCTACGTGGTTATGGCATTGCGATCGATAATTTTACTTTTGCGCATTATCAAGAGCTCTTCGTAGCGGGAAGTGCTGGTTTGTCGGCAATTGTTACAAGTGTATTTTTAGCGTGTTCAGCAGCAACCATTGCTAGCATTTTGGGGTTTCTTACCGTTATTGTATTGCAAAAAAAGAGTAAATTTAAAAAATTGATTGAATCAGAGGTGCTTTTACCAGAAATGATTCCTAATATTGTACTGGTAATTGGTCTGATGATTTTATGGAATAAGTTGTATTCTTATTGGCCAATCTATAATACCTTGGGTTTTATGGTTTTAGTATATACATTAATGTTTTTACCTTATGCATATCAATATACTTATTCGGGTTATATGCAGTTAAGCAATAATTTATTTGAAGCGGCACGTATGAGTGGAGCAAGTTCGCTACAAATTTTACAAAAAATCACACTGCCTTTACTTCTAAAGAGTATTATGACAGGTTGGATGATGATTTTTATTATTGTCTTTCGTGAATTAGTGGCGGCAAGTTTGATTTCACCCCCTAATACTTTGACCGTTTCAACTTATATTGTTAGCGAATTCAGTCAAGGTAGCGTATCGTTAGGGATGAGTATGGCCTTTATTTGTGTAATTATTTCAACGACGGTTCTTTTGTTTTTAAATCGTTTTCAGCGCAAAAGATAGATATATTGTGAGGTTTAATCAGTATTAATATATATGGTGAAGAAGTTTCTCCTTTTTATTAAAAAAACAACCCAACTGTTAGTTGAAGCTAATAGTTGGGTTGTTTTTAGTTATTTTTAAAAGAAACAACTAGTTAAAAAAGGCTCTCTGTCAAATGTTGAGATAACTACTTTTGTGATTAAAAATAAAAGCATTCCTTTTAAAAAGTATAATTATAAGTTAATGTCCAATTAAATGGTAAATCATAATATTCATAACTGCTAACTGGCTCATTTCTATCTAAAATGTTGTATAAATTTAAGGCAATAGATTGATTAGTTGTAGGGCTGTATTTGAAAGAGGAGTTTAATAAAAATCTGTTTTTTAAATCATGGTCAGCACCTAATGATGACGTACTATCTCCGTTATATCTATAACTACTTTCTTCTCTATCGGTAAGAATTAGTAAATTTAAATTATGTGTAAATTTATTTATAGAATAATTAATACCGGCACTAAATTGCAGTCTAGCAGATTCTTGAGTCCATTTTTTGTCATCATTATCATAAGATTTTGGATTTTGAATTGTTGCACTTAAATTATAGTCCCATTTAGAGCTAAGATTTTTTTGATATTCTAACTCTAAACCTGTATTTGTGAATTTTTCCATATTGATTTGGATTTTATTTTTGGTATCTGGTAGCCAATTAAAATATTTCCATTTGAATTTATTTTTATAATCCATATGAAATACGGATAGTTTAGTGGAAGAAGTGTCACTAATACGTTTTAAGCCAGTTTCATAAGTCCAACCCTCTTCTGGTTTAATTGAATTTTTCTTGATAATATCTGCTGAAGTACCTCCTGAAGAAGTATGTGCATTGATAGCTGGCATTTCAAAGGCTTTTCCAAAATTAGTATACCATGATAAGGTATTATTAATTTTATATAGTGTTTGCAATTGAGGTAAAATAACGTTATTATTTATCTCATCAAAGGTTGTTTTTCTATAAATTTCTCCGCGTAATCCCAAAATAGCACTAAATTTATCATTGAAAGTTTTATCATAAGAAGCATAAATTCCATAGTTGTTACGGTTATTGTCAGCTGCATCAGCAAACAATTGATCATACTTTTCGTGCTTTACTGTTATTCCGGTTATTAAACTA
>DVNI01000066.1 GCA_018714505.1 Candidatus Avacidaminococcus intestinavium
ATCGGTAATAATGCATTAGTTGGTCTAGGTGCTGTTGTTACTAAGGATGTTGCAGCAGGTACTACTGTTGCAGGTAATCCCGCTAGAGCACTTTTTAGAAAGTAATTATTAATTTTTTAGTGTGAATTTGAAAATATAAATACTTTAT
Source organism: Candidatus Avacidaminococcus intestinavium (assembly GCA_018714505.1). Classification (GTDB taxonomy): domain Bacteria; phylum Bacillota; class Negativicutes; order Acidaminococcales; family Acidaminococcaceae; genus Avacidaminococcus; species Avacidaminococcus intestinavium. Next base: position 149 of record DVNI01000066.1, read on the forward strand.
GATATTAAAAGTTTAGGGCTTAAAATGAAAATTATTACAGTTGTTGGTGCACGCCCCCAGTTTATCAAAGCTAGTGTTGTGTCTAAGGCTATCCAAGAGATAGGGGGGATAACAGAAATAATCGTTCACACTGGCCAGCATTTTGACGAGAATATGTCAGAAGTTTTTTTTAACGATCTGGCTATTCCACGTCCAAAATATAAGCTAGACGTTAATGGCGGCAATCATGGTGATATGACAGGTCGTATGCTAATTGAAATTGAAAAGGTTTTGTTAAAAGAAAAACCTGATTTGGTTTTAGTGTATGGCGATACAAACTCTACGCTTGCCGGTGCTTTAGCAGCAGCCAAGTTACATATTCCAGTTGCTCACGTTGAGGCGGGTGTACGTGATTTCGATATGCGCATTCCTGAAGAAGTTAATCGTATACTTACAGATCAGGTTAGCAGTATTTTATTTTGCCCTACAGATACAGCAATAGAAAATTTACAACGTGAAGGTTTTGCTCATAAACCAGCTAAAGTATTTCAGTTTGGTGATGTTATGCAGGATAGCGCTGAATTATTTTCTCAACGTGCAATTTCGCCACATGATTTTAATGTAGCAGATGGGTTTATTCTTACAACCTTACATCGCCCTGATAATACTGGTGATCTAATACGCTTATCAGCAATTGTTGAAGCTCTTAATTATCTGCATAATAACGTAGCGCCAGTTGTCTTACCTTTGCATCCTCGAATGCGTGGTGCTCTTAATGAGTATGGAATAATACTTGATGTACATTTAATTGAACCAGTGAGCTATTTAGAAATGCTATGGCTATTAAAGCACTGTGGCATAGTGCTTACAGATAGCGGTGGCGTGCAGAAAGAAGCTTACTTTTTTGGGAAAGCATGTGTGAGCATGAATGACCACTCTGTATGGGTTGAGCTGGTAAAGGCGGGTGTTAATAAGGTTGTAGGCGCCGATAGTAAAAAAATTATTGAAGCCGTGATAAGTAATTTAGGCCGTGTAATTGAGGTGGACCGCAACTTATATGGTGGTGGAGTTGCTGCTAAGAAAATTGTTGAGCAGTTAAAGATGATCCAATTAAATTAAAAAAGAGCTTTAAACATGCAATTCATCGACTTAGTTACTCAACAGGCTCGTATAAAAGAAAAAATAGATGCAGGTATTCAGGCTGTGCTCAAGCATGGTCAATACATACTTGGTCCAGAAGTTAGCGAGTTAGAAGAAAAGCTTGCCGATTTTACCGGTACGAAGCACTGCATTACCTGCGCAAATGGTACTGATGCATTACAAATAGCACAAATGGCTTTTGGTATTGGCCCTGGGGATGAAGTAATCACTCCCGGCTTTACGTATATAGCTACTGCAGAAACTGTTGCTTTACTTGGTGCTAAACCTGTCTACGTTGATATATGTCCTAGAACTTACAATCTCGATCCCAAAAAGCTCGAAGCCGCGATCACACCAAAAACAAAAGCTATTATCCCTGTATCGCTGTACGGGCAATGTGCTGATTTTGATGAAATTAATTCGATTGCCAATAAGTATGGAATACCGGTTATTGAGGATGCAGCACAAAGTTTTGGTGCAACTTATAAAGGAAAGCAGTCGTGTAATCTCAGCACTGTTGCTTGCACAAGCTTTTTCCCGAGTAAACCTCTCGGCTGTTATGGCGACGGAGGTGCATTATTCACCAACGATGATCAGCTTGCAAAAGTACTACGCCAAATCGCCCGTCACGGCCAAGACCGTCGTTATCATCATATTCGTGTTGGCGTAAACAGCCGATTAGATACATTACAAGCCGCTATTTTATTACCTAAGCTGGAAATCTTTGCAGAAGAAATAACATTACGCAAAGGTGTTGCAGAAAAGTACAATCAACTTTTTAACCAAGCTGGCATAATCACAACGCCATTTATTGAAACGCACAATACCAGTGTATATGCGCAATACACCATCCAAGTTAACAGCCGTGAGCATGTACAAACAAAACTTAAAGAAGCGGGAATTCCTACTGCCGTGCATTACCCCATACCGCTAAATAAACAGCCAGCAGTAGCAGATTTTCATGCGCTACTACCCGTAGGAGATACTGTGGCGCAAAAGGTAATTAGTTTACCAATGCATCCGTATTTAACTGGAGAGGAGCAAGAAAAAATTGCTGCTGTTTTCAAAGAGATGCTAAGTGTTTAAGTATGTAAAGAAAAGAGTAGAAGGTCTTTTTAAGAAAAAAATTATAAGGAGCGTGGGTATACTGGTTGGAGGAACTGCTTTTTCTCAATTAATAATGTTAAGTGCGCTTCCTTTTATTACTCGATTATATTCGCCTGATGATTTTTCTGTTTTAGCTACATATATTTCTCTGTTAGCATTGTTAACAGTAATAGCTTGTTTAAGGTTTGAGATAGCTATTCCAATAGCAAAAGAAGAAGATGCATCATTTCATTTGTTTATCTTGTCATTAATTAGTGTAATTGGAATTACTACTCTTGTGCTTGTGCTCCTTTTTGTTTTTTCAGAAGAAGTTAGTGAGGCCACAAATAACCGTTTAAACGGTTATTTGTGGCTAATTCCGATAGGCGTTTTCTTTAGTGGGACTTATAGTGCGCTTCAATATTGGATGACGCGAGAGCAAAAGTTTTCTCTTGTTGCGAAAACACGAATGACCCAATCAATCAGTGCTGTAACCACACAGTTAGTATGTGGTTTCGCTGGTATTTCACCTTTGGGCCTTTTATTAGGTCACTTATTAAGCGTTGGAGCAGGTGTTTTTGGCTTATTGAGATTTTTTTTAAAAGAGTACAGAATTCTTTTTAAATATTTTAGCTTACAAAAACTCAAAAAAACATTTAAGAAGTTTGACCGTTTCCCTAAATATTCTACTTGGGAGGCTTTAACAAATAGCGCGGGTATACAAATACCTATATTAATAATAGCAGCTTTAGCTATT
>DVNI01000067.1 GCA_018714505.1 Candidatus Avacidaminococcus intestinavium
TTGAAACTAAAAAACGGTTCCGTTAGTGTAGAATTTGGTAAACAAGCACTTTTCTGGGGACAAGGCAAAGATGCCAGTCTGATTTTAGGTAATGCAGCAACTCCGCTCACTATGCTAAGAGTAAATCTAGAAGATCCAGAACCAATTGGAGGCTTTTTTAAGTTTCTTGGTCGCAACACCTCCCAAATCTTTGTTGCAAGTTTAGAAAGTGACAGAGCTGCCCGTGCCCTAGCTAATGGCAATCAAAAAGACTATGATCGTGCTACACTATTAGGTTTACGCACTGATTTTATGCCTACTGATAACTTTACTTTTGGCTTAACTAGAGTTTCTATGTTAGGTGGTAAAGCCCATGGTCTATCTTCTCACGATTGGAAAGATTGGTTTCTTGGCACAAATGCAAATTCTAGTGAAGCTGATCGTTGGAACGATATCGCCGGAATTGATTTCAGATATAGATTTCCTGCACTTGAAGTATACGGCGAGCTCTATGGCGAAGACCAAGCTGGCTATCTCCCCTCACAAACCGCACAAAAACTTGGTTTCTATTTGCCACGTCTAACTAGAGACGGTGCTTGGGATTTAAACCTAGAGTATAGTAAAACTACTAGTGTTTGGTATGATCATAGTGCCTTCCAGAATGGCTGGACTTACAAAGATAGTCTTTTAGGTGATTATATGGGCCCTAATGCAGAAAAATATTTGTTAACACTTGGTCATTATCAATCCGGCAAACAACAATTTATGCTAAATGCTTCAACAATGAAAATGGAGCGCAATACTATTACCCCACAAAAAGTACATGAACTATCACTTACGCATAAATTCCTTTTACAAGATAATCTATCATTAAAAACTCAAATAGGTATCGCTAAAATCGATAATGCCGGTTTTAAAAACCACCATAACGAAACAACTCGTTTCCTTGGTTTAAGTCTAAATTATACTTATTAAAAATAAAATAAGAATTAATGCCCTAAACTTTATTATCATTAGCTAAAATAAAAGCTTGATTTTTCCTATCATAAGTAAAGATTTCTCCCGTTTCAATCACATAATACCAGCCTTCTAAAGTAAGCGTTCCATTACTAACTCGCTCTGCTATAAATGGATAGGTCAATAAATGCTTTAATTGTTCTAAAACATTTTCTTGTTCCATCATCCATTCAGCAAAGCCTCGATCACTGGCATAAGGACTATTTAAAACACGTTCTCGTACGGGCTCTGCTAATTCTAACCATTTTTTTGTATGTGGCATTCCAAAGAGATCTCTCTCTCCATTTAGGCAGGCACTACAACCTCCACAATTAGAGTGCCCACAGACAATAATTCTTTCTACATCAAGATGCTTTACTGCATATTCAATTGCCGAAGTAGTTGCTACAAATTCACCAGTTTCTCTATACGGTGGAACAATATTAGCAATATTTCGTATGTTAAATAATTCGCCCGGCAAGCTCTTGGTAATCAAACCCGGCATTAAGCGTGAATCACTGCAAGCAATAAATAAAGTATGGGGGTTATGATAAGTCCCTAAGCTCTGAAAAAGTTCTTTATGAGCTTCATAATCTTCTTTCCTAAACTTAACGATGCCCGCTAATAATTTGTCGGACGAGGTCATAAAAAGGCAAGCCTCCTAATATTAAAAATATAATGCTTTATAAAAATTATATTATTTATAACCTCATACTGCAATAAATATAAAACGCATAACCAATATTTTTTTGGTTATGCGTTTTATATTTACTTAGCGCTTAAAAACTACGGGTATAACTTAATATATAATTCCTCGGTAAAGATCTATATTCACCAGTATTTGTTGGATTTGCTCTATCCAAAAGATTATATACACCAAACTCCACATTATCTTTTGGTGTGAGTTCATACCCAAAAGTCATATTTAAATCTACTTTATTAGGTATTCTATGCTTACCATAATAACTATTGGTTGCTGTTTGTCGTTCGCCTAAGAACATTACTTGCAAATTAGCAGTAAGCTTATCTTTTCGATAAGTAATACCAGCTGTAAATTGTAATCTCGCATCATCCTGTATCCATGCTTTATTCTTTTCTTGTGATTTTGGATCAGAAATGCTTGCACCAAAATTAGCTTGCCAAACATCATTAATCTTTTTTGTATACTCTACCTCTAAACCGCTATTTTTAAACTTATCATTATTAATTTGTACATAAGTTTTAGAGTTGCCATCAGGTCTTAAAGTATCTTCTGTAACCCATTTAAATTTATTTTTAATATCCATACGGAATACCGCAATTTTCAAACTTTCTGTATCAGTAATACGCTTCCATCCCATCTCATAGTTCCAACCCTCTTGTGGTTTTAACTTAATAAAGGTAGAAACCTTACCATACATATACGGTGAAGTTGTCGACGGCATTTCAAAAGATTTTCCGATATTAGTAAACCATGCTGATGTCTCATTAATTTTATATAAAGTCTGTATTTGTGGTAAAAAAATATTTTGAGCATCATCATAACTATTACTTTTTACAAAATGTCCTCGCAAACCCAATACTGTCGAAAATTTATCTGAAATATTATAAGTATAAGAAGTATATAAAGCAGCTGAGTCCCGATCAAAAGTTGGTTTATCACCCTTTTCATAACTTTCTCGCGATAGACTTATTCCACCAACCAAAACATCTTTATTATTACGTAATTTCCAAGCTTTTTGGTTATCGAAATAAATACTGCTAGCATCAACAATCGTAGAAGCATCACCACTAGCCCGTATTTTATACTTATTATAAGTAAGTGATGACTTAAAATTATTCTGATCATGATATGTTAGTCCCGCATTTTGCAAAGTCCGATAATAAAAATTGTTTTTAGTCGTTGTTCCATTTGCTTTAGCCGTTCGATAATTGTTTTTTGCATCATTATAGGCATAATTAAAACTCAATTTATCATTAATATCATAGTTAAAAAACAAGGACTCATTGTTACTTTTATCCTTAATAGTATACGTCTTTTTAGGATCAAAAAGCTTATTAGCGGGATCTAATTTTGCTCTATTTTCCTTTTTATAAAAAACATTAAGTCCCTCACCATACGCACCTATTTCAAATCCTTTACTATAACTACCATATTGAAAGCCTACACTTCCACCTGTGTTTTGTGGGGATTTTTTAGTAATAATATTAATTACGCCCCCCATAGCTTCAGCACCATATAAAACAGTATTAGACCCTTTAACAACTTCTATCTTTTCCACAGCATCTACCGGAATAACATTTAACATTGAGTTATAATTCATCAAATTTACCGGATTACCATTAATTAAAACCAATGTTCCTTTATCCAGTCCACGCAGATTAGCACGTGATAACATAGCACCGTAATCCTCACCTCCAGCACCATATGCTGTACTAGAAAGACCCGTTACTTTCTCCAATGCCGCAAATACAGAACTTGCCCCTGTATTTTTTAAATCTTCTGCGGTAATAATGCTAGTCATCGCTGGTGTATCAAGGTCTTTTCTTTCTAAACGTTGCGCAGTAATAATCATTGGATCTAAAGAAAATTCATTCTCTCGCTCCACTGAATTGGCAAAGCCAGAATTAGCCATTACACCACTTGCGAGCAATACGCTCAAAGTCAAACCTAACTTTGTACATTTTAAACTTTTCTTCATTTACACTTTCCTTTCCAAATCAACATATTTATAACTACACAAATTCAGTATAAGCCGCTCTTTCACGGTCCTCATCCCATCTTTGTCGTTACCGACTTATCTTACAATTTTTTGATATCATCCAATTACCCGATATTGAACTAAAACTTTACAAATAGAAAAGCCCTTTTGCTCAAACGAGCAAAAGGGCAAACGCATAGAAAGCAGTCATTAAGAAAGCAAACGACAACTCTACCCATATCACTCGTAGGGATCAAGAAAAAAACAGGCAGTTATTCTGGCTTTGCTTCATCATTTCTCTCGCCTTCCCGAAGATCAGTGGCATTATGAGAGTTACTCAGCATTACAGCGGCGGGACCGCGTCGGAATTACACCGAACTTCCCTATTAAGCCTTTAAGTAAGGCACCTGCTTTTTACAATATTCAATTTTATTCTAAGATTACGGACAAATTATAGCACAGTAAACATTACAAATACAACTTTAAAATTTGTGCATAAAAATATGCACTTAACCTGCTTTTGCGCACTGCCAAAGATTATGCTTCGCTTTTTCTCATACTTTACCCTAACAAACAAACTCAGTTTTATACAGATTATATTTATTTAGCGCTCTCATCCTTACAAAAAGAAGAATTACCGGATGGTTTCAATCCATCCGGTAATTCTTCTTTTATATAAAGCTATAATACTAAAATTTAACCTGCAAATTTCTTACCTAAAGCTCGACAAGCCTCGATACCATCAGCATCTGGAGTTCCATTAATAATTAAACCTTCACCGTTAAAGACTTTAGCACCAGCGGCTTCTGCGCGGCTAACCCAATCACGCATCCATGCTCCATCGCCCCAACCATAGGAACCAAACAAAACAACTTCTTTATCCCTTAAAGAACCTTCTATTTTAGCAAAAAACGGTTCAAATTCAGATTCTTCAAGTTGCTCAAGCCCCATCGAAGGACAACCTAAGGCAAGTTTGTCAAATTCACCAATTGTGCTAACATCAAAGTCGCCCACATTAGATACTACAGCCTCGGCTCCTGCTTCCTTAATCCCAAAAGCAATCTCACTAGCCATATTTTCGGTACTACCGCCACCACTCCAAAAAACTACTGCTATTTTCATAGAAATAACCTTCTTTCATTATAATTAATCTATAAGCTCAGGTTGCCACTGTTAACTGTAAAACATCTATGCCACTAGCGAAACGTCTGCGATAAATTTGCACACATTTCGTATAGCGTTCAAATATTTTTTCAGCTACACTGCGATCACCGTAAACTTTCCACGTACCACAGAGCGTAAAATTACGCCCTTTATTATTAATAAACCCTTGTACGTCAGCTAGAGGATAACCTAAAAAGACACCTATTTCATGCGGAAATTTATCAGCTTCACAAAATCTGCATCTCAAATGATTAACGCATTTATTGATATTACCACATTGAGCAAAGCCATATTTTCCCAAGAAACAATTAATATCTTTGCACTGCAAAACTGCTGCTAACATTTCAGGTCTAAATACGTAAACTAACCCTCCATCAGCACGCTCTTTAATTAAAGCAACACGAATACCTTTTCTTTGCAGTTCTGCATCCCAAAATGCAACTAACTTATGAATGTCTTCACCCGATCTCACCAAATATAAAAAGATACTACCAACTTTTATACCAGCTAGAGTAGGTGCACACAAGTCAATTAATCCCGTGGCAAAATCTCCTCGCACTAAAATCACCCTTCAAAAATAAGAAATTCATTGAAAAAACATCCATGGTTAGCTAAAGCTAACCATGGATATCGTAGCATACCAGAATTTTTCTGTCAATGATTTCTGACAAGAATAAATTGCTATAATTTATAAAAAAGGGAGTAGCAAGTAGTGCTAACATTTAACACAAAATACTACTCCAACATTCAAAATTAAATTATTTTTTTGTCTTAAGCCAAAAGTTCCAGCTATCTTTACACATGTCCGTTAGGCTCTTTGCCGCTTGCCAGCCTAAATCAATTTTCGCTTTACTACTATCAGCATAACATTCAGCTATATCACCAGCTCTACGTGCTGTAATTTTATACGGTACACTAATATTATTAGCGGTTTCAAAAGCTTGAACCATTTCTAAAACACTATACCCTTTACCAGTCCCAATATTATAAGTATTGACGCCTTTATTTACCAACGTCTTTTCTAAAGCCTTTAAATGTGCTATCGCTAAGTCAACAACATGAATATAATCTCTTACACCTGTTCCATCCACAGTAGGATAATCATTACCAAAAATATTTAAATATTGCAATTTACCAGCAGCGACCTGCACAATATACGGCATTAAATTATTAGGAATCCCATTTGGTGCTTCACCTAACAACCCACTTTCATGAGCGCCAATCGGATTAAAATAACGCAAAAGACAAATATGCCAATTTTCATCGCTAAAAGCAACATCATGCAATATGTTTTCAGACATTAGCTTGGTAGCACCATAAGGATTAGTTGTACTAAGCGGAAAATCTTCTTTAATAGGTACAGTATGCGGATCTCCATAGACCGTTGCCGAAGAACTAAAAATGATTTTTTTAACACCTTTTTTGTGCAATGCTTTACATAAACTAATAGTACTTAATAAATTATTTTTATAGTATTCAAGTGGTTTTGCAACAGACTCTCCTACCGCTTTTAATCCAGCAAAATGGATAGCTGCCACAATATCATGTTCCTGCAAAATTTTATTTAAAAAAGATTCATCCGTGACATCACCCTCATAAAAAACTATATGTTTATTACATATTGCATAAATCTTTGCCAAAACAGCTCTGCTAGAATTAGAAAAATTATCAATCCCAATCACATCATAACCAGCATTTAAAAGTTCCACACAAGTATGGCTGCCAATAAATCCAGTCGCACCCGTAACAAGTATTTTCATCTATCCTTCAGCCTTCTTTCCATTTACACTTAACTATCTATAAAACAATTTTATTAGATACACTCTAAAATAGCAAGCTAACTTACCAAGCTGACAAACTAATTATCATAATGATATAATTAACATGAGAATAAATTATTTTTAATTTATTCATCTCACGCAACAGGACGGTGATTTTATGCACACAATTAATCAAGGCGTCAATAAATTCTATATTGGAGATTCTGAGAACGAACCACTTGCCGAAATGTGTTACACAAATGCCGGTGAAAAAATTATCATTATAGACCATACTTTCGTTTCTGAAACTCTGCGAGGACAAAAAATCGGTAACTTGCTTTTGGATAGAGTAGTAGAACTGGCTGAACTACAAAACAAAAAAATTACTCCTCTTTGTCCTTTTGCCAAAGCTGCTATGTTAAAAGAACCAGAAAAATACGCAGCTATCTTGCACAAATAAATGGAAATTTTCTTGAAATAAAAAAGAGCCTCCATCTGTTGTTCTCTAACAGATGGAGGCCCTTTTTTACGAGACTAAAACTTTTATTACTTATTAAACATACTTACAGCATTAGCATCAAACTGCAACTTCATTGCTCCATCAGAATATGGTCCAAGTTCATATGGTTCATAAATTAAATAGATCAAACCATTACCCGCTAAAATATAATTGTCTGATACTCTTTTTACTTCTGCCTTATTTGCATTATAAACAAGTTTTTGATTTCTAGGTCCATCATAAAGAGCTATCGTACCTGCCGAAAGTGCTTCTCCTAATTGTTTTGCTGATTCTACTTGCAAATAATAAGCTAAAGGTATTCTCTCTCCAGTAAGTTTATTATAAACAAGCCCCGTTTCCCAATTCATACCGTGAGCCATTCTAAGTTCTGGTAAACCGTAATACTTTAATAAAACAGAAACTACATTCTCATCTTCATAGGTTACTTCATAGTTCATACCAGCACTAATGTATTCACCATCTTGAAACTTTTTATATAGAGAATCTGCTTCTTTTTGAATATCTTCATTAATTAGTTTGCTCATTGCCAGATTATTAGTTGTAATAACTGGATATTTAATAACTATATCTTTCTGCACTAAAACAGCTGGATTTTCTTGCGCACTAACTGGTAAAGCCATGCTAAGCTGCATGAAAACAGTCATAATGGCTACCAAAAATAAATTCTTACTCATTGTCAAAACCCCTTTCTTCTTTATCTTAATTATAGCAAAAAGGCTAAGAATAAAAGTAAACTCTTTAAGGCAAAATTACTGTAGCACCTTTAGTTTTGCGTTCTTCAGCCAAACGGTGAACTGCAACTATATCCTTCAGTGCAAATCGTTGACCGATAGATGCTTTAATATCACCTTTTGCTATTGCCGCAAATACTTCTAAGGCATTTTTACGAAAAGTTTCTGTGTCAGCGTTATGAGGGAATACCGAAGGACGCGTTAAATACAAACACCCTTTTTTATTCAGTATTTCCGGGGCAATCATAGGTGCAGGACCTGAAGCTGCTCCAAAAAGCACCATCATTCCAAACGGTTTCACACAATCTAATGACCCTAAAAAAGTATCCTTGCCGACCGAATCATAAACAACGTTGGCTTTTTTACTATTAGTCGCCTGCACTACTTGTTCAACCCACGTATCCTCAGAGTAATTAATAACCACATCTGCTCCTGCATCTTTAGCAGCAATTACTTTTTCTGCCGAGCCAACCGTGCCAATAACAAATGCACCTAGCGCTTTACTCCACTGACATAGTAATTGTCCAACACCACCAGCTGCCGCATGTACAACAACAATATCACCAGCCTGAACTTTATATGTCTTTTTTAACAAATATTGTGCTGTCATGCCTTTGAAGAAAAAGGCAGCTACTTGTTCATCAGTAACTGTATCTGGGAGTTTTACTAATTTGTCCGCTTGTATATTGCGATAATCTGCATAAGAACCAAGTCCTGCATTCATATATGCCACACGCATGCCAACTGTAAAATCACGAACTGCGCTACCAATAGCTTCCACAATGCCGACCCCTTCATAACCAAGTCCAGTTGGCAAAGGTGGTTGATATAAACCATTTCTTTGATAAGTATCAATAAAGTTAAAACCAATTGCGGTTTGCCTAACTAGTACCTCATCAGTTGCTAAACTAGCTAGTTCAACCTCTACAAACTCCATTTTTTCTGGACCACCATACTCTCTCAAGATAACTTGATGTGCTTTAATCACATTAACACCTCCAGATTTTTTAGTCTTTAGATATTTTCATTTTATCATGTGTTAGTTGAACTATTTGTTACTTGTCTGTAAATAAATAAACGGACTCCCAGATTAAGAGTCCATTTATCTATAAATGTTTTTTATTTAAGTTCTCCACCTTCAACCACAAGATCATCTGGATTAACAGTATCGCCATAGACATTTTTTAACGTAACTTCATAGTTTGCATGGAAAAACTTTTCTTTTCCTAACGTTTTAATTTCTTCATTAAGCCAATTTAAGAGATCAACATTACCTTTTTGTACTGCTGGTGCAATAGTATCAATATCACCCAAGTTGGGAATACCAACAGCAAAGCCAGGATTGTTTTTTGCCCAAGCAAGAACTTCTGTATTATCTGTAGAAAAAGCATCTCCACGTCCATCGAGCAGTGCATTATATGTTTCCGTATATTGATCAAATTTGAGCAATTTTACCTCTGGATGATTTTTCGTAAAATAAGTTTCAGCGGTTGTACCTTTAGCAACAATCAAGGTCTTGCCATTCAATTGTTCTGCCGAAGTATATTGTCCATTCTTACTTACCACACCTAGCGCTACTTTCATATAAGGCAAGGCAAAATCAACAACCTCTGCTCTTTCTTTAGTTACCGTAAAATTAGCTAGCACAATATCTACTTTACCTGTTTTTAAATATTCAACACGATTTGCTGGATCAAGTGAAACATATTTGATTTTTACCCCCAAATCTTTACCTATTCTTTCTGCAAAATAAACATCATAACCTTGATACTTACCATTAGCATCAACATAACCAAATGGTGCTTTATCACTAAATACACCAATTATCACTTCGCCACTTTGTTTAATTTGTTCTACATTTCTTGCCGTACTTTTACCATTACTTGCCGTCTTATCACTTGACGTATCACCCGAACTACCGCATCCAGCAAGTACCGCCATAGATACTATCGTTAAGACTGCAATAAAACTTTTCAAATACTTTTTCATTTACAAAACTCCTTTGCTAATTTTATTTTCATAATTAAACATATTTAAAAACTTTTGTGCCCGCTCAGTTTGCGGATGATTAAAAAATAAACTTGGGGTATTACTCTCAACAATTTTACCTTGATCAAGAAAAATAACTCTGTCAGCAATTGATTCTGCGAATTTCATCTCATGGGTAACAATCAACATCGTCATGCCAACCTCAGCCAATTCAGAAATAACATCCAAAACCTCCCTAACCATTTCGGGATCTAAAGCCGCAGTTACTTCATCAAATAGCATCACTTCTGGTTCCATCATCAAGGCACGGACAATAGCAACACGTTGCTTTTGTCCTCCCGATAACTCTCTAGGATATGAACCTTGTTTCTCTAATAAATTAACTCTCGCTAATAATTGTAGAGCCTGCTCTTTGGCATCTTCATATTTTCTTTTTTGCACTTTTAAAGGCCCTAATAGCGTATTTTCTAAAACAGTCATATTAGGAAACAAGTCATAACTTTGGAAAACCATACCAATTCGTTGCCTTACCTTAGTCCAATCAGTCGACTTGCTTGAAATAAGTTGATCTTTTAAATATATGTCACCGGCCTGGATTGGTTCCAGACCGTTGATACATCGTAAAAAGGTACTCTTGCCACAACCAGAAGGACCTATAATAACAATAGTTTCCCCTTTTACCACATCTAACGACAGCTCATCCAATACAATATGATCTGGAGAATAATATTTAGTTAAACCTGCTACACGCAATAAGTATTTTTCATTCATAATTAAACATCCCATCTTTTTTCAAGTCTATGCGCCAATAATGATACTGGATAGCACAAAAAGAAATATAGAAAAAATATTGTTCCATAAATCCATAACGCAGCGGAAGGTGCTGTATAACGATTCGCCTCTATAATTTGTTGCCCGACCTTCAACATTTCCACAACACCTATCATCACAATCAGTGACGTTGTTTTAATCATCCGAGTTGCCAAGTTAATAGCTAATGGCACTAACCGTCTTAACGTTTGTGGAATTATTATATAACGAAAAATCTGTGCTTTATTAAGTCCAATTGCTGCACCACTTTCATATTGGTGCTTAGGAACAGCAAGTAAAGCGCCACGAACTAAATCTCCCATTTCCGCAGTTCCCCAAATAACAAAGACTATAACAGCAGCACTAAAACCCGAAAGATGGATACCAAACATTTTTGTTAGTCCAAAGTAAACAACAAATAAAAGTACTAGCTGCGGCATAATGCGCACAAATTCTAAATAAACTCTTGCTAAAAAATTAATAACAGGATTCTTAAGCGTCATTAAAATCCCCATTATAATACCAAACACTACCGATAAAAAAACAGAAATAAAAGATAACTCAAGAACTAACCACAGTCCTTCGCCCAAACGCAAAAGATTGTTTCCCTCAAAAAGCACCTTAATTCCCAAATCCTGCATGACGCACCTTCCTTTCTAGCAACGTCGCCAACAGCGATATTGGTAATAAAATAATAAGATACGCAACAACAAGCATAAACAAAGCTTCATCAGTCTTATAGTATAAACCAATTAGGTCTTTCGCTACATACATTAAATCTGCTAGTGCAACTGCACTAAAAACCGACGTTTCTTTAATCAAGAAAATAAAATTAGCACATAGAGGAGGAACCGAAGTCGCAATAGCTTGCGGCAAAATAACATATCTTATCAATTGCAACCTATTAAGTCCTATACTAAGGCCTGCTTCAATTTGTCCTTTTTCTACCCCATCTAAGCCACTTCGAAACGCTTCAGCCATATAACTGCCGCCCAAAAAGGTCAAACCTAAAATAGCACAAGCCTCTGAACTAATCATGATACCAAGTTTTGGTAAGCCAAAATACAGAAAAAACAGTTGCACTAAAAGAGGCGTATTTCGAGATAGTTCTATATAGATGTTTGCAATTGTTTTTAAAATTGGTACTTTAAAATAAATAAGAAAACTACAGATAAGGCCCGTAATAATCGATAAAATAACACCGTAAGCCGCTAAACGCAAGGTCAAAACCGCTGCCGCAGCATATTGCGGAATATGTTCTAAAATAAATCCATAATCCATTATCATTACTCCTCTAAAATAATAAAAGGCAGGAAACCTATGTTTCCTGCCTGAGTTCGACCAATTAACCTAGCAATATTATTAATAGACTGACTAAAGTCTAATAAAAGAAATCAGGCGCAGAAATAGCTATCTTGTTTTTGTCGATAAATGTTTTATTACAACAACAGCAACAACAAAGCATTTCTTTACCTCCTGCATTCATATTGGTTTAGTATGGATAGATTTTACCACGCTCCTATCCACCTGTCAACACTTTATCTTAATAAATAAATTTATTATCTTTATTATAACACTAGTCTGTCTTAAATAACACTATATAAATAATAAACTTATGTATACTACTTTACACAAAGGTCTTTTTTCCTGCATTAACATTCAGCATAATAACACCATTAAAATATTCTCACTACTATCTTATCCTTAACCTCAGGCTTCATCATTTGAATTGTCCGTTCTATTGTATTATGATAGACATGTAAGTAACTATTGTTTTTACAAATCTTTTAACGGAGGTGCGTTATGGCAAGATTTACATTACCAAGAGATATTTATTATGGTCCAGGAGCTCTGGATGAATTAAAAGTTTTAAAAGGGAAAAAGAAAGCAATGATTTTTACCGGCGGTAATTCTATGCGCCGTGGTGGCTTTTTACAAAAAACAGAAGAAGTCTTACAAAAAAATGGCTTGTTAACTCAAATTTATGATGGAATTGAACCAGATCCATCAATTGAAACTGTTTTTAAAGGTGCTAACGCGTTACAAGAGTTTGAACCTGATGTCATCGTTGCCATTGGTGGGGGCTCTCCCATTGATGCTGCCAAAGCTATGTGGGTATTTTATGAATACCCCGAAAAAACTTTTGAAGATATTAAAGAACCATTTACGATGCCAACGCTACGCCAAAAAGCAATTTTTGTTGCCATACCATCAACCAGTGGTACGGCGTCTGAAGTTACTGCCTTCTCAGTTATCACTGATTATAGTACTAATATTAAATATCCTTTAGCTGATTTTGAGATCACACCAGATATCGCTATTATTGATTATGATATTCCCCAAACAATGCCGCAAACACTAACAGCACACACAGGCATGGACGCACTCACACATGCTATCGAGGCTTATACAGCCAGTGCTCGCAGTGATTTCTCTGATCCGCTGGCCTTGCAAGCAATAAGTGGTGTCTTTGAATCACTCCTAGATTCATTCTATGGCGATGTGAATGCACGCAGTAAAATGCACGTGGCTCAATGTTTAGCCGGCATGGCATTTTCCAATGCTTTACTTGGCATTGCTCATAGCCTCGCACACAAAATAGGGGCTGTTTTTCATATTCCACATGGCAATTGCAATGCAATCTTACTGCCTTATGTTATCCAATATAACTCTAAAGCTTGTTTAGATCGTTATGCACAAATTGCCAAACATCTAGGTCTTACCGGCAGTACAGATAAATTGCTTCTCAATAGCCTGATAGATGCTATAAACACATTAAATACAAAACTTGACATCGCTCATTCCATGAAAGAGCACGGCATTACTGAAGAAGATTTTCAAAAACATGCCCAAACAATTGCGCACAATGCTGTATTAGACCCTTGTACAGCTTCTAATCCAAGAACAATTGATGATGAAAACATGCTTAAAGTTTTAACTTGTGCTTATTATGGAACGCCAGTTACTTTCTAAAAAACTTACTAAAGCTAAATATTAGTACAAAAAATGGCTGCACCAAATAGTTTAAACTATTTGGTGCAGCCATCAATGTTTTTAACTGCTATTTAATTACTATCTGATTCCCAAACTTCTTTAGCGATCTCAGCAACTAAGGCAAGTTTTGCCCATTGTTCTTCTTCAGTTAATAAGTTACCCTCTTCTGTTGAAGAAAACCCACATTGCGGGCTCAATGCCAATTGAGCAAGTGGAACGTATTGCGAAGCTTCTTTAATACGCTCCTTGACTAACATTTTGTCTTCCAACGTTCCATCCTTTGACGTGACAAGTCCTAAAACAACTTTTTGATCTTTAATATATCGTAACGGTTTAAAATCGCCTGCACGTTCAGAGTCATATTCCAAGAAGAAACCATTTACCAGACAATTGCTAAAGAGAACTTTTGCAATTGGTTCATAGCCGCCAGAAGAAAACCAAGTAGAACGGAAATTACCACGACAAATATGCATTGTTATCACCATATCTTTAGGGCGTTCGCTAATCGCAGTATTAATCATGTTCACATACTTAACCGCTAATTGATCAAGATCAATACCACGCTTTGCATAAGCAGCTCTTTTTTCTGCTGAGCAAAATTCACCCCAGCTCGTATCATCAAGCTGTAAATACCGGCATCCTGCTTCATAAAAAGCTTTAATCGCTTTCTTATAAGCTAAAGCTATGTCATTTAACAAAGCATCATCATCTTTATACCGATCAAGTGGAATATAATCTTCATTTCTAATTGCTGTAATTAGGTGTAGCATAGAAGGTGAGGGAATCGTAAACTTCACTTGCTTACCCGCAGCCGCCTCTTGTAAATATTTGAAATCATCAATGAAAGGGTGCGTAGAAAAATCAACTTTATCAGTAATTGCAATTGTTTCAGCCTTTGTGTCCTTACCATGAAAAGCAATCGAACCATGTTCAGCTTCGACCTTGGTTACACCATCTAAATGCCAAAGAAAATCTAAATGCCACCATGATCGTCTAAATTCGCCATCCGTTGCCGCCTTCATTCCACAGGCACATTGTTTTTCTACACTTATAGCTATTTCTCTATCTTCAATAGCACGCAATTCTTTAAGATTCAATTCACCTTTTTTAACTTTTTCACGTGCTTCTTTAATACTTGCTGGTCGCAGCAAACTCCCAACCTGATCCGCTTTAAAAGGCGCTTGCATATTTTCACTATCTTTTTTATGCGTCATCTTAAAACCCCCTTTGCCATTAAAACCATGCTTTAATTAGCTTGATATTTTCATTTATAATAGCATTTTCCTATCATAATAGTCAATTTTAAAAAATAAACCACCGATTAAAATCAGTGGTTTATTCATTCTTATACAATTAAATACCAACAGCACCAAAGGTTTCTGGCAAGGTGCTTCCACCATCAATAACAATTTGAGTTCCTGTTATATAGCTAGCTTCATCAGAAGCTAGGAAAGCTGTTACATTACCTATTTCTTCAATAGTCGCTAACCGTTTTAAAGGTGTAGCCGCAGCAATTGCTTTGCTGACAGCATCTGGATTAGTCGGATTGGAATCTTTAGCAATCTGAGCTGCCATTGGCGTATCAACATAACCCGGACAAACTGCATTAACGTTAACACCGTATTCAGCAAATTCAATCGCCAAAGCTTTAGTGAATCCCCAAATAGCAGCCTTCGTTGTCGCATAAGCTGTTTCACCGTGATCTGCAACCATAGGACCTGTTACAGAAGATATATTGACTATTTTTCCATATTTTTGTTGCACCATATAAGGCAAAACCGCCTGCGTACAATTCCAGACACCATTAATATTAACCTGCCAATGTAAGTCACGCACTTCTTCTGTCATTTCTAAGAATGGCACAACTCTTATAATTCCGGCATTATTAACCAAAATATCCAGTCTACCAAACTTAGCAACTGCCGTTTCAATTGCAACTTTTACACTCGTTGCCTCCGCCACATTAGCTTGTAGCCCCAATACATTATAGCCTTTTTTCTTCAAATCCGTCGCTGCTGTAAAGACACTCTCAGCAATATCCAACAAAATAACATTTGCACCCTTTTTACAAAATACTTCAGCTATACCATAGCCATTCCCCATCGCCGCACCAGTTACAACTGCAACCTTATTTTCCAAAGTTTTCATTTTCATACCTCCTTTTATTAGCAAAATTAACTAGAGTTTCTTCTTTATATCTTCATCATAACCCTAGTCAACTAATAAAACAAGTTTTCCCTTTTAAACTACTTACGCAAGATCTTTTTTATTACAAATAAAGGATTTTAACACTTCTTTAACGAATTTTTAAAGTTATGCTTAAAAGAAAGTAGGTACATCATGTTAGAAATTATTAATTCATTAGCCAAAGAATTGCAAATCAAACCCTTCAAAATTGAAGCAACATTAAAATTGCTTGATGACGGTAATACCATTCCTTTCATTGCTCGGTATCGTAAAGAAGCAACAGGCGAATTAGATGAAGAACAAATTCGTACGATTGAAGAGCGTGCATCTTATCTAAGAAACCTTACTGAACGCAAGTCTGAAATCATTGCTTCTATAACTGCTCAAGATAAATTAACACCAGAATTAGAAATAGCAATTAATAACGCCACCAAATTGCAAGAAATAGAAGATCTTTATTTACCCTATCGTCCTAAAAAAAGAACTAGAGCCCAAATTGCTCGTGAACGTGGACTCAGCCCCTTAGCTGAAACAATTATTGCTCAAAATCCGACCCAAGAACAATTAAAAACCTTAGCGACAATGTACCTTAATGAAGAAAAAGAAATTCAAACAATTGATGACGCATTAAATGGCGCTTCCGATATAATTGCGGAAACAATTGCCGATAGCGCCGATATTCGCGAATTAATTAGGCGTAATTTGTGGCAAAACGGACTTATTACAACCGAACTGATCAACGATCAACAAGAAGCTAAAGATTTTTTGATGTATAGTGATTATTCTGAAGCTATTCGCCAATTACCTTCGCACCGTATCTTAGCAATTAATCGTGGTGAAAACAAAAAGTTTCTGAAAGTAAATTTAACTATTGCTACGGAAAACATCCTAGCAAAGCTAGAACGAAAATTACAAGGCACTCATGCTCATCCTTTATCCGAGTTTTATCTGAGTGCAATAGCAGATAGCTATAAACGTTTACTTTTCCCCTCTTTAGAGCGCGAAATTCGAAGCGAATTAACTGACAAAGCCGAAAAACAAGCAATTACGGTTTTTGCACAAAATTTACGTCAATTACTTTTGACACAACCACTTACTGGACACATCGTTCTAGGCTTAGACCCAGGTTACCGCACTGGTTGTAAAGCTGCCGTTATCGGCAAGCAAGGTCAAGTTTTAGCAACTGACGCCCTTTATCTGACGGGAAGTGAATACCAGCGTAGTCAAGCCGAACTAAAATTTCTTGACTTAGTACAAACACACCAAGTAACCTTAATTTCCATCGGTAACGGTACAGCTTCATATGAAACCGAAGAGTTTACTGCTCAAATGATTGAAAAGCACAATTTAGATATCGCCTACATTATCACAAATGAAGCTGGTGCTTCTGTCTATTCTGCTTCAAAACTAGCCAGAGAAGAAATGCCAGATCTTGACGTTTCACTAAGAGGTGCTGTTTCCATCGCTCGCCGAGTACAAGATCCCTTAGCTGAACTCGTAAAAATCGAGTCCAAAGCCATCGGCGTAGGCCAGTATCAACATGATGTCAATCAAAAAAATCTAACGCAAACGTTGTCAACGGTTGTCGAGTCTTGCGTAAACCATGTCGGTGTTGAATTAAATACTGCTTCTTCCGCCTTGCTGTCCTACGTTTCCGGCATTTCAGCCTCCGTTGCCAATAATGTAATCGCTTGGCGTAATACTAACAAAGTTTTTACATCACGCAAAGAATTACTTAAAGTACCACGTTTAGGACCAGCCGCCTTTACACAGTGCGCCGGTTTTCTCCGTATCAAAGATGCTAACAACCCTCTTGATAATACCGGCATTCATCCCGAAAGCTATAAATTAACAGAAGCTTTGCTTAAAGAGCTTGGCTTTACGCTTCAAGATTTTAAAACACAAGAAAATGACATCAAAGAAGCCGTTTTAGCTAGCAATGCCAAGGAACTAGCAAGCAAATTAGACGCAGGCGAACCCACGGTTATTGATATTATGAATGCTTTAGCCAATCCAGGCCGCGATCCACGTACCGATGCGCCACCCCCACTTACTAGGCAAAAACTCACTAAACTTTCAGATCTAAAAATTGGTAGCATCATGCGTGGCAAAGTACAAAACGTCGTTGATTTTGGTGCTTTCGTTGACATCGGTTTAAAAACGAGTGGCTTTATTCACCGCTCAGAATTGAGCAAAAAACATTTTAAACACCCCTTAGATGTAATTGCCGTTGGCGAAATAGTTGATGCTACAGTTATTAGTATCGATGAAGAACGAAATCGTATCGGTTTAAGTCTAAAACAATAAATTGCAATATAAATATCATAAAATCCGTAAATGCTTTTTAAAGTATTTACGGATTTTTTTATAAAAACATATTATATTATCGTTCTTAATTTAATCAAATTAAAAGTAATGTTGTTGAAATAACCGCCCCTGAAAGTATTAACACAAAGAAACAATACCCCATAATATCATTTACATCTAATCCTGCAATTGCTAAAAGTGGAAGAGCCCAGAACGGTTGCATTTGACTGGTCCATGAATCTCCCCATCCCATACCGACAATAACTGCAGCTGGATCAGCACCTAGGATTTTTGCTGCTTCCAATATAATTGGTCCTTGAATAGCCCATAAACCGCCACCAGAAGGAATAAAAAGATTAATTAATCCTGCTGCATAAAAAGAAAATAAGGGTAATGTTTCCGCTGTTGAGATACTAATAAACCATTTAGAAATTGCCGTTGACATTCCGGTATCACTTAACATCCCCATTATGGCCGCATAAAATGGAAATTGCAAAATCATCCCATCAGCAGTTCTTGTTGCATCCTTAATAGCCTCGCCATACCTTAAAGGCGTTTTATGAGCTAACATCCCCAATACTAAGAAAATCAGAATTAACATATTAATACTTAAGTTAAAAGTAGGATCTTTAATAAAATTAATAACAATATATGTACCAAGGCCTAAAGCTACGATTGTTTGTAGAATCCAACTATTTTCTACTCGTTCGGCAAAAGTCATTTCAGACGTTGCTTTCTGAGGTATAACGTTTTTTTCAGCAATAGCTTTAGCATAGGCCTCATCACTTAATTCTACAACTTGATCTTCTGGAGGCATCATAAATTTATATAAAATTGGTATTGAAAACAATAATATTAAAGTCATAATGATATTACCAGTGCTAAATAACGTCTCGCTAAGCGGTATTGCGCCAACAAATTTTGACGCTACATTATTAGGATCGGTAACCGCCAAAAATATTGTTGAAGATGGTCCTCTACAAAGATTACCACTATAAGCTGCTGCAATCAAAAGAGCGTAGTGGATTTTCTTTCCTCTATTTAATACAGCAATTTCTTTTGCTATTAAAGCTCCAGCAACTAGTCCAAATCCCCAGTGAATATAAGTAGTTATTGATCCAATCAATGACGTCAACATAATTGCTTGAACATTAGTTTTGGGTAACATTGCCAACCGTTTTAATACATTAAAAACAATTGGTGCTTTGGCTAGTGCATAACCCGTAACTA
>DVNI01000068.1 GCA_018714505.1 Candidatus Avacidaminococcus intestinavium
GCTTGGCGGCCATAGCGCAACGGTCCCACCTGATCCCATGCCGAACTCAGAAGTGAAACGTTGTAGCGCCGATGGTAGTGTGGGGTCTCCCCATGTGAGAGTAGGGAACTGCCAGGCATTAAATAAGACGAAAAAGCCAACCCAATGGGTTGGCTTTTTTGCGTTTAAGACATTTAAAATACAAATATATTTTCTCTCTTCTAATCACTTATCACTTTGCTATCCTCGACGATGCTTGGCTGTTAAACTAAGCTATCAGCTAAATGAGGTAGACTTTCATGAAAGAATCGGTTTCATTGCAAGCATTTAATACATTTGGTTTGAGAGCAAAAGCTCACCAAATAGAAACTGCAAATAATAAAGATGAGCTTTGTACATATTGGCAAAATGCCCATGAGAAGAGATTACCAACCCTTATTCTAGGTGGCGGTAGTAACGTACTATTTACTGAAGATTTTAATGGTATTGTTATCCGTAACTGTATTGCAGGTATTGAAATTACTGAAGATGCACAATATTGGTCTGTTCATGTTGGCGCTGGCGAGAGTTGGCATTCGCTTATTGAATATCTGTTAGAAAAAAACATCTATGGACTGGAAAATTTAGCGTTGATCCCAGGCAATGTTGGTTCTGCGCCAATACAAAATATTGGTGCTTATGGTAAAGAGCTGAAAGATGTTTGTGCCTACGTTGACATTGTTGAATTAAGTACAGGTAATATTAGCCGACTAACAAATGAAGAGTGTGAGTTTGGTTATCGCGATAGCATTTTCAAACATCATTATCAGCAAGGCTTTGCTATTATTGCTGTCGGTTTACTACTAAGTAAAAAATGGGAACCTATTCTTACTTATGGTGATTTATCAAAATTATCATTAGAAACTGTTACACCAAAGGATGTGTTCGAATCTGTATGCTTAATGAGAACGAGCAAGCTACCAGATCCGGAAATAACGGGTAATGCTGGAAGTTTTTTTAAAAATCCAATTGTTGATATTCGTATTGCACAACAATTAAAAACAGAATATCCATTTTGTCCTCAATATGTACAGCGAGATGGTGTGAAGCTTGCCGCTGGTTGGTTGATTGATCAATGTGGTCTTAAAGGGCATCAAATTGGCGGTGCGGCAGTCCACACTAAACAAGCGCTGGTACTTATTAATAAAGAAGGTAATGCGACAGGTGAGGATATTGTGAGCTTAGCTGCATATATTCGCCAGAAAGTCTCAGAACGCTTCGGTGTAAAATTAGAGCCAGAAGTTCGCTTTATTGGCCAATATGGCGAAATCAATGCTGTGGATGCTATTTCATGAAAGAAACACCAACTCCTTTATTATTAATTAAAATTCTTGCTGATGGAAATATTCATTCAGGAGAGCAATTAGGCGAAAGTTTAGGAATGACTCGCGCAGGCATTAATAAACATATTCAGACATTGCGTAGCTGGGGTATCGACGTTCAGACGGTTGCAGGAAAAGGTTATCAATTAGATGCGCCAATGAACTTGCTGAACGCAGATATTGTGAATCAGAATATTAAAGGTGAGCCGGCTAGCGTTATTCCTGTTATAGATTCTACAAATCAGTATTTGATCCAACGTATTAGCGAATTAAAATCGGGTGATGTCTGTATTGCTGAATATCAGTCTGCTGGACGAGGTAGAAGAGGACGCCAATGGATTTCGCCTTTTGGTAGAAATTTATATTTGAGTATGTATTGGAAACTCGATCAAGGACCTGCAGCAGCAATAGGGCTGAGTTTGGTTGTTGGCGTTATTATGGCCGAAGTATTACAAAAACTTGGTGCAGATGGCGTTAAAGTAAAATGGCCTAACGATCTCTATTTAAATGATAAAAAGCTTTCAGGTATTCTTGTTGAATTAACAGGGAAGACGGGTGATGTTGCTCATATTGTAACGGGTATTGGTATCAATATTGCGATGAGTAAAAATCAAAATGAAGTAATTAACCAACAATGGATTAATTTAGAGCAAGTTGGTATTAGGATTGACAGAAATGAACTTGCTTGTGAAATTACTAATGCATTAAGAGAAGCATTTACTCAGTTTGAAAAACAAGGGTTATCTATCTTTATAGAACGTTGGAAAAGTTTAGATAATTTTATGCATAGACGGGTAAAGCTCATTATTGGTGAAAAAGAAATCTTTGGTATTGCTAAGGGTATTAATGATCAAGGAGCTTTACTTTTAGAGCAAGATGGTAAAGTTACACCTTATATAGGTGGTGAAATTTCACTAAGAAGTGCATCGTAATGTTTTAAATTGCGTCGAATGTCTGAATTGAAAAAGCTTTCTCTAATGGGAAAGCTTTTTTGTTATTTATATTATTAAATCTATTTAGAGCTAGAAGAAATTAGCAAATAATTGTTCAGTTTTATTTACGTAATCTAACGTTACTAATTGTATGATTATGACCTTTGGTTAAGATCAAACTTGCTCTTTCTCTTGTTGGCAAAATGTTTTGTTTTAAGTTTAATCCATTAATTTCTTGCCAAATGGATGAGGCTATTTCTATAGATTCTTCTCTGCTTAATTTAGAGTAATTATTAAAATACGATTCAGGATCAGTAAATGCACCTTCTCTAAATTTTAAAAAGCGACTGATATACCAGTGTTTTAGTAATTCTTCTTCAGCATCAACATAAATAGAAAAATCTACATAATCTGATACGAAAACATTATGTGGGTCATGAGGGTAATCTTGATTGCTCTGTAATACATTCAATCCTTCAAGAATTAAGATGTCAGGTTGCTCAATAACCTGTTTCTTATCTGGAATGATGTCATACACTAAATGAGAATAGACAGGAGCTGTCACTTGTTTCTTACCTGATTTTATATCAGAAACGAAAGAGACGAGGCTATGCATATCATAGGATTCAGGAAATCCTTTTTTCTTCATTATCCCACGTTTCTTTAACTCTGCATTAGGTAAAAGAAAACCATCAGTAGTAATTAAATCTACTTTACGATGTTCTGGCCAACGCGTTAAAAGTGCTTGTAGCAAGCGAGCTGTCGTACTTTTACCAACAGCAACACTGCCCGCGATACCAATAATATATGGAATTTTAGCGCTTCTTGTGCCAAGAAATTGCTCTAAGACGGCTTGACGGCGTAAGTTAGAGCTAATGTAAAAATTGAGTAATCTTGAAAGAGGAAGATAAATCTCAATAACATCATCAATGGAAATTTCTTCGTTAATTCCTTTTAAGTCTGCAATTTCTTTCTCTGTTAACGTTAAAGGAACGGAGTCTCTTAACGTTGCCCAGTGCTTTCTGTCAAATTCTAAATAAGGGGTTATAAAGCGTTCTTTGTTATTCATAAGCCAACATCTGCCTAGTCTTCGCAGGTTGGACAGGCTGTTTAAAACACCCGTATCCGATAAAAAATAAACAGCATCATAACGAGTCATGCTTCATTGGCGTAGATATTTTTAAAATTTTTCTACTTTTTTTGACGCGAACTGAATAAATTTGTAAAAAAAGTATAAAAAATAGACATGAAAATTATTTTTTAGCGTAGACTAGTGAGTGCGTAATGAATTTTTTTCTAAAAATTTATTGAGTGCAATAAATTTAAGGGCTTAAAAGATAAATTAGAATTCGAATTTATCCTGAATTGTTGTTGTCATTTTGGCCGTTTTTTTCCTAAAAAATCAACAATTCAATCAAAAGTGAACAAAATCTAAGCAAAAGAACAAATATCGCAATTTTTTTGTTGCATCATGATGAAAGTCCTCCTAGAATGCGCACCACTTAGCCGGCATAGCTCAGTTGGTAGAGCAACTGACTTGTAATCAGTAGGTCCCGAGTTCGACTCTTGGTGCCGGCACCATTAAAATTTAGTTGGTGGGATACCCAAGCGGCCAAAGGGAGCAGACTGTAAATCTGCCGTCACAGACTTCGAAGGTTCGAATCCTTCTCCCACCACCATCTCTTCTTAGCTTCATCCTAATAGACTTCTTTATTCCATTTTTCCAATCAAATCAATAAAACGATTCAACACACTTGAGTGATACTTAGATTTATAAATATAACAGTTGTACAGTAATGTAGGCTGAGTTAAAGGGATAAAACAGAGCTCTCCGTCATACTCATCTTTCAATGGGTTTTCATCTGTAAATAACAGAGAATGGTGCGTTTGAATAAAACGTAAACAACAATTAAGATCGTCCATCATTCTAACGCAAACAGGTTTCCCCCCATCTCTTATTTCACTCTCTAATTTTTTTATTTTAGCTGTTTTGTATAATGCGGGATCACATAACCAAATATTTTCACTT
>DVNI01000069.1 GCA_018714505.1 Candidatus Avacidaminococcus intestinavium
GCCCGTCATAATTAATAATTTATGTGGAGCTCGCTTTATAGCAAATAAATCTTTTCCCATTTCTACAAACTCTACACCAGCAAATTCTGCATACATTTTAGCAAAATCACTAGCCTCATGAACTAATAACGTATCATTAACATACGCTTGTATATAATAATTTCGCTCACGACAATAATCTAGTATGGCTAAAGCTGTTTCTAACTCAACCGGTGCATCATAAAGCACTTCTTTGGTCACCGCATCTTGCACCAAAGCACCATTATAAGCAATTAGCGGAATATCAAGTTCTAATTCTTCTGCAAAAGGTACAATTGACTTAAACATTCTTCCTGTTGCAATAGTAAAAATAATACCACTATCCACTGCACGCCTAATGCTTTTTTTATTTTCCTTAGAAATTAGTCTTTCATCATTTAATAATGTACCATCCATATCACTGGCAATTAACTTTACTTCCATGCTTTGTCCTCACTATCTATCTTTAATAAAATAATCAACAGTTATCGTAATACTACTTGCTATAAGTAAAAAAAATCCCCAGCTACTCTGTCCGTACTTAAGATAACCAGGTAAAAAATTAAATATAGAATATAAAATACCAAAAGTAGCAATAATCAGAATTAATACACGCACCAACCAGTTAGTTGTTATACGTGAGCTTAATGTTTGCGTTAAAGCCAAAACTATACCTGCTAAAATACATCCTAAGATTTGTCCTCCTAAGGTTACAACTTCTACCAAAATATTAGTTTCAATTATTACAAATAAAATCGTCGCCATTAAAACTACTCTAAATACAAATCCGCACATTATTGCCTCTCATATCTATAAAAAAAGGATGCTCCGTGAAATTATGGAAACATCCTTTTTTTGCTTACACTTTTTCGAATTGATCTTTACTAACACCACAGAGAGGACAAACCCAATCATCGGGAATATCTTCAAATTTCGTTCCTGGTGCTATTCCACTATCAGGATCTCCAGCAGCTTCATCATATACATAACCACATACAACACATGTCCATTGTTCCATAACGTCAGCTCCTCTTCTTGAACTACGATTTATTATAACATAGGCTAATTTTTATCGCAATTGGTTATAATTACTTATTAATTTTATAATTTTTTTCTAAAATATCCATTCTAAAAAAATCATAGATCCTTTGTGCTGTTGGATAATTCATTCCTTTTACAGCAGCTAATTCTTCCACTTGAGCTTGTTTCATCTGTTCTAATGAACCAAAATGTCGCCATAGTTCTTCACGACGCTTAGAGCCAACACCTTCAATGTGATCTAATACAGAAACAAGGTTACGCTTACCACGTAATTTTCTATGATACGTAATCGCAAAACGATGCGCCTCATCACGAATCCTTTGAATTAGCTTTAAAGCATCTGATTCTTTGTCTAAAAGTAAACTTTCACTAATACCCTCTTTAAAAATTTCCTCTTCTCTTTTTGCTAAACCAATTACAGGTATTTCATGAAGACCAAGCCCTCTAATCACTTCAAGCGCAGAACTTAGTTGTCCTTTACCACCATCAATAATAATTAAATCAGGCAGGTTCTCCATGTCCTTATAACGTCTTAAAACCACTTCTTGCATGGACTTGAAATCATCCGGCTTACCTTCTGTTGAATTAATTTTAAAACGCCTATAATCTTTTTTACTTGGAACACCATCAACAAAAACTACCATTGAAGCAACCGTCTCACTACCTTGAGTATGTGATATATCAAAACATTCCATTCTATTAATAACCGTATTGAGCTCTAATGCTTTTTGTAATTCTTCAGCTGCTTCTTCTCCGCTTTTTAACGCAAGTTGTCCCTTACGCAAACGTTCTGATAAGTTCTTCTCTGCATTCTCTTCTACCATCTTTAACAAATCACGTTTTAACCCACGTTTTGGTTCTATCAGCTCCACTCGATGCTTAGCTTGTTTAGTCAACCATGCTTCTAAAAGAACTGTTTCTGACGCTTCAGGTAAACTTGATACTAAAATTTCAGGTGGTATTTGCGTCTTTTCAAAATAATATTGTTTAAGAAAAGCTGTAATAATTTCGCTATTTTCGGCATTTTCATCACCACTAAGAAAAAACGTATCACGTCCCACTAGCTTACCACCACGTACAAAGAAAATTTGCAAACAAACTCCGGTAGCATCACTTGCAAAAGCAATGGCGTCTTGATCACCACCACTAGTTACGGCTTTTTGCTGCTCACCGAGTCTAAGCACCGCTTGCCATTGATCACGTAGGCGAGCTGCCTCTTCAAAATTATAAACAGCCGCTGCTTCCTGCATCCGTTGCTTTAATTCTTTAAGTACATCATTGGTTCTACCTTCAATTAATAAGCAAACTGCTTTAATCATTTTTCCATATTCTTCACGATTAATTAGTCCAGCGCAAGGTGCTAAACACCGTTTGATATGATATTGCAAACAAGGCCGATCAACATTCATATTACGACAATTTCGCAAAGGAAATAATTCTCGAATCAATTTAACTGTTGCATGCAAAGCTCCAGCATCTGCATAAGGGCCATAATACTTTGCCCCATCTCTTATTTGCCTACGAGTAACATAGATGCGTGGAAAGTTTTCTTGCATAGTAATCTTTAAATACGGATAACTTTTATCGTCCTTTAAGCTTATGTTATATTTAGGACGATGTTCTTTAATTAGATTGCATTCTAAAATTAACGCCTCTAATTCGTTATCAGTCACAATAGTTTCAATATCATTAACTTTGGCTACTAGTGCTTTTACCTTAGGTGTATGCGATGCTAATTTTCTAAAATAGCTCTTCACTCTATTTTTAAGAACTACAGCTTTACCTACATATATAATTTTTCCATTTATATCACGCATTATATAAACGCCTGGTTTAACAGGCAAAACAGATAAAGCGCGAGCAATGTTTTCATTCATAGCATTCTTCCATTCCTATGCCTTTAAAATTTTGCGCAAATATTCTGCTGTATATGATTTTTTGCTTTTTGCAACTTTTTCTGGAGTACCACTGGCAACTACTGTTCCACCTTTATCGCCACCTTCTGGTCCTAAATCAATCAAATAATCTGCGGTTTTAATGACATCTAAATTATGTTCAATAACTACTACCGTATCACCGCCGTCAACCAAGCGTTGTAAAACATCTAGAAGTTTGTGAACATCCGCTGTATGAAGGCCTGTCGTTGGTTCATCTAAAATATAAATAGTTTTACCAGTACTACGTTTAGAAAGCTCTGTTGCTAGCTTAACTCTTTGTGCTTCACCGCCCGACAAAGTCGTTGCCGGCTGCCCTAAACGAATATACCCTAGTCCGACATCCTCTAAAACTGCAAGTTTACGATGAATTCTCGGCAGGTTTTTAAAGAATTCACAAGCTTCAGTAACGGTTAAATCCAAAACTTGAGCTATATTTTTACCTTTATAATATACTTCAAGCGTTTCTCTATTATAACGTGCGCCCTTACAAACTTCACAAGGCACATAGACATCCGGCAAAAAATGCATTTCAATTTTATTCATGCCATCGCCACGACATGCCTCACATCTGCCACCTTTAACATTAAAACTAAACCGTCCCGGCTTGTACCCACGCATCTTGGCTTCATTACAATTACTAAAAAGTTCACGAATAAAATCAAAAACACCGGTATAAGTCGCAGGATTAGAACGAGGAGTTCTCCCAATAGGTGATTGGTCAATATTAATAACTTTGTCTAAGTTTTCTTTACCTAAAATAGTTTCATGTTCACCAGCATAAAGTCGAGCTCCATGTAAAGAAGCTGCTAAATCATTATAAAGAATATCATTAACTAAAGTACTCTTACCCGATCCTGATACTCCAGTAACAACAGTAAATACCCCTAAAGGGATGTTTACCGTAATGTTTTTTAGATTATTGGCTTTAGCCTTTTTAATCGTTAGCTGATGCCCATTTCCTACTCGTCGCTGTTGCGGTATCGGAATGCTTAGGCGTCCACTAAGATATTGTCCCGTTACCGACTGTTCACTTGCCTTTATTTCTTCGACATTCCCCTGCGCAACGACATTACCTCCGTGCTCACCAGCTCCAGGCCCAATATCAATTATTTGATCAGCAGCATACATGGTCTCTTCATCATGCTCAACCACTAGCAAGGTGTTTCCCAAGTCCCGTAAATGGCGTAATGTTTCTAAAAGTTTGCCATTATCTCGTTGGTGTAACCCGATACTTGGTTCATCCAAAATATAAAGAACGCCTACCAAACCAGAACCAATTTGTGTCGCTAGCCTAATGCGTTGCGCTTCGCCACCAGATAAACTACCAGAAGCACGATCAAGTGTTAAATATTCTAGACCTACGTTATTTAAAAAAGTTAACCTAGCAATAATCTCTTTCAAAATTTGTTTGGCAATTATTTGCTGACGTTCTGTCAAATTAAGATTCTTAAAAAAAACAAGACTATCACGTACGGTTAGTGCTGTAACTTCACAAATATCTTTACCCGCTATTAAAACCGCAAGTGCTTCTGGTTTTAGCCGCTTTCCATGACATTTACTACATGGAGTTCTAGTCATAAAAGATTCAATATCTAATCTAATAGTTTCCGTCATAGCCTCACGGTGACGTCTTTCCAGTAAAGGTACTAAGCCTTCAAAAGCTGTCAAATGTTGGCGCGTTTCACCCTGTAGATTTTCATACAAAAAAGCAAACTTTTCTTCTCCGCCGCCATAAAGTACAATTTCTTTGACCGCTTTTGGCACATCTTGCCATTTCATATCCAAAGTGCAATCATAAGTTGCTAAAACAGCTTCTAGCTGCTTCATAAAATAAGAATTAACATTACTGCTAACAGCTGCAATCGCGCCCTCAGTAAAAGTCTTTTCAGGATTAGGAATAACTAATCTTAAATCTATTTCTAATTTCATTCCTAAACCAGTACAAACTGGACAAGCCCCATGCGGACTATTAAAGGAAAATAAACGCGGCTCAATTTCTGGCAAATTAATATCACAATCACTACAAGCAAAATGCTCACTAAAAAGATATTTTTCTCCCTCTATAACTTGAACTTCTACTAACCCATCTGCTAGATTAAGTGCGGTTTCAATAGAATCAGACAAACGCTGCAAAATATCTTGTCGTACAGTTAATCGATCAATGACGACAGCGACATCATGTTTTTTCTTCTTATCGAGCTGGATATTATCTTCTAACAGCCGAACTTCACCATCAACAAATACACGTACAAACCCGCTTTTACGCATGGTCTCAAAAATACGTTGATGCTCGCCTTTACGACCGCGGACCAAAGGAGCTAAAATCATAAATTTTATGCCCTCTTCCAAAGCCAGCACTTTATCTACAATCTGTTCCACTGTCTGTCTTTCGATAATTTTTCCACACTTCGGGCAATGTGGTTCCCCCGCTCTAGCAAATAAAAGACGCAGGTAATCATAGATTTCGGTTACCGTACCTACTGTTGATCGTGGATTATGACTTGTCGTCTTCTGATCAATAGATATGGCAGGTGACAAGCCTTCAATATAATCAACATCTGGTTTGTCCATTTGTCCCAAAAATTGTCGTGCATAAGCTGATAGGGATTCCACATACCTTCTTTGTCCCTCTGCATAGATAGTATCAAATGCTAAAGATGATTTTCCAGAACCTGAAAGCCCCGTTATTACGACTAATTCATTACGCGGTATTTCTACATCAATATTTTTTAAATTATGCTGGCGTGCGCCTTTAACTATGAGTTTTTCTTTCATCTGTTTCTCCTATTGTTTTTTGGTAATAACTTTTGCCCAAGTTCACCTTTGACCGTAATCAATCGATCTCTATATTCTGCCGCTCGTTCAAAGTCTAATTCTTTAGCGGCCGCTGCCATTTGTTTTTCTAATTCCTTAGCCAATGCTTTCAAATCTTTTTCACTATGTTTTTTCAAAGCTTTAGCTGAATATTCTATATTAGTATCTGCATCAAGAACTTTAGTAAGCTTAATCAATTCACGAACCTGTTTTTTTACCGTCTGAGGAATAATGCCATGTTTTTTATTATGTTCATCTTGTTTACTTCTACGACGATCAGTTTCGTCAATAGCCCGTTTCATCGAATCAGTAATACGATCAGCGTACATAATTACTCTACCATGTTCGTTACGTGCCGCTCTACCAATAGTTTGAATCATCGATGTATCGGAACGCAAGAATCCTTCCTTATCAGCATCAAGAATGGCAATTAATGATACTTCTGGCAAGTCCAAACCTTCACGCAATAAATTAATACCAACTAAAACGTCAAATTCACCAGCTCTCAACGCATGAATAATCTCAGCCCTTTCAATCGTAGCTATCTCTGAATGCAAATAACGCACCTTAACGCCAGCTTTTTTTAAATACTCCGTTAAATCTTCTGACATTCTTTTCGTTAAAGTAGTGACTAAGATTCTTTCGCCTTCTGCCACCACCTTATGAATTTCTCCAAGCAAATCATCAATCTGCCCTTTTATCGGCCTTATTTCAATCATCGGATCCAACAATCCTGTCGGTCTAATAATCTGCTCAACAATCTCTTCAGCAATCTCTAGTTCATATTTACCCGGTGTTGCTGACACATAAATTGCTTGTTTACGTTGCTTTTCAAACTCGTCAAAAGTCAAAGGCCGATTATCAAAAGCCGATGGTAAACGAAATCCATGTTCCACTAACATTGATTTACGTGATCGATCTCCAGCATACATCGCTCTTATTTGCGGTAATGTCACATGCGACTCATCAATAACTAGCAAAAAGTCTTGAGGAAAATAATTCACTAGTGTAAATGGTGATTCACCAGCTTTACGTGCCGCCAAATGTCTTGAATAATTTTCAATACCAGAGCAATATCCCATCTCATTCATCATTTCTAAATCATAGTTAGTCCTCTGCTCTAAACGCTGTGCTTCAAGCAATTTGTTTTGCTCTTGTAATTCTTTTAATCTTACTTCTAGCTCAGCCTTAATATCAATCATTGAGCGCTCCATATTTTCTCTAGAAGTAACATAGTGCGAAGCTGGGAAAATAGCTACATGATTACGTTTATTCAAGACTTCACCAGTTAATAAATCTACTTCCATCAGTGCCTCTACTTCATCATCAAACATTTCAATCCGAATTGCTTTTTCATTAAATCCCGCAGGAATAACTTCGATCACATCACCCCGGACACGAAAGGTTCCCCTTTGAAAAGCAATATCATTTCTATTGTATTGAATTTCTACCAATTTTTTTAATATCTTTTGACGATCCATCGTTTGCCCA
Source organism: Candidatus Avacidaminococcus intestinavium (assembly GCA_018714505.1). Classification (GTDB taxonomy): domain Bacteria; phylum Bacillota; class Negativicutes; order Acidaminococcales; family Acidaminococcaceae; genus Avacidaminococcus; species Avacidaminococcus intestinavium. The sequence goes on from DVNI01000069.1 coordinate 7,302, forward strand.
ATTCGCAAAGATAGTACCATATCATAATACTCTTGTGGAGCTCCTAAGCCATAAATACAGGAAACACTGGCTACAACAATAACGTCACGTCTTTCAAAAAGCGCACTTGTCGCAGAATGTCGCAATTTATCTATTTCATCATTAATCGATGCGTCTTTTTCAATATAAGTATCAGTCTGTGGTATATAGGCTTCCGGTTGATAATAATCGTAGTATGAAACGAAATATTCTACAGCATTATTAGGGAAAAAAGCCTTTAACTCGCTGGCAAGCTGTGCCGCGAGTGTTTTATTATGTGCAATTACTAAGGTTGGTCTTTGGATACGATTAATCACTTGTGCAATAGTATAAGTTTTGCCCGTTCCAGTTGCTCCTAGTAAAACTTGCGTATGTAATTTTTCTTTTAGACCATTTACCAATTTTTCAATCGCTTGTGGCTGATCTCCGGCCGGTTCAAATGGTGCTTTTAATTCAAAGTTCATAATATTCTCCAACTTTATAAATCTTTTTGTTCTATATTATATCATCTACCCAAAACTTTTAACAAACATCTGTTTGTCTAGGTCTTGTTTATAAAGAAAGATGAGGTGCAACCAATAGTCCCCACTGGACCATCGACTGCACCTCATTATTTATCCTGCTATTACTACCAAGCAATCAAGCTTATGCTAAGTAAGATTTTAACATCCATAAGGTTTTTTGATAAGAACCTAGATACTCATTAAACTGATCAGCAGTAGCACCATCACCAGCTTCTTCAGCTAACGTAACTATTTCTTTAGTATCAGTAATCCACTGCTCAATATCACCGACCAAGCCATTCACTGTTTCTTCTGAAGAAATCGGCTGATCCGACAATTCCTTCACAGTTGCTAACTCTAAAGCTGTTTTTAAATTAGCAACCGGTGCTTGGCCAAGCGCTAATAAACGTTCTGCTACATCATCAATGATAGTAGCTGTATGATCATACATTTCTTCAAGTTTAGCATGAAGTGTAAAGAAACTGCGTCCCTTGATATACCAATGTAGATTGTGTAGTTTAATGTAGGTTACTTCCTGATTTGCAAGATAAACATTCATTTTTTCATATAACTTTTTTGACATAATATCGCCTCCTAGTTTTAGGTGTAATCTTATTACGTCTCTATTATAATATCATTTAATAATAATTGTCAAATATAATTTTCTTTTTATTAGTTTTAGACTTTTACTTTACTTGTAATTCTGTCACTAAATAAGAAAATGCTTGTTGTATTTGATTTTCACCACTAAAATCACTTGGTTCAACAATCTCATCTGGCGTAATACCAATACCATTAATAGAACGACCACTTGGTGTATAATATTTTGCAATAGTAAGTTTTAATCCCGTTTCATTGCTGATGCTACTAACAGTTTGCACTGAACCTTTACCAAATGTTTTTGTACCAAATAGCTTTCCAGCTCCTGTATCTTGTAAAGCACCAGCAACAATTTCAGCTGCACTCGCTGTCCCTTGGTTTACTAAAACGGCAATCGGATATTTAGCTTCTGCTAATTTTGAATATTCGGTAATTGTTCTACCACTCTTTTCTGTAACAGAAACAATCGGCCCCTGCGGCACCAATAGCTCCGAAACTTTTACGCACGACGTCAGCAATCCCCCCGGATTATCTCGCAAATCCAAGATAAGAGCTTGCATCCCAGAAGCTTCTAGTTCATGAAATGTTTTGGCAAAATCAACCGCAGTATCTTCGTTAAACATTCCAATTCGAATATAAGCAATTTTATCATTACGCATTTCACCAGAAACAGTATCTAACTTAATATCGGAACGAATTACTGTCACTGTTTTCACTTCTTCATTGTTAGCCGTCTGCAACTTAATTATAACTGGAGTGCCTTTATTACCTCGTATTTTGGCAACAACTTCTTCTAAGGCTTTCCCCTTAGTTTCTTCTCCATCTATTTCTAATATTTTATCGCCACTTTTGATGCCAGCCTCATCTCCCGGTGTTCCTTTTAGCGGAGCAATAACAACAAAGTCATTATCCTTCATTCCTAAAACAACACCAATACCACCAAAATGCCCTTCCGTACTCGTTAATAAGGCATTATACTTTTCTTCATCTAAGTAAACAGAATACGGATCACCTAGTGCATTAACCATACCGTCAATCGCACCACTATAAAGTTTTTTATCATCAACATCACCAACAAACCCCATCCGAATAGACCCCATTACACGAAAAAACTTCGTTAGTTCGTTTAAATCACCACCAACTACTTTTAATCCATATAATAGCGCACTCAACACCACTAATCCAGAGCATAGGCATGCTACAACCAATGTTCCAAAACCATATCTTTTTTTTAGCATTCCTGCTCCTCCTTTGGCATACTCATTACGGTAAATAATCTAGCGGGTTTGTTACTTCTCCATGCAAACGTACCTCAAAATGACAATGCGGTCCAGTTGAATAGCCAGTACTTCCTGCGTAAGCAATCATCTGTCCTTTTCGTACTTGTTGCCCTTCTCCTACTGTTAAACTATTATTATGCGCATACAAAGTAACTAATCCACCACCATGATCAATCATCACAGCATTACCATAGCCACCCATCCAATCTGCATAAATGACAGTACCTGAATCCGCCGCTACAATAGAATCGTTATAATCAGCACCAATATCAAGGCCAGCATGAAATTTAGCATCACCAAAAATTGGATGTGTACGCCAGCCAAAAGGTGAAGTAATTTCACCACGAATAGGCCACATAAACCGTCCAGAGCCTTGACTTGCCGACGAAATACCGCCACCACTTTCTAGGTCGCGAATCATTGCAGCAATGTTTTGTGAAATACTCATTAGTTCTTCATATTCTTGATCTACACGGCTTTTTTCTACTAAAGCATCATTATATATCTGTTCTCTTTCACGGGTCTTTTGTGCAACAACTGCTTGCTTTGCTGCTACTTCGCTCCGCACTAATTTAACCTGCTGAAGATTCTCTTCCAATACAGCTTTTGCATCTTCTAATTCTATTTTTTTCTCTTGCAAATCATCAATCATTGCCATATCTTGAGAAACTATTTTTCTTAACAAGAACATTCTTGAAGAAAAATCCGAAAAATCTTTCGCACCTAATAAAACATCCAAATAATTAATCTGACCGTTAATATAAATATCACGTAAACGCTTACGATAAATACCAACCCGCGTATCAAGCTCTTTTTGTTTAGTTTCTAGAGCATCCAGATTATCATTAAGTTTATATTCTAATTCATCTTGCTGAGTAGTAATTACTGCTAATTCATTTTGTGCAGCACTTAACTGTCCTTGAGCTTCCACCAACTTGTCCGTCGCTGATTCAACACTTTTATTAGCCTGTTCTCGCTCAACCTCTTTGTTATAAAGCTCACTTCTGACATTTTCTAACTCTCGTTGCCTATCTTCAATAGTAGCAGCCAAAACAGGTGTTATTATTTGGAAGGAAAAAATTATGGCCACTATTGCTGAAAGTATTTTTATTTTTGACATATTCATAAAAGGCCTCCAGATTATTTAAACCTTCAAAAATTTTCTTAATGAAATAAAACTACCTGCTGCGCCAATAGCCGTTCCAATCACAAGCAACGATAAGCTAACATATAATAGCAATGGCCACGTTGGAAGCAGTGGAAAAAAGGCTAAAGCTGCGTGTACATTATTCAAAATCGCACCATATATCTGATTAATAATAATTGCTGCAACCAAAGCACCAACAAACCCTAAGAACATACCTTCTAGTAAAAATGGCCAACGGATAAACCAGTCAGTAGCGCCGACATACTTCATAATGTTTACCTCACGCCGTCTAGCAAACACCGTAATACGAATTGTATTCACGATAATAAACAACGTTGCCATTGCTAATAAGCAAACTAATAGGGCCCCGCCCCAACGCAAGATTTTAGTTAACTTAAACAAGTTCTCTACAACTTCTTGCCCAAACTTTGCCGTTTCTACTCCTTCTAATTCATCAATCCGTGGAGCCAATTGACTGATTCTTTCAGGAGCATCAACATGTAGTTCAAAAGAATACGGAAAAGGGTTTTCTTCGCCAATCGAATCTAGTAGTGTTGATTGTGATCCTAAGCGTTCTTTAAAACGTTCTAAAGCTTCTTCTTTGGTAATTGCTTTAATTTCAGTAACACCGGGCATAGTTTTTAATATTTCTTTGGTAGACGACAATTCTTCCTCACTTATATCATCAGCCATATATACTGAAATCTGAACCTGCGTTTCCAAATATTTAGCGATATGATTTGTATTAAAAACCATCACCATAAAAAAGCCTAAAACTAATAAAGATAATGCTACTGTTGATACAGAAGCTAAGCTCATTAATTGATTTCTTTTTATTGATTTAAAGGTTTCTTTAATGAAATATTCTTTTGTACTAAGACTCATAGCCATATACTCCCTTAGCGTCGTCGCGAACTATTTCCCCTTTTTCAATTGCAATAACTCGTTTTCCCATCGCATCAACAATATCTTTATCGTGTGTCGCCATCACGATTGTTGTACCACTTTCATTAATACTAGTAAATATTCTCATAATATCTCTACTAGTTTCTGGATCTAAGTTTCCAGTTGGCTCATCAGCTATTACTAAAATAGGATCATTAACAATTGCCCGCGCAATAGCAATACGCTGTTGTTCGCCACCAGACAGTTCTGTGGGATAAGCATTAGCTCTATTTTTCAATCCTACCAATTCTAAGACGGTTAAGACTCGTTTCCTCGTTTTAACAGGCGGTGACTCTATTACCTGCATGGCAAAAGCGACATTCTCATAAACCGTTCGATCCGGTAATAATCGGTAATCCTGGAAAATAATGCCAAGCTGTCTACGCAAAAAAGGCACTTCTTTATCACTTAGCGCAAGTACGTCTACACCATCAACAAAAATTTTACCACAATTAGGAACTACTTCTTTAAATAACATTTTAATAAAAGTTGATTTACCAGCACCACTTGGTCCTACAAGAAAGACAAACTCTCCTGGGCAAATATGTAAATCAATATTTTTCAAAGCCACTGAACCATTCTTATACTTTTTGCTAATTCCTGTCATTAATAACATGGTCTGTCCTCCTATTTAGGCAACAGTTTAATAGCCCGAAGTGCGTTAAACTGGGCTTCTTTGCGTAGTTTACTAATTTGTTCATTTTGCTTATAAGCCGTTTTTTGCCATATTTTTTCAGTTGCTTGCACAATATCATTACTAGTAATCGCTTGAATGTCACCCGCTGTTTTACCATCCATACTTCTTACAAAACGATCGACTTTTGGGTCATACGACACTGCTAAAAAAGGAACTTCAGATAAAGCTGCAAAAACCAAAGCATGTAATCTCATGCCAATAACTAGCGTACAATTAGCAATCAACGACATATATTCCTCAGTTGAATAGCCTTCATCTAAAATAGTCACATTTTCACGTGCTTTTACTTTTTGTATAATCATTGCCGCAACATTATTATCAGCAGGAAACTGCATAGGAATAAATACAATTTCTGCGTCATATTTTTGTACAAGTAAATCCACGGCTTCAGCAAAAATGGCAGTAAAACGTTCTTCACCTGACCACTGACGAACAGAAAAACCGATCACTGGTTTTGCTAAAGTAATACTACGATCTTGCAGGATTCTTTTACCGCTTATTTTCGCAGAAGGATTTAAAGCAAACACAGCGTCTGCCGTTACAATAATCTGATTACTTGGTACACCCATTTGTCTTAATTCTTCTGATGAACCATCATCTCTTACGGTAACTAAGTCAGCCTTACGACACACATAGGCTACCAGTTTTCTTGCAAATCTTGAACGAATGGGACCAATACCTTGTGCATATAACATTACTTTTTTGCCCATTAATTTGCCTAACATCAAAATACTTAAATAATATAATAGACTGCGCTTACTCGTGATATCTTGCAAAAGGCTGCCGCCGCCAGATAAAAGAAGATTACAACGTGCCATCGCTTCTATGATTTGGAAAAAATTAAAACGATGCACGGAATAAACATCATGTTTATCTGCTGTATTCTCTGGGTCTCCGGAAATAACGGTAATCTCTGTTGGTGGTTTTTCTTTGCGCAATGCTCCGATAATTGCCGCTAACATTGCTTCGTCACCAGCATTGGAAAATCCATAATATCCGGAAATTAATATTTTACTCATTTTTCCAATATCTCCTTTGCAGATCACGCAGCTTCGGATAAACAAAAGCAAAAAGCAAGAGAGTGATACTTCCTACTAAAATCCC
>DVNI01000070.1 GCA_018714505.1 Candidatus Avacidaminococcus intestinavium
AAAACAGATGATTTTAAAGCTTTGGTTAAAGATATAGCGATGCATATTGCTGCTGCTAATCCTCTTTATTTAACTCGTGAAGAAGTGCCGACAGCTGAGATTGAGCATGAAAAAGAAATTTTAGCAGAACAAGCTAGAAATGAAGGAAAGCCTGATAAGATTATTGAAAAAATGGTTGTTGGGCGTATTGAAAAATATTACAAAGAAGTTTGTTTGCTTGATCAAGCTTTTGTTAAAGATCAAGATAAGACAATTAGCGATTTGGTTACAGCAAATATTGCTAAAATCGGTGAGAATATTTCAATTAGACGTTTTGCTCGTTATAATTTGGGTGAAGGTATTGAGAAAAAAGAAACTGATTTTGCTGCTGAAGTAATGTCTTTCGTAAAATAATTTAAAAATTTAAGAATAAGAGAACACAATTAGTGTTCTCTTATTTTATGAGATAATAACCTTTTATTAGAAAATATTAGGGCTATTACGAAAGTTTTAAGAGGAAATAGAATGTTTTTGTAGAATAGAATTGATGAGAAGTTTGTAACTGGGAGGTCGAAAAATTGCCTGATAATCTTAAATTTAAACGTGTTATTTTGAAATTGAGTGGTGAGGCCCTAGCTGGTGAAAAAGGGTTTGGTATTGATCCAATTGTTGTGGATTCAATTGCGAAGCAAATTAAAGAACTTTTGACAGCTGGTTTTGAAGTTGCGATTGTAAATGGAGGCGGCAACATTTGGCGAGGTCTGTCAGGAAGCTCTAAAGGTATGGACAGAGCAACTGCTGATTATATGGGGATGTTAGCAACAGTTATTAATTCGCTAGCGTTACAGGACGCAATGGAAAATCTTGGTGTAGTAACAAGAGTACAGACGGCGATTGAAATGCGTCAAATCGCTGAGCCATATATTCGCAGACGTGCTATCAGGCATATGGAAAAGGCACGCGTTGTAATCTTTGCTGCTGGTACGGGTAATCCGTATTTTTCAACGGATACTACAGCAGCTTTACGAGCGGCAGAGATTGAGGCAGATGTTATTTTAATGGCTAAAAAAGGTGTTGACGGAGTTTATGATTTGGATCCTGCTAAGCATCCAGAAGCAAAAAAATTCAATTCACTTGCCTATATTGAAGTTATTCAACGTAATCTTGGTGTAATGGATTCTACTGCAATTAGTTTATGTATGGATAATAAAATTCCTATTATAGTTTTTAATATTGATAAACCAGGCAATATTTTAAAAGCTGCACTAGGTGAGCATATTGGAACATTGGTTGGAGGGATATAAATGGAAACGATTCAAGAACTAAATGAACAAGTTAATTTTAAAATGAATAAAACGATTGAGATGCTAAAGATTGATTTAGCAACAGTTAGAGCGGGTAGAGCAACTCCGGCATTATTAGATAAAGTTATGGTGGACTATTATGGCACACCTACTCCGGTTAACCAAGTAGCTAATGTTTCTGTACCAGAACCACGTATGTTAATAATTCAACCGTGGGAAAAGACTTTATTAAAAGAGATTGAAAAAGCTATTATGAAGTCAGACTTAGGGCTGAATCCTAATAATGATGGTTCAGTGATTCGCTTGAATTTACCTCAATTAACTGAAGAACGTCGTAAAGAGTTAGTAAAAGTTGTTTATAAAAAAGCGGAAGAATCTAGAATTATCATTAGAAACATTAGAAGAGATGCTAATGATTTAGTGAAAAAGACAGAAAAAGCTAAAGAAATAACTGAAGATGATAGCAAAAAGATTATTGATGAAATTCAAAAAATTACTGATAAGTTTATTAAAGAAATAGATAATACAGCTGCCGCAAAAGAACAGGAAGTATTGGAAGTTTAATATGATAGAAAACGAAAAGATGGATTTCGTTGGTTATAGATTAACACTTGCTGCTGAAATATTGAAGAAGAGAAATTACGGATATAACATTGAGTTGATTCGTCGTCCGGAAGATAGTGAGAAAGAACTACCTTCTCTTGATGCACTTTATATTGTTAGACAATATAAAATTAAAAATGATATTTTTGAATTTGATGTAGTTGAAAAACGCAGAAAGGAGGTGTAAGAATTATGGCATATGTTATTAATGAAGAAGAATGTGTAGGCTGTGGTGCTTGTGCTTCTACTTGCCCTGTTGGAGCTATCTCTGAAGCTGGAGCTAAGTATAAAATTACAGAAGAAGAATGTGTTGAATGTGGTGCATGCGCTTCTGTTTGTCCAGTTGGGGCGATTAGTCAACCTTAATCGTATGTGAAAGAAGCAACCCCCTTCTTTAAAAAGGGGGTTGCAATTATTTTTATTTTATGCTTGGATGGAGCTATAATATGTGGAATAGTTTTTTTTATAAAAACCAAAATACTGGTGCCGAGGATAACAAGAAGATTCAAGAAAACCTTGAAGAAATAGTAGTTCCAGAACATATAGCTGTTATTATGGATGGTAATGGCAGATGGGCTAAGAAACAAGGCAGACCTCGCACTTATGGGCACTATATGGGTGCAGAACGATTGAAAGAAATTGTACGTTATGCTGATGCAGCTGGCGTGAAGATTATTAGCGCGTATGCCTTTTCAACAGAGAATTGGAAACGCCCGATTACAGAAGTAAATTATATAATGAAATTATTAGATAAGTATTTAACAAATGAATTGGATACTTTTATGCAAAACAATGTGCAGTTAAGATTTATGGGTGATAAAAAAGCTTTACCGGAACATATTATTAGTAGGATGAATAACGCAGAGTTGTGTACTAAGGATAATACGGGGATTATTTTAAATTTGGCAATAAATTACGGTGGACGTTCAGAAATTATTAATGCGATAAAAAGCATGACTACTGATATTACAAATGGACGTTTAACGGTTAACGAAATAAATGAAGAAAATTTTGGCAAATATTTATATACTGCGGAGCTACCGCCACCAGATTTATTAATTAGAACGGGTGGTGATCAACGTGTAAGTAACTTTATGCTATGGCAGATTGCTTATGCGGAAATGTGGTATACAAAAGCTTATTGGCCTGATTTCACTAAGGAACTATTTTACGAAGCTTTAAGATCTTTTTCATTACGAGATCGCCGTTTTGGTGGATTAAATAATAAATAACAAGTAGGTGTATTATGTTAACACGAACGATAACTGCAGTGCTTGGTTTTGCTGTTGCACTTTGGGTTATTCAAGCGGGTGGGGTCGTCTTTGCTTTAACGATACTTCTTCTATCTATGCTTGCATTAGGTGAATTATACAGGATGTTAAAGGTTAAGAACATACTAATATTCACCTTTATTCCTATTGTAACAACTGTAATAGCGATTAGTGGAGCGATGGTTAATTTGCCGCAGCTTTTAGGATTAGTTGTTGTATTAGGTTTTATTACAGTTTTTTTGCATGCTCTTTTTCATAATCATGAATTAAATGGCGATTGGTTTAAAAGTGCGGCAGCCACAATTTTTGTTATCGTGTACGTAAGTATTCTTTTTCCACATTTTATTTTTTTGCGTGAATTACCCGGTAGTGAAATTACACTGAATACATTAACCTTTACTCACGGAGAGGGCTTTATTTGGTTGGTTTTATTGGGGACGTGGGCTAGTGATACATTTGCTTATTTATTTGGTTGTGCGTTTGGCAAAAGACCATTATGTCCATCGGTCAGCCCTAAAAAAAGTATAGAAGGAGCTGCGGCTGGTTTTTGTGGTTGCTTACTCGTAATGGTTTATCTTGGGGTAAATGTTATGCAGTTACCTTTGCTAGCAACAATTGGTTTGGGTATGTTAGTCGCTTTCAGTGCACCTTTAGGGGATTTAGCAGAGTCATTGTTAAAACGCTATTCTGGTGTTAAAGATTCCGGCAAAATTCTTCCGGGACATGGTGGCGTTTTAGATCGCTTTGATAGCCTCTTATTTGCTGTACCACTTGCATATTATTATATTGAGTATTTCTTTATTAGGGGATGATATAATGCCAAAAAATATTGCAGTAATGGGAAGCACGGGTTCTATTGGCAAACAAACATTAGATGTAGTACGTGCTAATAAAGAAAAATTTAAAATTGTAGCTTTAGCGGTAAATAATAACATTGAACTTTTATGTGCACAAATTAAAGAGTTTAATCCGACATTAGTTGCTGTTTATGATGAAAGTGCTGCTAAAAAATTAAAAACAATGTTAAATATTAAAGTTGAGATTGTAACTGGTGAAGACGGTTTAACTACGGTTGCTACAATAGATGAGGTCGATACCGTTGTAGCAGCAATTAGCGGCTATAGAGGACTTAATTCAACATTGGCAGCCGTACGAAAAGGGAAAAACATAGCTTTAGCTAATAAAGAAACCTTAGTGGTCGCTGGTGAACTTTTTATGCGAGAAGTTAGTGAAAACAACATATCTTTATTACCGGTAGATAGCGAGCATAGTGCTATTTATCAGGCATTACAGGGTTCTCAACACAATGAAATAAAACGATTATTGTTAACCGCATCAGGTGGTCCTTTTCGCGGATTTACTCAAAAAAAATTAATGAATGTATCACTTTCTGAATGCTTAGCACATCCTAATTGGAGCATGGGACGTAAGATAACGGTAGATTCAGCAACTTTAGCAAATAAAGGCTTAGAAGTTATCGAAGCACATTGGCTTTTTGATGTTAATTACGATAAAATAAAGGTAGTTGTTCATCCTCAAAGTATCGTGCATTCTTTGGTAGAATTTCAAGATGGTTCTGTGCTTGCTCAAATGGGTTTACCAGATATGAAGCTTCCTATACAATATGCACTTTCATATCCTGATCGTTGGGCAAATTCCTTTGGACAACTTGATTTAGTAAGTGTTTCACCACTTACTTTTGAAAATCCTGATTTTGAAGTTTTTCCTTTATTATCATTAGCTATTGCATGTGGTAAAAAAGGGGGAACTGCGCCTTGTATTTTTAATGCGGCTAATGAAGAAGCAGTATGGGCTTTTTTGTCAGGTAAAATTAAATTTTCGAAAATTAGCAGAGTGGTAGAAGAAGTATTAAACTTAACGTCATCTGTGCATAACCCATCTTTGACCAATATTATTGAGGCTGATGCAGCTGCACGCAGTGATGCTCAGAAAATGATTAGTAATCTTTTATAAAGGGAGGATATATTTTGACAACAATTCTTGCAGCGATTTTTGTTTTTGGTGTATTGGTAACAGTGCACGAGTTTGGACATTTTATTACGGCAAAACTTACAGGGATGCGAGTTGACGAATTTGCCGTTGGCTTTGGTCCTAAGATATATCAGACGAAGCAAGGGGATACGACTTATTCTTTAAGAGCGATTCCGCTTGGTGGTTATAACAAAATTGCTGGTATGGATCCAGAAGAAGGGTATGTGGCAGATGGTTTTATGGCGAAACCACTACCTTCAAGAATGCTGGTTATCTTAGCTGGTTCCTTGATGAACTTTATCTTACCGATTATTTTATTTTTTGGTATTTTTGTTTTAAATGGCATTGATAAGCCAACTAATGATAATGTGATCGGTGATGTAATCGCTGGTAAGCCAGCTGCGGTTGCTGGAATTTTAGCAGGTGATAAGGTTATAGCTATTAATGGCGAGTCAGTAGCTGCTTTTGATGAAATGGTCAAGGAACTTGCTAAATACCCTAACAAGGAAGTAAATTTCTCGGTAGAGAGAAATGGTGAACTTAGAGAGTATCAGATTAAAACAGAGTTTAACGAGGAATATCAAAGACCGCTCATCGGTGTTTATCCTAAATTTATTAAAGAACAAGTATCAATTGGTAAGGCCGCAGAACTATCGGTCGTTTATACAAAAAATATTATGCAAGCGATGCTTGTTGGATTAACGAAAATTGTTACTGGTAGTGCTCCAGCAGATGTTTCTGGACCTATTGGTGTTGCTCAAATGGCGGGTAAAGTCGCTGAGCAAGGGATTATGCAATTACTTAACTTTGTAGCATTACTGAGCATTAATTTGGGGATTATGAATTTATTGCCTATTCCTGCACTTGATGGAGGACATTTCATTGTTCTTTGTGTTGAGGCCGTACGCGGTAAACCACTTAATCCACGAATTATGAATTATATCCAAATGGTTGGTTTTTCTATTATTTTAGCGATTATGTTTATTGCAACCTTTATGGATTTATCCAAATAGAAAGGAAGGCTAGTCGATGGAACGGCATAAGACACAAAAAATAAAATTAGGTAATCTCTTTGTAGGTGGAGATGCACCGATTGTGGTTCAGTCGATGACTAATACAAAGACGGATGATGTCATAGCAACGGTTGCACAAATTAAAGAATTAACAAAAGCTGGTTGTGATGCTGTGCGTTGTGCTGTTCCCACTAAAGATGCGGCCCGTGCATTAGGACAAATAAAAGAGCAAATTGACATTCCGCTGATTGCCGATATACATTTTGATTATCGGTTAGCCTTGGCTGCTATTGAAGCAGGGGTTGATGGATTAAGGCTTAACCCTGGTAATATCGGTGATTTAAAGCAAGTTCAAGCTGTTGTAGAGCGAGCGGCACAGCTTGAACTACCAATTAGAATAGGTGTGAATGCAGGTTCATTGCCAAAAGATTTGCTGGAAAGATATGGACATCCAACACCAGAAGCACTAGTTAAAGCGGCTTGGCGTCATATTAAAATTTTAGAAGAAATTGGTTATTATAATATTAAGGTATCATTAAAGGCGCATGATGTACCTTTGACGATTGCCGCATATAGATTAATGGCTAAAGAGTGTGATTATCCATTGCACGTTGGGATTACAGAAGCGGGAACCATTAATAGTGGTATGATTAAATCAGCAGTTGGTATTGGTAGTCTTTTAGCTGAAGGAATAGGTGATACGATAAGAGTATCGCTAACAGGAAATCCTTTGCAAGAAATTCCAGTGGCTACACAAATTCTCAAAGCGTTAGGGTTAAGAACAAATGGACCAACGCTTATTGCTTGTCCAACTTGTGGTAGAACACAGATTAGCTTGGAAAAATTAGCGCTAGAAGTTGAAAAACGTTTAGAAGGAATAAAGGCTCCTCTTAAAGTTGCTGTTATGGGCTGTATTGTTAATGGCCCTGGAGAAGCAAGAGAAGCTGATATAGGTATTGCTGGCGGCAATGGCGAAGCTTTGTTGTTTAAAAAAGGGGAAATAATACAGCGGGTATCTGAAGATATGATTATTGATGTTTTATTTGCTGAAATTGATAAAATGGTTTTGGAAAGGAAGAATAATTAATGCGAGTATCAAAAATGTATGCACCAACACTACGTGAAGTCCCAGCAGAGGCTGAGGTTGTTAGTCACCAATTAATGCTCAGAGCTGGTTTTTTGCGTAAAGCAGCCGGTGGAATCTATACCTACTTACCATTAGCGTTGCGTGTTTTAAAAAAAATTGAAGCAATTATTCGTGAAGAGCTGGATGCTACTGGTGCGCATGAGTTGTTAATGCCAATTGTTCAACCTGCTGAAATGTGGCAAGAAAGTGGCCGCTGGGATGTTTATGGAGATGAAATGTTTAGACTGGCTGATCGTCATAAGCGAAACTTTTGTTTGGGACCTACACATGAAGAAATGGTAACAACTTTGGTGAGAGCTGATGTTCGTTCATATCGACAGTTACCTCTTAATGTATATCAAATTCAAAATAAATTTCGTGATGAAAGGCGACCACGTTTCGGCTTAATGCGGGGTCGTGAATTTGTAATGAAAGATGGTTATTCTTTTGATAAGGATGAGCAAGGACTTGATAAGTCGTACCATACTATGTATAACGCATATAATAAAATTTTTAAACGTTGTGGTTTAAACTTTAGACCAGTAGAAGCCGATTCTGGGGCAATTGGTGGTAGTGGATCACATGAATTTATGGTGATTGCTGATAGTGGTGAAGGTGAAATCGTTTTCTGCAAAGCTTGTGATTATGCGGCTAATGTTGAAAAGGCAGAACTTTTTCCTTTAACAGAGGAGAAAGAGGCCGCATTACCATTAGAAACCGTATTTACTCCAGCTTGTAAGACTATTGCTGATGTATGTGCTTATTTAAAAGCACCTATTGAAAAAAGCGTAAAAGCAGTTGCGTATAAGAGCGAAAAAGGGGTTATTCTTTGTTTTGTACGTGGTGATCATGAAGTTAATGAGATAAAAGTTATTAATACTTGTGGTGTTATTAATTTAGAAATGGCGTCAGAAGAAGATTTAATAAATATTGATACAGTAGGTGGCTTCATGGGACCTATTGGTATGGAAAACAAGAAAGATCTTTTAATAGTTGCTGATCAAACAGTTATGAATATGCAAAATTTTTGTTGTGGTGCTAATAAAGCAGATTATCACTATATTAATGTAAATCCTTTGCGTGATTTCAAACCCACTTATGTTGCTGATATTCGGTTGATTCAAAAGAATGATCCTTGTCCTCATTGTGGTAAAGCGTTAGCTAAGGCGCGTGGTATTGAAGTCGGACAGGTTTTTAAATTATTCGATAAATATAGCAAAGCATTAAAAGCTACTTATTTAGATGAAAATGGTAAAGAAAAGGTAATGCAAATGGGCTGTTATGGTATTGGCGTAAGTCGTACAATGGCAGCTGCTATTGAGCAAAATTATGATAAAGATGGTATTATTTGGCCAGTATCTA
>DVNI01000071.1 GCA_018714505.1 Candidatus Avacidaminococcus intestinavium
AGCATAAGGCCCTATGAATTGAAATTCAAGCGGGCTATATGCTATCGTGTTTTTCATGAAATGCGCACTTACGACTTGGATTTCATCTAAGTCAAAGTTTGCGTAAGGGGAATCCCCTTAACCCCAAAAAATTGCTACGAAATTTTTAAAAGAAAAAGCAAAATCATCTTAGGGCTAATACATGGCAATTTATCATTGTTCAACTAAAACGGTTAACCGAAGTTCGGGTAGAAGTGCGATTGCATCTATTGCCTATCGAGCAGGGGAAAAACTCGAAGATAAACTCACAGGATTAACGCATGACTTTACGAGGAAAGGAGGTGTGGTTTACACCGAAATTCTTTCTAATTTAGATATTGAAATTGATCGTGGTGAGTTATGGAACTTGGCAGAAAAAACTGAACTTCGTAAGGATGCCCGAACCGCTAGAGAATGGGTAATTGCCCTACCCGATGAACTCGATGAAGAACAGCGAAAGGAATTAGCGAGAGACTTTGCCAAATCCTTAATAGACCGTTATGACGTAGTTGCAGACTTAGCTATTCATGCCCCCAGTAGAAACGGCAATGACAAGAATCATCATGCACATATTTTACTGACTACCCGAAAAGCAGAATTAGACCCTGAAAACAAATTGGTCCTCACTAAAAAAGCAGACATTGAGCTAAGTAATGCCAAAAGAAAAACACTAGGCATGGGAACAACCCAAGAGGATATAAAACAGGTTCGAGAAAAATGGGCAAACCTAGCAAATCATGGACTGGAGATAGCAGGCTATCGGCAGAAAATAGATCATCGCAGCTATGCAGATCAGGGTAACGGACTACAAGCCACCATACACGAAGGCAGTAAAGTCACCCAATTACGCAGAAAAAACATAGATACCGAAGTGAGCCGTTTTAATGACAATGTGAAACTGCAAAACAGTCAGCAGCTAAAACATGATCATCACCAAAAGGAAAAAGTTTTAGATCAGGGCTTTAACCGTGTTGAGCAAGGCTTTGAACAATGGAAGAAAGTCCAGGAAGCACAACGCCTGGAACTTGAGCATCAGCAACGATTGAAACTGGAACAAGAACGGACAATGAAACAGACATACCGCCAAAAAATGACCAGAAGTGGCCCATCGCTATGAGTAATCAAAATGACCTAGACGACCAGTTATATATTTTACTGGCATCCATGAAGGAATACAGAGAAGCCATAGCAGACGATAACAAGCGATTAGAGGCGTTTTATAGGGAAGTAGCTAGCGGAGTGCTAGGTAAGGCTGAAAAGTCGCTAGAAAACGCAAATAAGAAGCATATAGGCGCATTAAATAACAGTATTCAGCAGCTAAACCAAGCAACCAACAAACTTAACTCGAAATTTATCACCATTTTTGCCAGCACGTTTGTCGCTGTGATGATGGTGTTCATATTGGCAATATTCTTATACGTGCCAAGCAAAGACGAAATTGATGAACGCAGAGCTGATATGGCTGTACTTAAAAAATATCCGTTACAAATTAGAGAAAGTGATGGTGAAACGCTGGTTAGAATTATGACTAAAAAATGCTATTCGTTCGAGCCAAGTAATACTGAAGAAAAGACTTATGATTGGTGTCAGATCGATCCTAAAAAAGATTAAAGCACATAAAATTTTATGCGCTTTAATCTCATTAAATTACTCTTTGAATTCACAAGTATTCGGTCGTACTGCATCTACTAAATTAGACTTACAGTCCCATGAGCCTGTATTTGCATTATAGATGAATGTTACAGTTTTATCTGCAATTTTATCATTTAAACCATCGCCTGCTGAACGAAATGCTGCTGTCATTTCACATTTATCTGGAGAGACATATTTACCTGTTATGCCAGCCACATATTTACCTGTTAATGTAAATCCATTACCAGTTGATAAAGCACCTTCTGTAACAGCAGGTTTATATCCTGGTTTATCTTTTTCACCTTCTGCGCCTTTTGCAGTATCAGTACTACATGCCTTTTCAATACCTGAAGTACTTGAAATATCAATCATACGAGTTTTAAGTCCACTCAGTAAGTTAATAGCTTCTGTAGCTTGAGAGCGAGCAATATAATTTTGATAAGCTGGAATAGATATAGCTGCAAGAATACCAATAATTGCAACTACAATCATTAATTCGATTAAGGTAAAGCCTTTTTGAGCGTTCATAACACTCCCCCAAAAAATATTATTAAGTTAAGAACCTTATCAGATAATGCAAAAACAATGCCATAAAAATAAGTATTTTTAATCAAATACTTATTTTTAAATTAACTAAATAAAACCTTAACAATTTATACAAAAGTGACAAAAAATGTCACAATCTAGCCAATTTTGTCATTTTTCAAATTCTTGATGTAAGAAAGCTAGTTTAAAATGTGGAGTTAAACTAGCTTTCTTACATCAAATTTTAAGATAAATAAAAAATATGTCTACTATTTTTTATTTATTAGAACCGAGCGAGTGTCTACGAGCGATTGAGCATTATAAAAATTTCGCCCTTGCCTTTTCCCTGATTACAAACTTCCTTTCTATTTTAAACGGTAATTACAGAGCATCCCGAATGGGTGCGAACTTTGGAGCTTTTGCTTTTAAAAAAGCATGAGCATAGCGAATACATTATCAATGCTTTTGATCTTGCTTTTGCTTTTGAAACGAAACGAGCGAAGCGAGTGCCA
>DVNI01000072.1 GCA_018714505.1 Candidatus Avacidaminococcus intestinavium
TTTCTCCCCCTAGGCATTACTGCTATCGGCTTGCGGTTCACTACACTTGGCGGTAAATACCCGTGTCTGGACTTACACCAGAAAGAAATTGCACCATACTTGGCACACCAAAAGAGAACTGTTCCATTGCGAGCAGTTCTTTTTTTATTTCAATCAGCAAATTTTAGTCAATTTTAGGTCTTATACTTTGGATCACGCACGAATCTATTTGATAATTTTTGTTGATTTTTAGCAAATAGAATGAATCGCTTGGTAGCATTAAAACTCATTGATGTAGACCAAGCAAAACTAAAAAATAAGGTATATGTCAATTATGATTTATTACGCGTCCTAGGATAGTGAACTTTCATCAGTATGCAAAAAAAGAGGTCTTTCCTATCATTCTAGGAAAAACCTCTTTTTTATTTATTCAATTTTAATACCAACCATGTGTTAACCAGAATTGTTGGGCATTTTCCCATGAGCCATAACGATTTGCAACATAGTTATCGGCCACACGTTCTTGGTTTGCTGGTGAATAATCGCCATTTAAGTAACTAGAATCTAATTGATAACGACCATAGTAGCGACCATTTTGTGCTGTATAGCTGCCACCTGATTCTTTTTGGGCAATCCATTCTTTGGCACTTGAACTAGTTCCTGTATAAGCAGTCGTGCTTTGTGCTTGCGTATTTGCAGTATTTGTTGATGCAGTAGGTGCTGTTGTTTGACTTGTGGTATTGGTTGTCACATTTGCAACCTCTACTTCACCTAGCAAGATTTCATTTACTTTATCTTGTACTTTTTGTGGATCATATTTTTGTGCCTTTAGATAATCTACACGAGCTTTTCCAGTTGGAATCTTTGTCTTACCATCTTCTTCAAAACCATTGATAACTAATAAAGCTTTTTTCGTAATGGCTTCCTCTGAAGTTGTATCCTTTGTTTCATCGGCATGTGCATATAGTGGTGCATTGAAAAATAGCAAACCTGCTAAAACTGTTGTAAGGGAAATTAATTTTAAATTTTTTTGAATCATTTCATCTGTCCTTTCAAAATATTCTATGTTTGCTTATTCAAAAATTTTTCTGAATAAGCTCTGATTCATGAATACTATGATAGTACAAATTTTCATTTCATAGGTTAAGTAAATATTTTCGCCTTACTAAGTTTTCATGATAAGCATTACTTGAAATTATCTTTGGTTACAGTCAGATAAAGGATTTTACAAACTGTAACAATCTGTGTCTGCAAAACACTTATTAGCTGAACGAAAACTCATTTAACGTAATAGATTCTCTGCAACAAAAAACCTTCCTACCATTTTCTAGGTAAGAAGGTTCCTATCCGCTTATCTACTGACCCTTAAATTTGAAAAAAGACGTCTTACTGTTTGTGACTCACTTAACCAAGAAACAAGCAAGCAAGATAATATTTTGTCAATGATGCCATCTGAAAAAGCTCCAGTATAAGCCGCAACAAAGCGATTCAGACCACCTGCTCGTATGGTAAAAACCAAGGCATCGGTTAATGTTCTCGTCGTACCATTAAATCCATCGTACAATACTAAACGCACTGCAGCACTTACGAAAGAGCCGAAAAAGACAATCAATACTCCGGTTAATATCGCTCGTTTATAGCCAAAACCGCTTCTAGATGCCAAATGTGCCACCAAAGCAATCGTCAAACTCACTAGGCCAAAAGGAAGCGCTAATGGTCCATGAATCACCGCTAAGACAATATTAGTTCCAATCCCCGTTAGCAACCCATAACGCAACGGGAAATTCACTGCCACAAAAATCGTACCTATTGCATCTAAAAATAGCAATGGGATATGCGTATAAGTCACTATTGAACCTAAAATGACATTCATACCAATGGCCAATGCACAAAAAATCAGTATTTGCAATTGATTCTTTTCCTTATTCACTTTTTATTTCCTCACATATTCATTAAGATAAACACTACTCTAGGAGAATTTATCCTGAAATATTTTAACACATCTTTGTTATACTGAAAATACTTTTTACGCAGAATTAAACAAATTACTATCTTTGTCTTATCAATAATCCTCACTTCAACAGAGCAATTGAATAAAGGGATAAATTCTAACTACAAACGTTATTATAGTTGATCATTACTACTTCTCTTTCTACAAAAAAACACCAATCTAAAAAGATTAGATTGGTGCAAGTAACAAACTAAAATAACGCCGGCAACATCATCAAGAAAATGGCAAGCATGAGGCCAAACCAAATATATGTACCTAAGCGATGATAAGGATTAATTGTAAAGCCAATACCAATTACTTTCGGTACAAAAAGAGGCGCATTCTCATCGAAAATCCCTTGATAGTAGTATCTGGCTAACTTGTAGGCCATCACTAATATCACTTCGGTAAGTAACATCAAAGTGACCGTTACCACTTTTCCTAACCAAATGGGCGCATCAGCTGGTACAATGGATAATAATACCGCAATGCCAATAAGCACGACTAATAACCCCATCATCCAACGCATGTAGGTTTTGACCTTCGCATCTTTCACATTTTGTTTCATTTTTTGTTCTGCCATCTTCATCCCTTCATTTCTTTCAAAACAGAA
>DVNI01000073.1 GCA_018714505.1 Candidatus Avacidaminococcus intestinavium
TTTCCTTTTTATCTTCTAAATCATAGGAGTAAATATAATAAATGGTATAAAAATTCGTTTAAATACACTGTTACAGAGTTATTACACAAAAAGAACCCACCGCTGGGGTGGGCAGAGCTGAAAGATTAAACTTATTAATATGTTATAACATAACATTATGGGTGCTAGTTTACACTTGTTCCACATAAAAGAAAACCCACCGATAGGCATTGGTGGGTCAGTTTTGCGCTGCTTCGTTATTACAGGTCTGGAGTGTGATTGACCTTGGTTAGATAGTAGTCACTAGATATGACAGTAGTTTTACTTTACTGATTACAACTAATCCCATATTTTTGTTTGTAATAGTCCACGGCTCTATCAAAATCCCGAGTTAATTCTTCATCGGTATATTGGGGTGAAAGTTGCTTTAGGGCAGGAGCGTACTGTTTGTAATAGACATTTGGCCAGTCTTTGCAAAGGATTTGTTTGCGTACATCTTGTGAAGTGCCTGGATTTTCCAATAAATCAAAATAACCGTTAATTTTTTCATCCGACTCTTCAAACTGCTTTGTTATCACTGCGCGTTCATCTTCAGGTAGGGCAGTTGGCTGCTTTTGACAGCCAGTGATGATCAGTGCAAGGAGTAGGGTAGTTATGGTTGTTTTTTCCATAGTTTTGTCTTGTTGTTATTGGTCGGTAAAGTATAAGTAAATCTTTACAAAAGAAAACCCGCCGCAAGGGTGGGTTTATTAATTGATATATAAAATTATTTTACGACTTAAAAATAGCAATTCAAATTTCTAGAAGCGCTGTTCTGCTGCTCGAAGAGTTCATGGCGAATCTTCTCTTTCTGAGCTGCTACCGCATTGTAAATCTCCTTCGAGATCTGGTGACGCTCCTGACTGTTCTGTATTATCATTTTCTTGTAATCCGTCGGAAGATTGTAAGTCGGCATTTTGGTGTTCATTAGATTCATTCTCTAATAAAAAATTAGCATTGAAAATTAGATTATCATCACTGCCGTTTTCAAAAGCAATGATTAAATTTTCTAAATGACTTAAAATTCGTAACTCATTTGTTGTTTCAGGTCTTCTTACCTTATTAAAAAGCTCTTTAAGTTCTTTTCTGTCAATAACAAATGCATGTGAGGAATAAGAAAGTAGTAGTCGCCCTAAAGCTCCAGGTTTTAGTAACTTAAACTTATCATTTAATCGAGTCCCGTATTCATATGCGATAAAATTAGCTCGTTGCATTTCTCCCATTCTTAATGGGTCTATTTGGGAATAAATGGGTGATAGCAGGTTGGAAGATAAATTAGTTGCAACCTCAGTTGCTAATTTTGTAGAAATTCTTCCGCCCATTCTTACATCAAAAAGTGTTTCTCTGAAAATTTTAGCCGCTTCTGATCGCAGAGCTTCAAATGCTTGAGGTAAATCCAACCCCGAGGTTTTTTCCCCTAACTCACTAGATTTATTAAGCTGAATATCAAGTGGCCCTAGCTCGCCTTTATCATCAACGATTAATTCATTCGCACCAATGCAAATTAAAGTCCCAGCAGACTTACAGTAAGAGGGGATTAATACACTGAAACCCTCTTCATAATAGTGCTGCAAAGCACGAGCAATCCTATATCCAGCGTCAGGATCACCACCAGGAGTTAAAAGAATTAAACAAGCCTTCTTTTTATCTGATGACTTACAAATTTTAGTAATTTCATTGTAACCATATCGTGAGATACCTCCAGCATACACAATATAATCAACATCAAGCCTTGGTGGTGGGTTTGATACCACTTCTAACATTCTTCTCTCCGCCCGATCTGTTCTAAAGAGCTGCGTCGGGTTCGCAGTTTACAATGCCTTTTATTGCATATTATTGCATAATACTTTACAATAGGATCATGGACCGGGGATTCCCAGTCGGCAAGAGGCTCTAGCGTTATGTTAGGGCCTTTTGTTTATCTTGTTTTTGGAAATACCTTTAAGCCATATCCATGGTAGCCAGTACCAGCACCACTTCTTCCATTGGCGCTATAGAATTTAGCTTTTAAAACATCAAAAGCTCGATTAGGTTGATCTGGTTTTAAGACATGATTACCTATAGGTCGCGCTACCAAATCAGCAATTTGCAAACCTGAAGAGTTTACTTTTTTTGAGGCCATTTTTATTTCAAAAGGTAAGCAAATGTTTTCGTAATTGCTACCATCACAAACACGTCTAAACTCAAGCTCTAGATCTTTATCTTCTTGCAAGCCCCTTTGCTCAAAAACAATAAATGTTTTTTTGGTATGTTGATTTTTCTCTCTTAGGAATCTATAAATTCTCTCAAGACCAAACTCTAGTGCAATAAAATAAGGGTTTTTAGGCGAAGTATATTTATTTATTAATAAATCTTTTCTAACCACACAAGAAATTAAAATAAAATTGGTGTCTTGCATGAGCTCAGTAAGGTCATTAAGTAAAGATTCCTTTTGCTCCTTAGAAGAGTAATTTCTAAAATCACCAGTTCCTTTAAGGATCTCGCGTTCGTGCATAATGATGATGTCGTGACCAAAGTGCTTAAACTTAAGCTGCTCTAATTTGTTGATCACAGTTCCAGTGTAATAACGTTTGTGAAAAATACAAAAAGCTAATACGAAGACAGGATATTTTGTATTGTAACCATTAAGCGTGTGGTCACCACTTTCATCAACATAAATAATGTAGTCACTGAAATCCATATTTCCTCAATCGCTCTCTAAATATGACTTAATGGGTTATACAACGGTAAAATACATTTGTACAAAATGTATGCTTTAAATTAGATTATAATTAAGTTTAGAGAATATGTTGTGGTTTAGATAATCTATTTTTAAAAGATAATATCGGAAGATATAAGTTAAGTTTGTTTGAATAAAGAAAAGTCATTGGAAGATTAAAAAACACTTTACTTTTCTGTAATAATAGCTTTATCGCTTTTTTCTTGGTTAGCTAAAGATTGTTCTGGTGGAGTATTGTCGATAAAGCTGACTAGCATAATAAGGAAGGTAATAAATGTTAAAACAGCTAAAAATATTGGTCTTCTTTCAGGGTTAGTAAATAAAGATACAAACCAATGAACTAGTGAAGATGTCCAATGTTTTTTGTTATACCAACCAATTATAACTAAGCGATCCGTAGGCTTATTTTTATGAACTATATCTTCGCCATACCACCATTTTTTTAATTTTTCAAACATGCATATCCTGCTTATTAAGCAATAATCTAATATTAGAACGGACGATTAATCAAACATCCCGATACAACCCAACAACCTTGCCCACCAACTTACATCCATCTATCAATGGGATCGTTTTTTCAGGCCAGTCTGGGTTAAGCGGTTGCAAATACATACTGCCGCTTTCAACAATCAGCTTTTTAAAAGTTGCCTCTAGATCGCCTTCACAAGAGACGATGACTAAATCACCTGTTTTTAAATCATTTGTTTGAAAGTCAGGATTTACATAAATTTTGTCTGCAGGGCGGAAGTCTGGAAGCATCGACTCACCAACAACAGTTAAGCCATAACCGTTCTTTCCGCATTTCGGGTTAGGTGGCAGCCATTCTTCAAACTGCGTTCCTGCAGGTACGGATTCAACTGTGGTCCACGATCCAGCTTGTACCCAAGAGATAACGGGTACCAATCGACCAGTAAGAGGAAAAGGAACACCAACATTATTATCAATAGAAGCATTTTTGCCATTTAATAGATAATCAGAAGTAACTCCTAGGGTGCTAGCTAACGCCATCAAGCTATCGTGCTTTGGGAGGTTCTCATCTTTTTCCCAATAAATTACGGATGTTTTAGAAACACCAATTGCATCAGCTACTTGTTGCTGAGTCACTTTCTTTGTTTTTCTTAAGGCTTTAAGGCGTGTACCTAAAGTTTCCATAATTTTTAGCCAATCCCATTTGTAAGAAATCTTACCATTTGACTAGGTAAGTTTTATGCTGTTTAATAAAGTAAGAAAAGTTACCTTTATGGGCGATATTTATGACCAAATCAGAAGCTTTGAAACTCTTGAAATGTAATGTGACTGAGTTAGCAGAGAAATTAGGCATCACTTCACAAGCAATTAGCCAATGGCCCGAGAAAAAAATTCCACTAGCTCGCGAGTATCAAATTCGTGATTTGGCTAAAGGGCAAAAGCCTTTAAATGTCACCTCAAGCGTAGCTTAAAGCCACATCTAACTTATAAAAACGTTCAAAAGGACCTTCAATGAACATCATCGATGCGGCTTATCACACTGTCCACGATTATCCAGGTGGCGCAACGGCGTTAGCACCTAGACTCGGCATTAAAAGCCCAGCCGTGCTCAACAGCAAAGTTAATCCGAACACGGATACGCACCACATTACGCTGGTAGAAGCCATAAAAATAATGGCCATCACCAATGATTACCGCATTTTGCAAAGTATGAATGCGCA
>DVNI01000005.1 GCA_018714505.1 Candidatus Avacidaminococcus intestinavium
AGACCAAAAGAAATAAGTGCAGCAGAAACAAACGTCTACCAGACTTTAAAAGTTGTGTAGACGTTTTTGCTTGGGCGAAAGCGTGGAATTAAGAAGGTCAACCTCTTGCCAAATGTAGTGCGTAATGGTAAAATACTAATGTTATAAATGCTGCTATAGCTCAGTCGGTAGAGCAACTGATTCGTAATCAGTAGGTCGTAGGTTCAATTCCTATTAGCAGCTCCAAACAAAAAATAAGCCATCTCAATTTATTTGAGATGGCTTTTATCATTTGTTTTTGATATATTTTTTACTCAGGCTAAACCCACGACCTTGTACTTCAGTGACATGACTGATAATCACGAAAGCCTCAGGATCTATTTGCCTGATGAGTTTTTCCATCTTTACTAATTCATGCTGCGAAATAACGGAAAGTAGCAGGTCAGTTTTAGCGTTAGCATATCCGGTTTGTCCATGGAGGAGGGTTACGCCACGATCAAACTTTTCGATAATCATTTCTTTAATTTCATTAGTTTGCTTACTGATAACTTCTAGTTGGATTTTGCCAGTACCAAACATTAGAAGTTTATCTAAAATAAGAGAATAAAGGATAACTAGAATAATGCCGTAGAGTATTTTGTCGGTAGGACTGAAAAAGATTTGTGCTCCTAAGACCAAACAATCAATGACATAAAGCGTTAAAGAAACGGGAATACGCCAGTATTTATGAAAAATAAGAGGAGGAATGCTTAGTCCGCCGGTACTAGCTCCTACGCGAATGACCATGGCAATTGAAATGCCGATAGCAAGGCTCGCAAAAACTGTACATAAAAGAAGGTCCGTCGTCAGCACTAGATGACCAAATGTGGTTTGCAATAAACCGAGTGCGATAGGAAAGAAAATCGAACTAATTAAAGTTGTAAAAGCGAATTTTTTGCCTAATACGAGGAAACCAGCAACAAACATTAACGCGTTAAAGATGAAAACGGAAGAGGCAACCGAAAAGCCGCTATAATGATTAATGGCTAAAGCGAGTCCTGTCGTGCCGCCAGTGATTAACTCTGCCGGGATAATGAAGAAAACTACGCCGGCTGCGTATAAGAGGTTTGCCGCTAAGATTACTAAAATTTCAGAAATGCTAATTTTTACCTTCATGATACCTCCCATAAAAAACACGTTTGTTAGAGTTTTCCCTAACAAACGTGGATCAAGGCGTGAGCCTAATACTTTTGATGAATTTTGTTTTTTATTAATATACCATGAAGACGCAATTTTATCAAGAAATTAAAACTCCATAGATGCGCAGTTATCAGCAGACGCGAAGGTCATCTTCTTGATATTAAACTTGTCTTTCAAAAGGTCGTAGAATATTTCGATTAAGTTTTCACAAGTAGCAACCTTTTTTACTACAACGAGGCGACATTCTGGGTAAGCTTTAGCAAGCTCGGTGTCGATGGGGAGGCCAATCGTAGTATTTGTTGGAGCACCATCTCTGATTCCTTGTTGTACGTAAACGTCAAGAAGGGGTTGTAAAAGGGGATCTTCTTGTTGCAAGATTAAGGCATGATCAAAGTTCTTTAAATAGCTCCACGCAATGTTTTTGATGCTGTTACAAGGATAAACAAAACCAGTTCTGGCATCAACATCACCTTCTACTTCAATTGTTAAAGTACCGGAATGTCCATGTAGATACTGTGCTTCTCCTTCATAATTTAAGAAACGGTGAGCATACTGAAGGTTTAATCTGGTAATCGATCTCATTTTAAATCATCTCCTCTTAATAATAATAGTTACTAATACAAATAAATTATAAATTATAAAATTTCATCTGTCAAATATTTTTTTTAATAATAATTAATTTATTTTTGATAGGTAATGAATATTTATAAAAAATAGAGTTAATTAAATTACAAATAATTTATTGACCTTCTAAGATGCTTATGCTATTATTAGCCTGTTAATTGAATATAGTAGTTGGTACAGATGTAGTAATACTTAATAGATAAACCGGTGTAAATCCGGTGCGGTCCCGCCACTGTAATGAGGAGCTTCCTTACGAGTAACCACTGACGAACAAAGTAGTTGGGAAGGTGTAAGTGCAAGCAATGATTCAAAGCCAGAAGAACTGTCTGTAATCAGAGCAATTGCTCCCATGCGAAGGACGTGGCGGAGAGGTTCTTGATTATTACCTTTTTGCGTCGTTGCGCAAAAAGGTTTTTTTTATTTTGGGGAAAGAAGTGTGTAAGATGAAAATTGCACGAGCGGAATATTTAAGAGTTCTTGGTTATCTTAGTGGATTTATCTTATTTTTTGCTCCTTTTGCGTTATTTCAAAAAGGTTTAGCAATGCTTTTAGGTTTGCCAGAACTTCCGTATACCATTCACAACCTATGTTTTCGGATACCGATAGAGCATTTACTTAGTGGACGTTTTTTTGCAATGGGTACGATTGCATTAGTTGGTACGATAATACTTTTACTTACTGCTTTAATTTTTGGTCCACTATTTTGTGGTTTTTTGTGTCCCGCTGGTGCAGTGCCGGAATATTTAAGTCGTTTGGTTCCTTGTAAATATAAGATTAATTGGAGTAAATATTTACCTGTTAGTGCGTTGCGGTACGGTTTCTTATTTGGTTTTATGCTCGCACCCTTTACCGGCGGTTTGATTGCTTGTGCTTATTGTAATTTTTATGTATTTGATTTGTTGTTTAATTATAGTGCCTTTGGTTATATTGTTGCTTATTCATCATCATTGCTGCTTACCATGCTATTTTGGTTAGTCTTTTTTGGCTTATTTACACAAGGCGGCAGAGGATTTTGTTTGTTTTTTTGCCCTGTCGGAGCAGTGCAAAACTTGACGCATTATTTAGGGAGTTTCTTGCCTTTTACAAAACAATTGTTTGTAAGACAGAGTACTTGTATTAAATGTAATTTGTGCGTAAAAGCTTGTCCAATGACCGCTCTGAAGTTAGAGGATAGCACTTTAGTCCATGACAGACATATCTGCATTTTATGTATGGAATGTGTTAAAGTTTGCCCAACCAAAAGTATTAATTATGGTTGTAATAGAAAGAAGGATGACTAGTGGAAAAGCTCACAAAATGGTTTTATGGTTTAGGTGCGGCATCGGCTGGTGCATTGCCTAGAGCGCAACAAGGACTACAAAACTGCAATGGTATTTGCGGTAGTTGTGGTGGGGGCTGCATTTATGGCGTTGCTTTAGCGACTAGTGTTCTCGCACTGTACGGTTATAAGCGATTTTTGGGGTTAAAGGTGTGTAATGAAAAATAAAAAAATTATAGTTATTTTGTTTTTCATTGTAGGTTGCCTACTAGCGATAGTGGCTGGCATTATTAAAGAGTTTAATGAAGGCGAACGTTATGTTTATCGCTTTGAATTGCAAGAAAAAGCTAGCCTTGAAAAAGTTGTCGATGTAGCAGATCAAGGCTTTCTAAAGTATTATTTACAACCGACTAGTGTAACTTTGTTAGGGCGATTAAAAACAGGGTCTTTAACGCATCCAATCTCTGTCGAGTTTAGTGGCTTACCAGGTTATGTATCACAAGGAAGCAAAAAAGGCGCTTGGGCTGAAGTTACGCCAGAAGACACTTTGCGTATTCGGGAGAAGGGTTATACCTCTTTGTACATTGAAGTCGAATTGCCGCGTTCTGCGGTTTATTCTGCTGAGATTGGTACAGCAACTCTCAAAATAACTGATAAAGATAAGAAGGTGACAACAGTAGATTTTAAATTTATAAATTCAAACTATAAATAAAAGCTGAAAGGAAGCGTTAGTGTGCAGAAAAGAACATTAAAAATGGCAGTACTGTTAGCGGTTATCAGTGGCGGTTTAAATTGTAATTTAGGATATGCTGAGGAACAATCACCGACTTTTACTTTAGAGGAAATGGTTGTGACAGCAACGAGGACGATGGAAAATATAAAAAAAGTTCCAGCTAGCGTAACCGTTATTACTTCCGAGCAAATTAGAGAAAGTAACGCGTTGACTGTTACAGATGTTTTGAAAAAATCGCTTGGTATTTTTGTTAATCGTCCTAAAGGTTTGGCAGATACTTCTGGAGAGATATCAATGCGAGGGTTTTCAGAAGATAGTGTATTAGTTTTATATGATGGTATGCCAATGAATGCAGCATATGATGGTGGGGTCAATTGGTCCGCGATTCCGATGGAAAATATAGAAAGAATAGAAATTGTGCGTGGAGCAGCTTCTTCTCTTTATGGTGGACGAGCAGTCGGAGGTGTGGTAAATATTATTTCAAAGGAGCCAGATGAAAAGGTAAGAGTCAAAGTAAATGCTTTATATGGTTCAAATAACACGTGGCGTAGAGGACTAAGCGTTAGTCAAAAAGTTGATGATAAGTTTAGTTATTCAGTAAGTTATGAGAATCGTAAAACGGATGGGTTTAAAAATAAACTTACTTCTTCGACTAGTAGTGGAGGTGACAGTCCTAGTGGTACAGTTGGAACGGGTGTAGTTATTAGTAAAAAACCAGATGGTAAACCACGCTACATTATAGGTAGCCCCGGAGATGGAGCAGGTGAAAGTAATGTTTATAATATTAAATTGAAATACAATTTTACTAAGGATAAAAATCTTACATATAGCTATACTTATGATAAATTTAAATATTGGACTGATAATCCAGTTTCTTATATCCATGATGCTGAAGGTAATGTCTTGTATGAAGGAAGTGTTAAATTACCTAATGGCAAGTGGTATAATTTTAAAGAAAGTGCTTTTGCTGATTATAACGGAAGACGAACAATGGGTGTACATGCCTTAAGATATCTTGATGATGATAACAAGCTTACCGTAAATTTAGGGTTGAGTGATATTAAAGACAATGGATACTCAACTTCTGGCGGTAAATTTGATGGTGATACTCCAGGTAGTGATACAGCCTATCCAAGTAAGTCATATAAGTTTGACGTGCAAAAAGTTTGGGAAAACATCGGAAAACATACTATCGTTGGCGGTCTAAATTGGCAACAGGATGAAATGACTAGAACAGAAACAAAGCTCGATAGATGGAAGGATAAAAATTCGGTTAGTGCTGTTAGTTCAATACTAGGGGGCAAGGATAAGAATTTTTCAGCATTTGTCCAAGATCAGTATGCTTTGGATAGTCAATGGAAGGTGTATACTGGACTGCGCTTTGATTATTATAAAAAATATAATGGTTATTATAATAATATTGGGCAACCTATTCGTTATTATGATGAGGCTGATTATACTGAGTTAAGTCCAAAAATTTCTTTAGAATACGCCCAAAATGATAAAACTACATGGTATTTATCTTATGGACATTCTTTCAATCCCCCTACTTTATATAAGTTATATAGAACTGTTGGAACTTATTATGACACTTCTTATTTAGGAAATCCTGATCTAAAACCAGAAACTACGGATACGCTAGAAATAGGGTTAAAAAAACGAATTAGTAAACAAACGGATTTGAATTTTTCACTATATTTTGCTAAAACAGATGATTTAATTGCCTTAGAAGAGATTACTGTAAATGGTGATAGTACCAAATGGTACAATAATATTGATAAAGCACGTAGAAAAGGAATTGAATTAGAACTGGAACATAGTTTTGATAAATTATGGAGTGGTTATCTTAATTATACTTTTCAAGATACTGAAGACAATGATGGAAAACGGATATATAGTATTCCTAAGCATATATTCCATTCAGGAATTGGTTATAAGAAAGATAAATTGAGTGGCTCTTTAGATTTTGAATATGTAAGTAATAGGAATAAGCCAAATGAAAATTCCGGTGTTTATTTTTCATATGACGGCTTTTTCATCGCTAATCTAGGATTGAACTATGCTGTTAACAAAGAAATGAAAATTGGATTTAATGTATTAAACTTATTAGATAAAGACTATTATTTATGGTATGCGGCACCTGGTAGAACTTACACATTGGGAGTAGAATATAGTTTTTAATTAGACTTCTAAATAGTAAAAAAATAAAAAAACCGAAAACTCTTTATAGGAGTTTTCGGTTTTTTTATTAATTAGCTTCCCAGCCAATCCAAGCAATTTTTGACGATATTTTTTCAGTAATAATGTTATCTTCGGCATGCGATGCTAAGTATTTGCGAATAATAATTTTGTGTTCTGCGGTGAGGGCGGTGCCACCGAGCATTGATGTATAGTGCTTGATTGCATCTTCTAAGGAAAAAGTATTTTCCCAAGTAGAGTTTTCTAAACGTATTTCGGGGTACAGACCTAAGAGCCACAAGATATTAAAAATGCAGTAGATACTGTTACCGGTGTGATGTAAATCAAAACTTTGCAAGCCACAAAGTCTTGCAAGTTCATTACGGACACTGTCTTCACGTGAAGCAAACATACTTAAAAGGCAATAACCTTTGCTAGCTTCGGTCATTTTTTCTAAAGTCTTACGATTGGAAATGCCAGGACACATGGCGGCGAAAACTAAGTCAAAGTGTTTTTCCCAGCCACGGTCAGAGAGCAGAATGTCTTGCCAGTCACTTTTTACAAAGGTTATATTATTAACACCTTGTTGGTGAGCATAATTTTCTGCTAGCGTTAGTGCTTTACCAGAAATATCTGTTCCTGTTGCGTGTTTAGTTTTTTTGGCAAAATCAACAGTATAGTTACCGACGCTGCAACCTATATCAAGAACTAGTGAGTGTTCATTAATAATATTTTTTTCTATTAACTTATTAATTACGGTGCTTTGCCGTTGTTTGCGTTCTTGAAGATCTTTCATATTATTAAAAAAATCTGCTCGCCCATCCCAATATGCTTCACTTTCTTTTTGCGTACCACGAATCTCTGACCAAAGATTCGTGAAATGAATTAAATCCAACATAACTATTCTCCTTTGAAAGACATCTTTTCGCTAATATTATACTTGTTGTTAAGAGAAATAACAATTGAGATGATAATCTAAAAAAGAAAAAATATTAATAAATGAAGAATAAAGAGAATACTTGAGCTGAGAATTTTACCAGAAATTCAGTAGTTTTTGAGCTGCTAATGAAACTATAGCAACGGCAAACCAACAGGAGAGACCTAAGATAAGGGGATATAGTCCATTTTTTACTAAAGATTTAAGATCGGTATTAAGTCCAATTGCTAACATGGCCATTACGATAAAGAATTTGCCTATTTCTGCTAAAAGTGGTGCTAAAGAACCGAGCGTAAAGAGTGTATTACATAGTGAGGCTACTAAAAACCAAATAATAAACCAAGGAAAAGTCGCAGAAAAGGAAAAATTACTATTTGTAGCTTTAGTTTTGCGGCTAACACAAAAGGCTAAAACGAGCGTAATTGGAATAATCATTAAGGTG
This sequence comes from Candidatus Avacidaminococcus intestinavium, assembly GCA_018714505.1. Taxonomy (GTDB): domain Bacteria; phylum Bacillota; class Negativicutes; order Acidaminococcales; family Acidaminococcaceae; genus Avacidaminococcus; species Avacidaminococcus intestinavium. Next base: position 7,331 of record DVNI01000005.1, read on the forward strand.
CGCGTTAGTTTTACGATTGTTGCGTAGTTAAGAGCTAGATTATTGGCATGAGCATTACTCCACACAGAAGCAGCAGCAACGACTGAGGAGGTATCGTTAATTGCGGTACCGGCCCACATACCAAAGCCTAAGTCGCTTAAACCAAGAGCAGCACCTAATGGAGGGAAAATAAAAACAGCGATAATATTAAATAGAAAAATAGTTGAAATCGCCTGCGCTATATCTTTATCTTCAGCGTGAATAACGGGAGCTGTTGCTGCAATTGCTGAGCACCACAGATGGAAGTACCAACGCCAATCAACGTTGTTGTTTGCCAATCTATTTTTAAAGCTTTTCCTACGAAGTAAGCTGTTAGAAACGAAGCAGTTAAAGTACTGAGAATAATGGCAAGAGATTCGCTGCCAACTTGAAATACTTGCAAGAGATTCATGTTAAAACCTAAGAAAATAATAGAAAGTTGTAAGATTTTTTTTGCCGTATATTTGATGCCACTGCCTAAAGGGTACTTTTGACTAAAAGGAGTAGTGGCCGCAGTGAGCGACGGAAAGCAAAAAATTAAAAGCAGACCAATTAAAATAGCAAAAACGGGAGCGCCAATTATAGGATAGTGTGTTCCTAAGAGCCAAGCTGGTAGTGCAAGAAAAAAACAAAAAAGAATACCGGAGAGATTTTTAAATAAAAGTTGCATGCAAAGCCTTCTTTCTTTCGTTTCTAGATAAACATATTTTACAGATAATAGACTTAAATGTAAAATACTATTATATAATGAATATAATAGCTTTTTGACTATAAGGAGGATGCCGATGACGATCCGACATTTAAAAATTTTTGTAGCAGTAAATGATTGTGGGGGTATGAGTGCAGCGGCTCGTAAATTATATGTAGCACAACCAACGATAAGCCAAGCTATTGCTGAATTAGAAAAATATTATGGGCGCTGTTTATTTGAGCGTTTTGGTAAAAAACTATATATTACTGATGATGGCAAGGAACTTTTGCTTTATGCTAGACATTTATTAGATTTATTTGAAAAAATGGAAAGAGAATTTAAAGGGAATGCCAAAATTAATAAAATTGTCGTGGGTGCGACCTTGACTATTGGCGAAACAATTATGCCAGAAATGGTTAAAGCATTTAAAGAGTTTAAGCCAAGTATTAAATGTGAAATTATTATTAAAAACACTTGTGATATAGAAAAAATGTTGTTGGCTAGTGAACTTGATTGCGCAATTGTTGAAGGTGCTTTAAGTTCTCAAGAACTTTTATGTCAACGTTTAAAGACCGATGATGTTATTTTAGCTTGTGGTAAGACGCACC
>DVNI01000074.1 GCA_018714505.1 Candidatus Avacidaminococcus intestinavium
GATTCAAAAGCAGTGCAAAAACGTTAGGGGACTTTCTTTAGCACGAGTAAAAAAAGAATTGGAAAAATTATTGCTAAGTAAAAATTGTGCAGCTGGAGTAAGGCTCTTGGTGCGTTCTGGTTTGGCGGCAGAATCTTGCCAATTACGCGTTAATGGTAAGAAGAGCAGTGTGTTAATTTTACCGGAAGTGGCAGCCTTGTCTGGTATAGAACAAAATCCCCTTTTTCACCGTTTTGATGTGTTCGAGCATACTTTACAAGCTTTAGCGTATAGCAAAGCAGAAGCAGAGATTAGGTGGGCACTACTTCTGCACGATTTGGGCAAAGGTAAACCGGAAATTCGTATTTATCGCACAAATGGTGCACCAGCTGATCCGGGCCATGAAAAACTTAGTGCAGAGATGGCAGAGGGTATTTTGCAGCGACTGCAATTTATACCAACTTTTAGGCGGCGGGTTGTTTGGTTAGTGGCTAACCATATGCTGGCTGGTTTTTTCTTGATTAATGGTATGTCTGGCGGAGAAAAGTGGTTGCGTAGGTTAGCGGGTGAAGGGACGTTTCGTAGCAATAAAGAATTTTTGCAAGCGCTTCAACAATTGCATAACTTGGTTTTAAGTGATATGCGGGCTACGAATGCTAATGCGGAAGCGGTGCAACGTATGCAAGACTTTTGGCGGTCGTTATTGTGCTTAGCAGAGGAGTTGCCGGTACATACGAAGGAATTGGCATTAGATGGACGAGAATTAGGTGTATTTGTGCAAAATGCCAAGATTGGTCCTCTTGCTAATAATTTACTTCGGCGTGTGCAAAATGGTCAATTACAAAACAGAGCAGATGTTTTAATGATTGCTGCGGAAAAATGGGCTGCTCGATATGATAAATAATGGGAGGAAGGCGTATGAGTAAAACAGGCAACTATTTATTAGTAATAGCTTTACTGCTATTTTTAATACCGTCAGTGGTAGAGGCAAAAAAAGCACCGCCAGAGGTTTTACTTGGTATTGAACGGTTAGCTGAATATAAAGGGGAGTTAAGTGATAAACGGCTAGGTCTTTTGACTAATCAAACTGGTGTTACTAAGTCACTACAAAGTTCTGTCGATGTGGTGCGTGAGGAGTTTAATTTAGTAGCAATTTTTGTGCCAGAACATGGTTTGTCTGGCGCAGTAGTAGCGGGAGAATCTGTGGCTGATGCTCAATACGAAGGTGTTCCTGTCAGGAGTTTGTATGGAGCAACGAAACGTCCAACAGCGGAGATGCTCGCAGACATTGATGTTTTGCTGGTTGACTTGCAAGACATTGGTGTTCGTCATTATACATACACGTCTTCTTTAGCGTATGCGATGGAAGCCTGTGCGGAATTTGGTAAAACGATAGTAGTGTTAGATCGCCCGAATCCTTTGGGCGGGAAGATAGAAGGTCCTACTTTAAAAAAAGGTTATGAATCTTTTATTGGCCTTTATCCCCTGCCATTGCGGCATGGTTTGACTATCGGTGAATATGCGAAGCTAATCAATCAAGAATATGCAATTGGTGCAGATTTATTAGTGATTCCTCTTAAAAATTGGCGAAGAGGTATGTACTTTGCTAAGACGGGTTTACCCTGGGTGGCGACTTCGCCGAATATTCCTACGGCTGAAACTGCGTTGCCTTATGCAATTACTGGTATTGTAGGCGATCTTAATGTATCGGTTGGCGTAGGGACTACGAAGCCTTTTGAATATGTAGGAGCGCCTTGGCTTGATAAAAAAACTTTGGCGAGTGAATTAAATGGTTTGGGTTTACCAGGCGTTTTCTTTCGTCCTATTGCTTTTGAACCTAAATATGGTATTTATAAAGATGAAGTTTGTCAAGGAGTGCAGGTACACATCTTAGATTCTGATAAGGTGCAAGCGGCGCAAACAGGGGCACAATTAGTGAGAGTTTTGATTAATAATTATTCGGATCAGTTAGCTTTTCCCCTAAGGCAGACAGAAGGATATAAATTCGATATAGCATTGGGTGAAAGTTCTCTAAGGTACGTTAATTTATCTTTGGATAATATTCTAGAAAGGTGGCAACGTGAAAACGAGGAATTCAGAGTTTTAAGTAAGCCATATTTGTTGTATCCATGGTGATCTAAGGAGGATAAAATGATACTTAATAAAGATTTCATTGAGTTTATCTATGAGGCGGCTCATATTCAGCGCTGGAATGATCATATTAGGCCACAGGGGTTTACAGAACTTGATAAACAGGCGCATAAGATGCTTATTATGTATGTGTTGGCGCGTTATGAAGAAGAGCAAGGCGCACAATTGGACTGGCAAGTTCTGATAGAGGGCGGAATTTTTGAATTTTTACATCGCATTGTTTTGACGGATATTAAACCTCCGATTTTTCATGAGTTAATGCGCGTTAGTGGGGAAAAATTAAATGCGTGGGTTTTTAGCGAATTAAAGCGTAAGATTCCGGATTTTGATGCAGCATTTTTAACAAGAATGCATCGGTATTTTGAAGAAGAAACTTATTTGTTAGAAAAAAAGGTTTTAAGAGCTGCACATTACCTAGCGACTGAATGGGAGTTTCGGATTGTTTATCATATGAATCAAGGAATTTATGGTATTGAACAGACCAAAATTTCTATTGCTAATGAAATTAAAGAGCATAAGGATCTGCTTGGTGTGCAAAAAATTATTGCGGGTGAAGAACCACAAAAATTTGTAGATTTAGTTGGTCAGCTACGTTTTCAAAAACGTTGGGCTCAATCGCCTCGTGTGCCTGAAACATCTGTGATGGGGCATATGATTATTGTGGCTATCTTGGGTTATTTTTGTGCCCTTCGCTTAGGTGCTTGCCAGCAACGTGCGATTAATGATTTCTTGTGTGGCTTGTTGCATGACTTGCCGGAAGTCTTGACGCGTGATATTGTTTCGCCTGTTAAGCGTTCTGTAAAAGGACTTGATGAATTAATTAAAGAAATAGAGAAACGTCAGATTGCCGAAAAAATATTACCACTATTGCCGTTGAATTGGCATCAAGAAATTCTATATTTTTCGGAAAATGAATTTTGCGATCGTATTATTAAAGAAGGAAATGTTTATATATGTGATACACCGGAAGAAATTGGTGAGTTTTATAATGAAAATAAGTTTTGTGCGATTGATGGTTCTGTGTTGAAAGGCTGTGATAATCTTGCGGCCTTTGTCGAAGCGTGGCTGAGTCGTACACATGGAATCAATTCGCGTCATGTTAATGATGGTGAGAAGGCGTTGCGTGAAAAGTATCATAATGTCAGTATTGCGGGTATTCCATTTGGTGAAATTTATGCTAAATTTAAAGAGTGAATAGGTTGAAGGTATTAGTATAAAATTATGCTGTAAGATGGTTCGTGAAACTTAATGGTGTGCTATATGCGAAAACATCGTACCACGGTTATTTACAGAAATAGGTATTAGCCTTAAAATATTGACACTTACCATGAAGAGTGGTAAAATTTTCCTTATCAATTGTACATCTGCATTAATATAAAGATGATTCTTAGTTGGGGGTTAACAAAATGGCATTTAAATTCGCTAAGCGTATGGAAAGACTACAGTCATCAGAGGTGCGTGAACTCTTAAAATTAACGCAAAAACCTGAAATTATTTCTTTTGCTGGCGGTCTACCAGCACCAGAACTTTTCCCAGTAGAGGAATTGAGATTAGTTGCTGATGAATTATTAAAGCAAGAAGGTCGTCAGCTATTACAGTATGCAACAACTGAAGGCCGACCGACTTTGCGCAAGAAAGTGGCCGATCGTATGAAGGCGAAATACTATACGAACGTATCTGCTGATGAAATTTTGATTACAACAGGATCACAACAATGTTTAGATTTTGCTGGTAAATTATTTCTGGATCCAGGTGACGTCGTGTTGTGCGAAAGCCCATCTTATTTGGGTGCTTTAAATGCTTTTGCGGCTTATGAACCTCGTTTTGTAGAAGTTCCTACTGATAATGGTGGTTTGATCCCCGAAGAGTTAGATAAAATATTGGCGACGACGGAACGTTGTAAATTTATTTATGTTATTCCTGATTTCCAAAATCCTACGGGACGTACATGGAGCATGGAGCGTCGCGAGAAATTTATGGAAGTAGTTAATAAATATGAATTGCCAGTTTTAGAGGATAATCCATATGGAGAATTAAGATTTGAAGGAGAAATTTTTCCTTCTTTAAAATCTATGGATACCAAAGGTTTAGTTATGTTCCTAGGAACATTTTCTAAGATTTTCTGCCCTGGTCTACGTTTGGGCTGGGTAGCAGCGGAACCAGATGTTTTATCTGAGTTTATCAAAATAAAACAAAGTGCTGATTTACATACATCAAACTTTGATCAAGCGTTAGCTGATGTTTATATGGATAAATATGATATGGATGTACACGTAGAAAAGATCAAAGATTTATATCGCCATCGTCGTGATTTAATTATTGATAGCTTAGAAAAGTTTATGCCTTCAGATGTGGAATGGACGCATCCTGCAGGAGGCCTTTTCTTGTGGCTAACTTTTCCGTCTGGCGTAAGTGCAGCGAAAGTCTTTGCTAAGTGCATAGAAAAAAATGTGGCGGGAGTTACAGGTGATGCTTTCTTCCCCAATGGTAAAACAGATAAAAACATGCGAATTAATTATTCTAATATGCCTGATGAAAAGATAGTTGAGGGTATTAAGAGAATGGCTGAAGCGATTAAAGAACTTGTTTAAATGTCATGCAACAAGGTAATAGGTGAAAAAACCTATTGCCTTGTTTTTTCTTTCTGGACTATTATGCTATAATTAATAGTTAGATAGGAAGAGAAAGTGGTGACGTTGTGGAAGATAAGTTTTTGGTAATTGACGGGAGCAGTTTGATTCATCGTGCTTTTTTTGCTTTGCCGCCTTTGACCACCAAAAAAGGTCTGAACACAGGCGCTGTTTATGGCTTTTGTAATATGCTTTTACGAGTGATTTCAGATGTTAACCCTAAATGGGTTGCTGTTGCTTTTGATAAATCAAGAGTAACTTTTAGAACGGAAATGTTCGCAGGTTATAAAGCGCAAAGAAAAGAAACACCGAGCGAATTATCGGAGCAATTTCCTTTAGCACGGCAATTGCTAGAAGCAATGAATATAAAAGTTTTAGAACTTGATGGTTATGAAGCTGATGATATCATTGGGACTTTGGCCGCAAAGAAATCAAGTGAAGCAGAAGTAATTATTGTTACTGGTGATCGTGATGAATTGCAGCTGATAGATGATAATGTAAAAGTATATTTTACTAAGCGTGGTATCACAGATATTCAAGAATTTGATGTAGAAGAATTTAAGAAAAACTATGAAGGCTTAGATCCTTTGCAATTAATAGATTTAAAAGGTTTAATGGGGGATGCTTCCGATAATATTCCTGGTGTTCCTGGTGTAGGACCAAAAACGGCAATGAAATTAATCCTTGAATACGGATCAGTAGAAGAAGTTTTGCAAAACATTGATCGTGTTTCTGGTAAAAGTTTAAAAGAAAAATTATATGCAAATGTCAATCAAGCGTTGTTATCTAAGGAATTAGCAACTATTTGTACAGAAGTCCCTAATGTTTCACTAGATCTTAAAGATTACGAAGTAAGGTCAATGGAGCCTGTCGCACGTGAATTAATGCGGGAACTGGAGTTTCGTAATTTATGGGAAAGATTTTCTGTAGTTTTGCGTGATGAGAAAGATGAGGAAACGTTCGCTTTATTTGGAGAAGAAGTTGAGCTTGGTGTAGAGAAATATCCGTTGCAGGAGCTTAGTGACCTTGACGAAGCTAAAGCCCTTTTTACAGCCATGAAGGCCGCCAAGACACCTGTTTATGTACTAGCGGAAGAAGATGGTGAACTTCCTAATTTGTTTTTTAAAGCTTTTAGAGTTCTCTTTGAACGCAAAATCTATTCATTCGTTGGTTCAGAAGAATTGTGGCAGCTTATTTTTGCTTGGCTTGGTGATCATGAACAGAAAAAAATCTTTCATGAAATCAAGGAAGTCATGAAGGTTTGTTTAACGCGAGGTGTAAAAGTTAAGGGGATTGTGTCTGATTTGGCGTTGGCAGCGTATTTGATCGAGCCAGGCGATAATTCTTATGCGCTAAAACGTTTGGCAGAACGTTATTTGGTGCAAAGTGATGGTGGCTCTATTCAGGACATGGAAGCCTTAGATAGTTTATTACAAGATCTTTTGGTTGAAAAAGAGCTAACGAAGTTATATCAAGATCTAGAATTACCACTACCACATGTGTTAGCGTCAATGGAGTTAGCTGGCATTGCGGTTGATGAAAAACTTCTACTGATGATTACTAAAGAATTTAGCGAGAAGCTTGCTGACTTAGAAACCTTGGCTTATGAAGAAGCTGGTGAAGAATTTAACTTGAAATCACCGAAACAATTGGGCGTAATTTTATTTGAAAAGTTACATTTGCCAGTGATTAAAAAAACCAAAACTGGTTATTCAACTGATGTTAGTGTTTTAGAAGAGTTAACTGGTCAGCATCCTTTAATTGAGACTATTCTAGAGCATCGACAGCTCGCTAAACTTCACTCTACTTATTTGGAAGGCTTGAAACCGTTGATTAATCCTTTAACTGGTAGGGTACATACACATTTTCAACAAACGGTAACGGTTACGGGACGCTTATCTAGCACACAACCTAATTTGCAAAACATTCCGGTACGCACTGAAATTGGCAAAAGAATGCGTGAAATGTTTGTTCCTGGTGTTGGTTATGATTGGCTAATGTCTTGTGATTATTCTCAGGTTGAATTAAGAGTGCTTGCACATATTGCTCAAGATTATTTACTCCTAGATTCTTTTTCGAAAGGACAGGATGTTCATGCTAGAACCGCAGCAGAGGTTTTTGGATTAAGTTTAGATGCTGTTACGTCTGAAATGCGGACCAAAGCAAAAGCGGTAAACTTTGGCATTGTCTATGGTATTAGTGACTATGGTTTGAGCAGGCAACTAGGAATTACGCGTAATGAGGCTGCTGAATATATTGCAAATTATTTTGAACGTTATACAGGCGTTAAAGAATATATGGATTCTATGGTGAATCAAGCTAGAGAACAAGGGTTTGTAGAAACTTTGTTTGGGCGTCGTCGATATTTGCCGGATATTAAACATAGTAACTTTAATTTAAGAAGTTTTGCTGAACGGACGGCGATTAATACGCCAATTCAAGGAACAGCAGCTGATATCATAAAGATGGCAATGGTGAAGGTGCAAGCATTATTAGAAGAGAAAAGGTTAGAGAGTCGTATTTTGTTGCAGGTGCATGATGAATTAGTACTTGAAGTAACAGATGAAGAAAAAGACCTTGTTGCTACACTAGTAAAACAAACGATGGAAGAAACAGTGAAGTTACGTGTACCATTGCTGGCAGATGTTGCGTTTGGAAAAAACTGGGCGGAAACAAAGTAAGGAGTGGTAGTATGCCGGAGTTACCGGAAATAGAGCAAGTTCGTAAGACTTTAGTTCCTCATATAATAAATAAAATTGTTAAAAGGGTAGAAGTCAGATTGCCACGCATGATTAAACATCCATCGGCGGAGCAATTTGCTGATATTTTAATAGGTCAATGCATTGTTGATTTGAAAAGAAATGGTAAATATTTAACGATAGAGTTTGCTACGAATTTAAAACTAGTTATGCATCTACGGATGACGGGAGCACTTATTGTTACTGAAGAGGATGCAGCTGAACCAAAGTATGCCAAAGTAAAAATTGAATTAACGGGCGGTAAGATTTTATGGTTTTGTGATATTAGAACTTTTGGTACATTACATTTAATTATTAATGATGATATTACCATTAGCGGATTGGCGGAACTAGGACCGGAACCATCGACGCCGAGTCTAAATACAGATTATTTACTTAAAATTTTTCAAAGACGTAAAGGTCCTGTGAAGGGCGTTATTTTAGATCAGACAGTAATTGCTGGTTTGGGAAACATTTATGCAGATGAAGCGCTTGCGACAGCGAATATTTTGCCGGAGCGTAGTGCGAACTCCTTAAGTGTTGCGGAAATCGGTAAGTTGATTTCTGCAATAAACGCAGTGATTGCTCAAGGTATTAAAAACCATGGCACGACCTTTCGTGATTATAAAGATGGTAATGGTGAACAAGGTAGTAATCAAAAATATTTGTTGGTATACGGTAGAAAAGGGCAACCTTGCAAAAATTGTGGAACTGTTTTAGTTGGAACGAAAGTTGCCGGTAGGGGAACCACTTTTTGTCCGCATTGTCAGCACTAAGAGGTGAAAAGGATGATTGTAATTGGGTTAACAGGTGGAATTGGGGCAGGAAAAACCTCAGTAGTTGAACGGTTAAATAGTCTAGGCGCAGAGATTTTTGATGCGGATGTTGCCGCGCGAGTAGCTGTTGCTAAAGGCACAAGAGGCTACAAGAAAGCTGTTGCTTATTTTGGACAATATCTTTTGCTGGACAATAAGGAACTCAATCGCCAAGCTTTGGCAAAAATTGTTTTTACGGATGAAAAGGCTAGACGAGTGCTAGAAGAAATTGTCCATGAAGAGGTATGGGCAATGGCAGAGAGCTTTTTGAAAAAATGTAAAGCACAAAATACTAAAGTCGCTGTTTTGGAGATACCATTGTTGATAGAATCTGGTTGGCATAAACGTGTCGATGAAGTTTGGGTAGTTGCATTGCCTGTTGATAAACAAATTGAAAGAGTTAAGCTAAGAAGTGGACTTAGCAAAAAAGATGTTGAAGCGCGCATTGCGGTGCAAATGTCTTTGGAAGAGAAGAAAAAGTATGCTGATGTAATAATTGATAATTCAGGTACTTGGGAAGAAACTGATAAACAAATTTTAAAAGCATGGGAACGATTAAAAAAATAACGGAGGTAACAAGTGCGTAAAAAACAAAAGAGCAGATACAAGTTTTATGTTTCTCTTGCAATTTGTTTGCTCTTTGTTGGCTGGCAACTATGGCATTCTGATGAAGTGCAGATGCGCTTTGTTTATTTGTGGCCTTATCAAGAAGAAATTATTGAATATGCAAACAGAAATCAACTTGATCCTTTTCTTGTTGCTGCTGTCATAAAAAATGAGAGTGATTTCAAAAAAGGAGCAAAATCTAAACCCGGTGCAGTAGGTTTAATGCAGATCATGCCAGAAACTGGTGAATGGATCGCAAAAGAGATGGGGATTGGTGATTTTGTTTTAGGAGATTTGGAAAACTCAGATACTAATATTAGAATGGGTTGTTGGTACTTGAGCGAATTAGAATATGAATTTGGTAGAAATCGTGTTTTAATTCTGTCTGCTTATAATGCAGGTCGTGGTAATACCAAGAACTGGATGAAAGAAAAAGGTTGGGACGATTCTTTTAACGATATTGACGCCATTCCTTTTGCTGATACTAGAGAATATGTGCGCAGTGTTTTATATGATCGCGCTCAATACTATAAACTCTATAAAAATCGCTTACCGAAGTATTGACGACCGAAATCCTTTATGCTATCATAATACCGTTGCCGATATTATAAAAAAATAATATTCGCGGTCGTGGCGGAACGGCAGACGCGCTAGCCTCAGGAGCTAGTAGGGGCAACTCTGTGGAGGTTCAAATCCTCTCGACCGCACCAGCAGAATAGAATAATTAGTACAGCACGCGGTTGTGGCGGAACGGCAGACGCACCATCTTGAGGGGGTGGCGGGGAGACTCGTGTGGGTTCAAATCCCACCAACCGCACCATAATAAGTAATAAAGCCATTTGCATTGTTTGCAGATGGCTTATTTTTATGCTTGACAACATTTTGACAACATATTAAATTATTTTGTTTAAAATATTTTCGGCGTCAAAATCCGCTTTTGGTTTTGTATAGATGGATTTTAAACGAATAAAAAAATTTTAGCTGCTAAAAAATATATTGACGCTAACAAATCTTATTGTTATAATATTCAATAGTTAGCTCTAGCTAACCTTAGAGAAAATTATTTTTTTATATAAAGGAGATGTAAATTTGGCAACAAGAAGAGGCCCGAGATTTAAAGAATGTCGCCGTTTAGGAGTTAATACCTGTGGTCATCCTAAAGCAATGGAGCGCATGGAAACAGTCGTCAAGTCAAGGAAAAAACAATCTGAATATGGTAAGCAACTTTTAGAAAAACAAAAAATAAAAGCATATTATGGAATTTTTGAAAAGCAATTATTACGTTATTATAAAAATGCGGTGAAAAGTAAAGATCGTACTGCTGATGCTTTGTTTAAAACATTAGAATGTAGATTGGATAACATTGTCTATCGAATTGGTTTTGCTAATTCGATTCGTTTAGCGCGTCAGATGGTTACGCATCGACATATCTTAGTCAATGGCGAAAATATTAATATTCCTTCTTATACTTTAAAAGCTGGTGATGTTATAACGCTAAAAGAGAGTTCCCGAACGAATGAATTGTTTAAAGTTAATTTCTTAGATCGACAAAGTTTTTCTTTGCCTTATATTACTAAGGATTTGGAAAACTTTAGCGGTGTTTTAGAAAGAGTACCTTTGAGAGAAGAAATACCTGTTCAAATTGAAGATCAGTTAGTTGTTGAATATTTCTCACGTTAGTGATAATTATGGACAAAGGTAGAATATATAATTCTATAGAGTATTGGAATAAATATTTCAATATTGCTAATTACGAAATAGAGCAAAAGAACAAAGTCAAGGATGTTGTTGTTAAGGAATATATAATTAATGCCAATATATTAGTTAATGATAAAAACATTAATAGCACCTTGTGGCTTTCGTTTAATAATCCTTATGCTGTATTAGGTTTTGTGCAATATGTTTTTTTACCGACTTTAAGTTATCACTTGCTGAGAGAAAATGAAGAATTACAAATGCCGTTAATTGATACAGCAATACTTTGTGAGCATTTGGCGGCTAGCGATTTACAAGAAAAAGAAGATTTAATAAGAATTTTTGAGCAGTTGCAAGAGTTGTGGTTGTTACCAGAAGTTGAACTGCAAAAGGCTATTTGTCAAACTGTTAAATGTATTAATGGGCTAAAGATTGAAAAAAGTATTATTGCTCAGACTTTATTATTTAATGATGCGCTTCAAGTTTTTGAACATATTAAAGAATATATTTGGAGCGAAGAAGTTTTTCAGGAGGACTTTGGTTGTTCTTACGATTGGCTGGAACATCTTTGTCGCGCTTTTCCTAAAAGCTCTTTCTTTCAACGACGGTTACTTAAATTTCTTAATAATAAAGTTGGTTGTTTAGTGAGTTGAAAAAACAAGCACCTATTTCTGGTTTTGATCAGAAATAGGTGCTTGACTCTTTTTTACTCGGTAACTAATTCTATACATACCCAATTTTTATCGAAGGTGATTTTATAGGGAATGTTAATTTGATATTTGGTTGAGCTAGTTGCTGTAAGTCTGCCAATGGTGATGTAATTGCCATTTAGCTTAGTTGTATATGTAGGAATTATGCGAATAATTTCAATGTCTTGCAATTCATTTTTGAGGAGTTCCAGTGTTTTGCTATGCAAAGTTTTTATTTCAACTGGGGTAAACAATTGATCATATACTGTTGAGAGGTATTCATTGTTTTGAAAGAGTATTGTATTTTTAAATACTACTTTGGTAAGTTCATTATTATAAAGATATAAGAGTGCAGGTTGCTTTTCGGGCAATAAATTAGGGGAAAATACTTCGTATACATTGTCAGTGCCATTTTGTTTTACGAGCGCAGAAATATCATATATGCCGAGTGCAATCAAATGATCGCTGATGCGCTTCGCGGTATGTTGATTTACTTGAAGTGTGTTTTGTATTAGCTCGGTATTTAGTTGATAATTATTTTGAAAACTATTGAAGTGAATGGGAGCGTTTGCATTGGTATCACGTGTATTAGTGTATATATAATAGCTAAAGCTACCGATAGCAGCGAAAATAATGAGGGTTATTAGCATTTCTTTGGTTAAGTGTTTTTTCTTAAAATAAGAAATAAGCAAAAAAAAGCATAGAATAAATAATATTTCAAATAATTTAAAAATGACATTGGAAAGATCTTGAGACATATTTTGCTTATTCCTTTCGTAAATTTATGATGAAATAAATTTTAATTTTGACAATATTCTAATTATATAATAAGCGATAGGGCGGGGAAAAACAATAGTTACTATATACAATATGTATGAAATAAATGCTATAATAGGTAAAAGAATTCTAACGGAGATGAAACAATGGCAGTAAATAATCATAAAGTATATCAAAATCAACCTGTGAATTGGCGAAGAAATTTACTTGTTCTATGGGGGGGCGTGTTTTTAACTTGTGCTAGTTATACAATGATTGTTCCATTTCTGCCTTTATATCTTTTGCAAGAACTTGGTGTTTCACCGACTTCTGTTAATATGTGGACTGGTATTATTTTTTCAATTACCTTTTTGGGGTCAGCTATTATGGCTCCTTACTGGGGGGCTTTAGCTGATAAAGTAGGTCAAAAAAGAATGGTAGTGCGGGCTGGGTTTGGTTTATCATTGTGTTATTGTTTAGCGGCATTAGCGAGTACGCCAACGCAATTGTTTTTAGTAAGAGCTTTAACCGGAGTTATTAGTGGGTTTGTGCCAGCAGCAATGGCACTTTGCTCGGCTACACTGCCAGCAGAAAGATTGGGCTGGGGCATGGGATGGATGCAAGCCGCTGTTGCAAGTGGCAGCGTTATTGGACCACTAATCGGTGGCTATGTGAGTGAATGGTTTAGTATGCATTTCTCTTTTTATGTGGCTGCTGTTGCACTAGCGGCGGCGACGATTGGTATAATGTTTTTTGTGCAAGATGTTTTTAAAAATGAAAGCAATAAACACCAAAATGACGGTGGTGTTATTCATGATTTATTGCTTGCTGTGAATAACAAAAACTTGCTTTATATAATGGTTCTTTTTTTTCTAGTACAATCATGTTTAATGCTCATTCAACCCTTACTAACTATCTACGTGAGAGATTTAATGGGCGGAATGGAAGGGGCTGTGAAAGCCTCCGGGGTGGTATTTTCTTTAGCGGGTATCGCAGGAATTATGGCGGCGCCTTTTTGGGGTAAATTGGGACAAAAAATTGGTTTTACTAAAACATTATTTTTTGTGATGTTTTGCGCAGGATTTACTAATTTATTTCAAGTATTTGTAGATAATATTTGGCAATTTGGTTTTGTTCAATTTGTTTTTGGTTTGTTTTTAGCTGGGGCTGCACCAAATATTAATGCGGGAATTGTCAAAACAACTGACCCTTTGGTACGCGGTAAAGCTTTTGGTTTAGTTACATCAGCGCAACAGTTTGGTGGTGTGATGGGCCCGTTGCTCGGTGGTTTTTTAGGATCATTTTTGGCTACGAAGTATATACTAGTCTTTACGGGGATAATTTTAATGACGGCAGGACTTCATATTTACTTTACTAAAGTTAAGTCTAAACAAGGAAATTCGACTTGGTAAATTTCTAGTGAAATGGTGACTAATTTAGTTGACATTAATAGATAATTATTTGATAATAAAGATAGTATTAATAAGGTGAATTAACCAAAGAGTAGGTGATTTGAATGGTCAAAGAATTTAATAATATTTTGCCTGAAGTGGATAAAAAAGCTTGGATTGCTGAAGATGCTGCAGTCATTGGTGCAGTGCAGATGAAAGAGTTTAGTAGTATTTGGTATAATTGTACGGTGCGTGGCGATGTTAACCGCATTGAAATCGGACGATATAGTAATATCCAAGATAATTCAGTACTGCATGTAGCTGACAACTACGCTTGTATTGTCGGTGATTTTGTTACAGTTGGTCATGCCGCTATTTTACACGCTTGTACAGTAGAAGATCACTGTTTGATTGGTATGGGTTCAATTGTGCTTGATGGAGCAATTATTGGACGCGGCAGTATTGTTGCTGCTGGTGCAGTGGTCACAAAAGGTACTAAGGTGCCTCCTAATTCATTAGTTGCAGGAATTCCTGCTAAAGTAATTAAAACTTTGCCAGAAGAACATATTGCTGATATACATGCTCAAGCTTTAAAATATAAAACACTGTGGACTGAACGTTATAAAATTTTGCCTAATGCTGGTGGCGAGGTTTATGATGGTCACAAAATAGTTTAGTTGTAAAATATAAAAGCTGCCTTGCGCTCTCAGAAGAAGGCAGCTTTTTAAATATGAGATAAGGGGACAAAATAATGACGATAAACAGAAAAGTTATTTTTAACACTAATAAGGGACAATTTACGGTAGAAATGTTTGAGGATAAAGCACCGAAAACAACAGAAAACTTTATTTCATTGGTAGAAAAAAAGTTCTATGATGGCATTGTTTTTCATAGAGTAATCGATGGCTTTATGATTCAAGGTGGCGATCCAACTGGTACTGGTATGGGCGGCCCTGGCTACAAAATTAAAGATGAATTTGGAGCCGGCTTAACGCATGAAGATGAAGGATATTTATCGATGGCAAATGCTGGACCAAATACCGGTGGTAGCCAATTTTTTATTACCTTAGCGCCAACTCCTTGGTTAGATGGAAAACATGCTATTTTTGGTCGTGTTACAGACGGGATAGAAGTAGTGCGTGCTATTGGTGTTGTCGCAACTGATTTTCGTGATCGGCCATTAGAAGATGTTGTAATGGAAACGGTTGAGGTTGTCGGTTAAGTGTCTGACTATGTGTACATTTTACGGTGTAGCGATAACTCACTGTATACTGGCTGGACAAATGATTTGCAAAATAGGGTGAAAGCACATAATTCCGGTAAAGGGGCAAAATATACTAAGGGGCGCTTGCCAGCGGTCTTAGTCTATAGTGAACAGTTGCCGGATAAGTCGCAAGCATTAAAAAGAGAGAAAGAAATCAAAAAATTTAAAAAATTAAAAAAAGAACAATTGATCCTTGAACATAGCAATAGCGCCATTCTGCCGAACTTTTAATTAGTGTAAAAGCCCGGTAGCGAGGACAAAAGTATAAATAATCTTTTATTACACTTGTAAAAGTATTTTTTGCATGCTATAATGAACAGGTAGAAAGAAGGTTTACTTGCAGGGAAACACTTTGACGCACGTTGCAGCGTGGTTTTCAGGAAGTTCTTTTTTTCGGAAATATTTTTTATTTTTAGGAGGCCAAGAAATATGACTGGCAAAGTAAAATGGTTCAACGCAGAAAAAGGCTATGGTTTTATCGAACGTGAAGATGGTGGCGATGTATTTGTTCACTTCTCCGCAATTCAAACAGAAGGTTTCAAAACTCTTGAAGAAGGTCAAGCTGTTGAATTCGATGTTGTCCAAGGCAACCGCGGTGAACAAGCTGCAAACGTTGTTCGTCTGTAATTATAATATTTAAATTTTAATAATATAACTACTGAACAAAAAGAAAAGGCATCTTACGATGCCTTTTCTTTTTTTTTGTTTTTGCCTGTTGTATAATGAAAGAGCAAGAAGGAGGATATTATGCTAAAAAAAATATTCTTGATAATCGGTTTATTTGTCTGTTTGTTAGGCATTTCTAATAGAGCTATTGCTGCTGCGTCGCAGGAAGTATTGGCGGAGCGCTTAGCAGAAACGAAACTAATTGCTTTGGCGGCAGGAGCTTGTTCTAGTTCTTATGGTAATAGTGATGCGTCGCCAGAAAATGCTTATTTACGCAAATATAATTTTTCTGTTAAAGCTTATACGGTTGCGGATGGTAATAGTCAGGCGAATTTTATTCTTGCGCGCAATACTAATTTTGATGGTCAGAAACTTTATATTTTGGCTTTTCGTGGTAGTGCATCTAAGGAAGATTGGATGACGAATTTTGCCAGCTCTAAAGTTCCTTATCGACAAGGTGAATTAAGTGGTGTAAGGCAGAAGGTGGCTCCAAATGAGCCGGCAGTGCACCGAGGTTTTAATAATTATGTTAATGCAGTGCTTGCGATGAAAGAAACGGTTTTAGATAATGCATTTGGGGTCGATTTATGGAAAGAAATCAATGAAAACCCTAGAGCATCTTTGCTTTTAACTGGTCATAGTATGGGTGGGGCTGTTGCGACTTTATTAGCGGAACGTTTGATTGATCTTGGAGTGAGCGCTGATAAGGTGAAGGTCATTACTTTTGGTGCTCCGGCTATTGGTAATAGTGCTTTTGCAGATGAATATGGTGCAAGGATTAATTTATTACGAATCAAAACAGATTTTGATCCCGTACCGGGTAGTTTACAAACTTTTGTTGGTGGATTTAAACAATTTGGTCAAGAAGAAAAGTTCAGGTTATCGGGACGTGTTTCTGCTTATCAGCACCCAGTATCTTATTATTTAGACTTAGCAGTAAAAAACTATTTTGATGAGTTAGATGAATTAATAGATGTCGGTTTTATAAATCCAACGCCACGACAAGTTTTAACGGCGGAGGCTCCAATTGTTGCAATTTATCCTGTTAGAGGGGTTAATGCACCTGAGCAAACTTATGGTAAATATATGAGTAGATTTTTAGTAGAGGAATATCTTACTTTTATCCCTAATTATATTGTTTTGGGTGAGGTGAATGGTAAACCAGCAGAAATAGCACCTACATTTAAAGAACTAATGCAACAAGCAAGAGCAGTACAAGCTGAATATATTCTTTATTTAGATATTGATGCCAAACGAGTAGGGCAAGAAGATAAATGGTATATAACTTTAGTACAAAGTCTTTTTGATAATAAGGGTAACTTAATTACTGCGTCAAGTTTTGGAAGAAGATTAACGTATGAACAAGGTTACGTGCAATGTAGTTTATCAAATTTAGACCAAGGGTTTGAAAGTTTACATAGTTTGTTACCATGGATCGAGGTACAAGAAGAGCGAAGGCCAGGAGGTACAAATGAAAATTATTGATGCACATATGCACTATTATAATACGGAGGGTTTTTATCTTGCGGCGCAGCAAGCTGGTCATGAGAATAGTAGTAAAGACTATGCGGAGATTTGTGCTAGGAACAATATAGTTTTTTCTATCGCAATGGGTAATGCGGATGGCGAGATTGGTAAGTTTGGCGGATCAACGCCGAGGGTGCCTAATTTAGCTGGAACCTTTGATTATCTTCACTATAATCAGCCTGCGAATATTGGCTATTGTGCTGGAGTCAAAAGTGAAGAAATCACTAGTGCTAATGCTTTGCAGACAGCATTTGAATTTAAACGTTATTTAGAAATGCCACAATGTGTAGGTATTAAATTTTATCCTGGGTATAGACATGTTTATATTCATGATGCTATCCATGATCATTTGTTTGAATTAGCTGAAGAACTTGATGTGCCAGTAGTTGTGCATACAGGGGATACGTCAATCGATACTGCACTACTAAAATATGCTCATCCACTAACTATTGATGAAGCGGCTGTTAAGTTCCCACGGGTAAGGATTGTAATTGCGCATTGCGGTAATCCATGGCTTGTTGATGCCGTAGAAGTAGCAGCAAAGAACCAAAATGTTTATTTGGAATTGTCGGCTTTGGCAGCGGGTAATTTTGATAGTGATAAGTTTTATAATGAACATAAAGCTTATTATGATTACATTAGTATGTGGCTCAATTATTATGGACAATATGATAAAATTATTTACGGTAGTGATTGGCCGTTGGTTAATATTGATAATTATATTAAGCTAATGTGTAGAGTTATTCCGGAAAAACACCAAGAAGGCTTTTTTTATAAGAATGCTTTGAAAATTTTCACTAAAGTAAATAAATTGCTTTGAAAAAACACCGCAACGACATATATCGTTGCGGTGTTTTTTATTCTTAGGTAATTTTAAATAATTTTTGTTGTCCAGTCTTCTATGTTCATTATTTTATCAACCCATGTTTCGTAAAACTCTGGTTCATGTGAAACTAACAGGACACTTCCTTTAAAAGCAATTAAAGCTCTTTGTAATTCTTCTTTTGCATCGGTATCTAAATGATTGGTCGGTTCATCAAGTACTAACCAATTAACTTCTTTTAACATTAATTTACATAGTCTAACCTTGGCGGCTTCCCCGCCGGAGAGAACAAAGACTTTGCTGGTTATATGTTCATTGGTAAGACCACAAGCTGCTAGCGCTGCACGAATTTCATAATTGCTCATGCCAGGGTACTCAGACCAAACTTCTTCCAAAGCAGTATTTTCGTTTTTAGTACGTTCTTCTTGCTCAAAATAGCCAGGAACTAAAAATTCACCGGGATAGACGGTGCCTTCAAAAGGTGGTATGAAGCCAAGGATCGTTTTTAACAAGGTTGTTTTGCCAAGACCATTGACTCCCTTGATTGCGACCTTTTGACCGCGTTCTAGAGCAAATGTGACTGGTTTGGTCAGTGGTGTGTCATAGCCAAGTATGATATCGTTAGCCTCAACTAAAAAACGACTAGGAGTGCGTGCTTCTTTGAAATGAAAGGAAGGTTTTATTTTCTCACGAGGTTTTTCAATTAATTCCATCTTTTCTAACTTTTTTTGACGACTTTTAGCACGGCCAGTAGTAGAGATTCTGGCTTTATTTCTCGCAATAAAATCTTCTAATTGTGCTACTTCTTGCTGTTGGCGTTCATAGGCGCTATTTTGTTGTGCTTTATGGATAGCTGATAGTTCTAGGAATTTATCATAGTCACCGGAATATCTAGTTAGCAAACAGTTTTCTAAATGATAAATGACATTTACAACATTATTTAAGAAGGTTACGTCATGTGAAATCAAAATAAAACTGTTTTCATAGTTTTGTAAAAACTTAGTGAGCCATTCTATATGTTCTGCATCTAGGTAATTTGTGGGCTCATCAAGTAACAAGATTGAAGAGTCTTCTAACAGAAGTTTAGTAAGTAAGACTTTACTGCGTTGCCCGCCTGAGAGATTAGCAACGTCTTTATCTAGACCTATTTCACCAAGACCTAAACCATTAGCGACTTCTTCTATTTTTGCATCTAGTGAATAAAAGCCGCTGTGTTCAAGTTCCGACTGGATTTCTCCGACCGTTTCCATCATTTTATCAAGTTTTTCTGGTGGAACATCGGCCATTTTATCATACAGTTCTAGCATTTGTTGTTCAGCTGCAAACATTTTGTCAAAAGCACTTCTTAATACTTCACGAATCGTTTGTCCGGCTACAAGAGAGCTTTGCTGATCAAGATAACCAACGGTAACGCGCCCCGGCCATTCGACTTTACCTTCATCTGGAAGGATATGCCCAGTTATAATATTTAAAAAGGTGGATTTACCTTCACCATTTGCACCAACAAGTCCTACGTGTTCACCACGTAATAATTTAAAAGATACATCTTCTAAAATTTGGCGTCCACCAAAAGAATGGGAGACTTCGGTAACGTTTAAATAACTCATTTCATACCTCTTTTTCATTAAAATACTACAGGTAAGATTGTAGCTTAAATAAGAGTTTTTTGTCAAAGGAAAAAATAAATAAAGGAATATTAATTTTAGTGTCGAAAAAAGTAGGGTAGACAATGTGGAGGAGGTATTTTAAGAATGATTTTAACAGATATTAATAAAATCAATGATTTATTGCCCTATGTATCTTTGAGATTAGGAAAAGCTTTGGCGTATCTTAGGGATACTGATTTTAGCCACCTGTCTGACGGCGAATATGAAGTAGAGGGACGAGAGATTTATGCGTCCGTACAAACTTATGAAACAGCCGCACGAGAGCTTAAGCAACCGGAGGCCCACAAAAAGTATATTGATATTCAGTTTTTACTTAAAGGAAAAGAATGTATTGGCTTGAGCCCTTTGTTAAAATCTAGTAAAATAGTTGAAGATTACAGCGTAGAACGTGATTTATTGTTTTATGAAAATGTTGACGCAGAGCGCTCTATTACCTTAAAGAGCGGTGATTTGATGATTATTTTCCCGTGGGAGTTGCATTGCCCTGGTTGTAATACAGAAAGCGGTGTAAATACCGTACGAAAGATCGTAATAAAAGTAAAAAGTGGCGGTTAAGAAAAAAAGTGTTGACAAGTCTGCCATGGCACCGTATAATATCACTTGTGGCAAATAGTGCTGCAGATAAGATTCCTCGATAGCTCAATCGGTAGAGCACTCGGCTGTTAACCGAGTTGTTGTAGGTTCGAGTCCTACTCGAGGAGCCATATGGCCGGTTGGTCAAGCGGTTAAGACACCGCCCTTTCACGGCGGTATCGGGGGTTCGATTCCCCCACCGGTCACCATTCGGGCGATTAGCTCAGCTGGGAGAGCGCCTGCCTTACAAGCAGGATGTCGGCGGTTCGATCCCGTCATCGCCCACCATCAATTCGGCACTTCTTTACCGAGGTGCCTTTTATTTTATCAATACCAATAAAATAATATTTAGTTTAAGAAAAAAGACTTGACTAGATGAAGGTAATTGGGTATAATTTACTTTGTGATTCGGGGCGTGGCTCAGTTTGGTAGAGCACCTGCCTTGGGAGCAGGGGGTCGCAGGTTCAAATCCTGCCGCTCCGACCAGAATCATGCGGGTGTAGCTCAATGGTAGAGCCCTAGCCTTCCAAGCTAGTCGCGTGGGTTCGATTCCCATCACCCGCTCCATTTTTTTACTATCCACCATGGCCCTGTAGCTCAGCTGGATAGAGCAACGGCCTTCTAAGCCGTGTGTCGGGCGTTCGAGTCGCTCCAGGGTCACCAATCCGTAATTGTTGTCGTAACCTCTGGTTGCGGCTTTTTTTGTTGTCTAAAACGCGAATAAACCGTGTGTCATTTAAATTTTACACGATGATAATATGACAGATAAGAACAATGTATTGTATAATAGTAATGAAGTTACCATTAGGAATAGAAGCTTAGTGGTTATTAAAGGGAGGAATGTATTATGCCAAGTTTTGGAAATCCATTTGAAGGCCTAACGGCTAATCGTAAGGTATCGGATACGGAACTTATTCGAGCAGTGCGTTTTATGGTCGCTGCTGAATATGAAGCAGTTCAACTTTATATGCAATTGGCAGAAGCAACCGACAACGAATTAGCTAAAGCAGTTTTAATTGATATTGCTGACGAAGAGCGTGTACACGCCGGTGAGTTTTTACGGTTATTAAAAGCTTTAGCACCAGATGAAGAAGAGTTTTACAAAGAAGGCGAAGAAGAGGTTGAAGAGTTGATTGAAGCTCTTCGTGGTGGTAAAGCAGTGGAAGAAAAAAATGAAGAGAGCAAAAACGCTGCAGCTTTTACTGTTGGTAGTCTAATTGAAAAATAGTTATAAAACTAGTGTGAAAAGTAAAATGCAAGGAATTTAAAGGAGGTCTTAATATGGAGTATCTTGATCGTGATTCAGCGCCACTTACCGAATCAGAATGGAACAAAATTGATGCAGCAGTTGTTGCTTCTGCGCGGACCAGCCTCATCGGTAGGCGAATTTTAAATCTTGAAGGACCGTTAGGAGCAGGCACTTACAGTTTGCCTTATTCAGTGTATAGCGCAAAGCCAGAAGTAGCTATTGATATGAATGGTGAAGGTGAAAATAATATTATTGAGGCCGCTTCTCGTAAATTAGCATCGTTACCTTTGATCTATGCTGATTTCAAGCTTTCGTGGCGAGATATTGAAACGGATCGTAAGTCTGGTCTAGCCTTAGATGTTAGTGCGTCAGCAATTGCTGCTGGGGCAGTGGCGGCTCAAGAAGATGATTTGATTTTTAATGGTAATAAGGCGCTTGGTTTAGAAGGTTTAATGAATGTGTCAGGACGCAATACTATTAAACTTACTAAGTGGGAAGATGTAGGAGCTGGTCTAGCTGATGTGGTAAGAGCAGTTAATACTTTGGCGACAGCAGCGCATTTTGGACCGTATGCATTAGTGACAAGTCCAAGCTTATATGGCAAGTTGGTGCGTGTCTATGCAAGTACGGGCTTATTGGAATTAGAACAAATTAAAACAATCGTGACAGGCGGTGTTTATTATAGCAATGCGCTACAGGGCGATAAAGCTATTCTGCTTGAAACAGGTGCACAAAATAGTAGTTTAGCTATTGGACAAGATTTTACGACTGGTTATTTAGGCGCAGAAAAAATGAATCATTTGTTTAGAGTTTTAGAAACAATCACGCTTTTAGTGCGTAGACCGCAAGCAATTTGCACTTTAGAATAACCAGAAAATATGTTTGAACAGTTTCTTTGAATGCACCTCAAACTATTATCATGCCAGTTGAGGTGCATTTTTATAATAACTTTAGTATTAGTATTTGATTAATCAAAAGCTTGCCTAGTTTTAATGAGTTAGATAATAAAGAATGATATCCGCAAGCTACTATATCGGCTTAGGGAAAAAGGAGGGTTTTATGGAAAAAATAAGAGTAGGAATTTTAGGATTTGGTAAGACTGGTAAGTTAGTGACAAACGAGTTTTTAAAAGAACATGATTTTTTAGTTAAATGGGTTATACGTAAAAATGAGGAATCCAATCATCGTTATGCTAGCAAAGTTCTTGGTTATGAAAAAGAGTGTGGTGAATTATTTACGCCAGAGAATATAACAAAAAACTTTAATGAAGAATATCCGGTTGATGTTTTAATTGATTTTTCCAGTGATGCTGGTGTGGACTTATACGGCAAGCTAGTTAAGAAAGGAGTACCAATTGTCTCCGCCATTTCTAACTATAGTGATGAAGGAATGAACAAACTTAAAGCAATAGCCGAATGTTCTCCTGTTTTATATTCACCTAATATTACTCTAGGCATTAATGTTTTGCTGGTTGCGGCACAGATTTTGCAAAAAATTGTTCCGCATGCCGATATTGAAATTGTAGAGGAGCATTTTAAAGGCAAGGATGAGATTTCAGGAACTGCTAAAAAAATAGCGAAAATCTTAGATTTATCCCCTGAAAAACATATTAATTCTGTTCGTGTAGGTGGGGTTGTTGGTCGCCATGAGATTATTTTTGGTTTACCAAATCAGATTATTCGCTTATCTCATGAAAGTATTAGTAGAGCGGCTTTTGGACAAGGTGCGATTTTTGCTGCACGTGCTGTTCTTGATAAGGGTCCTGGTATGTATACAATGGAAAACATTATTGCTAAAATGTTTAGCGAAAATGTTCCAGTTTACTAAAAAAACATTGACAAGTGTTTATCTTAGTGATAAAATTGCACTAATTTAATAGACCTTTTTAAACCGTTGAAGTGGAGATAACGTCAGAAAATGCGCTTACAGAGAGTCCGGGGTGCTGAAAGCCGGATAGAAATGCAGTTTGACAAATGGACCGCTGAGGGTGTGGTGAAATCATTAATAATGAAAGTATTCCACAACGTATCATCTGCGTTATTGATGAGGAATGTGTTGGCATTCTGCGTAAGAGTATAGATTTTTTTATCTATAAAACAAGGTGGTACCGCAGGTTTACACCTGTCCTTGCATAAGGACAGGTGTTTTATTTTTGGGTACAGCTGGCGAGTTATTTAATGAATGCCAAAAAAGCATGAGAGTGTTTCTCTTGCTTTTTACATTCATTAAATAACTCGCATTTTTATTTTAAGGAGGAATTTAGATGCTAAATTTATCACTGGAAGAAGTCAAAAAATTTAGTGAGCCTTATCAGGCGGTACCTGTAATGAAAGAAATATTGCTTGATTTATTTACGCCGATAGGTATTTTAAGTGTATTAAAAGAGCGTAGCCAAAATTATTTTTTGTTGGAAAGTGTAGAAGGCGGAAAAAAATGGGGAAGATATTCTTTTATCGGTTATGATCCAGTGCTGAAGATTAGTATCCAAAATAATAAGTTAAAAAGTAAAGCGGTTCCTGGGTATGAATTTAATCAAAATGCAACATTAAATTATGTGCGTGATATTTTAAAGGGCTATAAGACGCCTTGTTTACCTAATTTGCCACCATTTACCGGTGGTTTAGTTGGATATTTTGCTTATGAGTTTTTTAAGTATTGTGAACCAGATTTTAATTTTTCCGCAAAAGAAGATAAACAATTTCAAGATATTGATTTAATGTTGTTTGATAAAGTGATTGCGTTTGATCATTTAGCGCAAAAAATTAAGATTATTGCTCATGTTAAACTTGATCAACCGGAAGCAAACTATCGTAAGGCGGAAGAAGCAATCGATAAAATAATTGCGGACTTACAGCTCGAGCCGATATTAAGTACTCCTGGCGTTTCGATTTTTGATGACTTTAAGAGTAATTTGACGAAGGAGCAGTATTTAAAGTTAGTGGAAAAAGGGCAGGAATATATTCGAGCGGGTGACATCTTTCAAGTAGTTTTAAGTCAGCAATTAACTTGTAACTACGAGGGGAGTTTACTTAATGTCTATAGGTGTTTACGTACAATTAATCCTTCACAATATATGGTTATGTTAAAAAATGATGATGTGGAAATTGCTGCTAGTTCACCAGAAACTCTTGTAAAGGTCAAAGATAATTTTGTGACAACGATGCTGATTGCTGGTACTAGGCCGCGTGGCAATACGGAAGCGAAGGACTTAGCGTTAGAACAAGAATTATTAGCTGACGAAAAAGAAGTTGCTGAGCATAATATGCTAGTAGATTTAGGACGTAATGATATTGGTCGAGTTAGTGCTTTTAATTCGGTGAGAGTTTTAGAGTATAAAAAAATTACTCGGTTTTCACACGTAATGCATATTGCCTCGCAAGTAAGAGGGCGGTTAGCTGAAAATAAAGATGGGATTGATGCCCTGTGCTCTGTTTTTCCTGCTGGTACCTTAACTGGAGCTCCTAAAATTAGGGCTTGCGAAATTATTGATGAATTAGAACCAACGTCTCGTGGTTTGTATGGTGGCAGTATGGGTTATCTTGATTTTAGTGGTAATCTTGACCTTTGCATCACGATTAGAACTTTGGTATTGAAGAATAAAAAAATATTTGTGCAGGCCGGCGCTGGTATTGTGGCTGATTCAGTACCTGAAAATGAATACTATGAATGTTTAAATAAAGCAGGGGCACTGATTAAGGCTTTACAGGAAATGCGAAAGGTTGAGGAGGGGGCAAGATGATTTTAATTATTGATAATTATGATAGTTTTACATTTAATTTATACCAGCTTATTGGCAGTATTAATCCAGATGTTTGCGTGGAAAGGAATGATAAAATTACTATTTCAGAAATAAAGGCAATGAACTTAACGCACATCGTTCTTTCGCCTGGGCCGGGGTATCCTGAGCAGGCAGGTATTTGTAAAAAGCTAATTAAAGAGTTTGAAGGTCGTGTGCCAATTCTTGGTGTTTGTTTAGGACATCAAGCCATAGGGGAAGTTTTTGGAGGACAGGTTATAAAAGCAGTGCGACCGGTACATGGTAAACAAAGTGAAATAGTACTGACACAGTCGAGTTTATTATTTAAAGGCTTGCCTAAAAAAATTAAGGTAGCTCGTTATCATTCGTTAGTTATAGCAAATAATACTTTTCCCAAGTGTTTACTTAAGCTTGCTGAAACGGCAGAGGGGGAAGTGATGGCTATAAAGCATTGTGATTTTGAATTATATGGGGTGCAATTTCATCCAGAATCAATTATGACACTCGAGGGAATGCTTATATTACAAAACTTTTTAAAAATTAAGGAGGGAGAAAATAATGATAGCGTTAAGCATTAACAAATTGGCGCAAGGAGAGCATCTGGATAGAAACGAAGCGAGCAGTGTAATGCGTGAAATTATGGAGGGAACGGTAAGTGATGCGCAAATAGCGGCATTTTTAACGGCGATGCATATTAAAGGGGAAACTATTGAGGAAATAACAGCATGTGCGATGATCTTAAGGGAAAAATGTTTAAAAATTTATCCTCAGCAAGAAGCTTTAGATATTGTAGGTACAGGTGGAGATAAGTCTAATACTTTTAATATATCGACAACTAGTTCTTTTGTGATTGCAGCAGGCGGAGTTCCTGTCGCCAAACACGGTAATCGTTCCATGTCTAGTAAGTGTGGTGCTGCCGATGTTTTAGAAGCGTTAGGGGTTAATATTGATTTAGAACCGGCGCAAAGTGAAAAGATCTTAGAGGAAGCGGGTGTCTGCTTTTTGTTCGCACAAAAATATCATTCTTCAATGCGTTACGCAGGACCAGTGCGTAAAGAGATAGGTATACCAACGGTATTTAATTATATTGGACCGTTATCCAATCCGGCACAGGTAAAAATGCAGTTAATGGGGGTATATGACCGTGCGCTAGTAGAACCCTTGGCAAAAGTACTTGTTAATCTTGGTTTACGTAAAGGCATGGTGGTGTATGGTAATGGTATTGATGAAGCTACTTTGACGGGAACAACAACTATTTGTGAATTTGATGAAGGTAAATACAAAAAATATGATATTAATCCGGAAGAATTTGGTTTAAAAAGATGTGAGCTGAGTGAGTTAATAGGTGGCTTAGCGAGCGACAACGCTATGATTACGCATAATATATTAGTAGGAAGTGAACGAGGCGCAAAAAGAGATGCCGTTCTTCTAAATGCAGGATTGGGCCTTTATATAGGTGGTAAGGTGCTTACAATTGAAGAAGGAATCAAAATGGCAAAATATTTGCTTGATAGTGGACGTGCTATTAATAAATTAAAAGAATTGGTGGCATTAAGCAATGCGTAAAGCGGAAGAGGTGAGATAAGGATGATTTTAGATGAATTAGCTTTTGCTAGTGCTAAGCGGGTTTTAGTTGCAAAGTCACAAAAACCATTAGCTGTGATAAAAAAAGAAGCGAGGAGTTTACCAAAAGGTAACTTTGTTTTTGAACAAGCAATATCTAAGAAGGGGTTGTCTTTTATTAGCGAAATAAAAAAAGCATCTCCCTCAAAAGGCCTTATAATGAATAGCTTTCAACCAGAAAAACTGGCGGAAAAATATGTAGCTGCTGGTAGTAGTGCGATTTCTGTTTTAACCGAACCAACACGTTTTTTGGGTAACGATGAGTATTTACGTCGCGTGAAACAAGTCGTGCCTGTACCTGTGTTGCGGAAAGATTTTACAGTTGATGAATACCAAATCTTTGAAGCTAAAATATTAGGAGCGGATGCGGTGCTTTTAATCTGTACACTTTTAACGGAATGGCAAATTCGAGAATACGTGGGACTTTGCGATGAGTTAGGAATTAGTGCTTTAGTTGAAGCACATAATCAAAAAGAGGTTGAACAAGCTTTGCGGGCAGGGGCAAGAATTATCGGCGTTAATAATAGGAATTTAAAAGATTTTTCTGTAGACTTATCTAATAGTGTACGTTTGCGTTCGGTAGTACCGCCAGAAGTTATCTTTGTAGCAGAAAGTGGTATTACAACAGCAGAAGACATTAAAACATTAGTCGCTAATAAAGTTGATGCTGTGTTAATCGGAGAAACTTTGATGCGAAGCGCAAATATTAGAGAAACAATGAACAAATTACGAGGAGGTCTTGTCGCGACATGACTAAAATTAAGATTTGTGGGCTGCAAAGTGTTTTGGATGTTAAGGCAATAAATGATTGCGGCGCAGATTATGCGGGTTTTGTATTTGCTAAAAGTAAGCGCCAAATAAGTGTTAAACAAGCTGAGGTCTTAAAACGAGAACTTTTAAGTACAATTTCTTCAGTTGGTGTTTTTGTCAATGAGGATATAAGATTTATTGCGGAATTAGTCAAAAAAAGAATAATTGATGTTATTCAGTTACATGGCGCAGAGGATGCAACATATATCGAGGCATTAGGTAAGATGACAAGCGCGCCTATTATTAAAGTAATACCAATATATGATGATATGAAACTAGATTTGGCAGAATATGTGGCTTGTACTTATTTTTTATTTGATACTAAGACTGAAACGGGTTGTGGTGGAACTGGACAGCGTTTTGACCTTGCACTGTTAAAACAGTTTAGGATTAATAAACCGTTTTTTATAGCAGGTGGCTTAGAAAGTGGTAATGTCAGTGAGGTAATTAAAAAAATTAATCCTTATGGCATTGATGTTTCAAGTGGTGTAGAAAGTGCTGGACAAAAAGATTATGAAAAAATCAAAAAATTTATTTTTCACGGAAGGAATGTAGAATGATGAAAAAAGGAAGATATGGTATGCATGGCGGGCAATATGTGCCGGAAATCTTGATGAATGCGGTTCTAGAGTTAGAACGGGCTTATGAAAAATATAAAAATGATGCGGAATTTTTGCGTGAGTTACAAACATTATATGTAGATTATGCCAATAGACCGTCACTTTTATATTACGCAGAAAAAATGACGAAAGAGCTTGGTGGCGCAAAAATTTATTTAAAAAGAGAAGATTTAAATCATACGGGTGCACATAAAATCAATAATGTTCTAGGCCAGGTTTTGCTGGCAAAAAGACTAGGTAAAAAGAGGGTAATTGCTGAAACTGGTGCTGGACAACACGGGGTGGCAACGGCAACCGTTGCGGCTTTGATGGGGCTAGAATGTGTAATTTATATGGGCGAAGAGGATACGTTGCGTCAAGCTCTCAATGTTTTTCGGATGGAGCTACTAGGTGCGCGCGTCGTTGCTGTGAAAAGTGGTACTAAAACTTTAAAGGATGCTGTTAATGAAGCATTACGAGCGTGGACTAGTAATGTGGAGGATACGTTTTATGTTATTGGTTCTGTGATGGGCCCGCATCCATACCCTGAAATGGTAAGAGATTTTCAAAGAGTGATTGGTAAAGAAGTAAAAGAGCAAATCTTAGCTAAAGAAGGAAAATTGCCTGATGTATTAGTTGCTTGTGTAGGCGGCGGCAGTAATGCCATAGGTCTATTTTATGATTTTATTGAAAACGAAGCTGTACGTCTTATTGGAGTAGAAGCCGCGGGTAAAGGCGTTGATACTAACGATACAGCAGCGACAATCACTAAAGGTAGCTTAGGAATTTTTCATGGTATGAAGTCTTATTTTTTACAGGATGAATATGGGCAAATTGCTCCAGTATATTCTATTTCAGCTGGTCTTGATTATCCGGGAATTGGACCGGAGCATGCGTATTTGCACGATCTTCGACGGGCAGAATATGTGGCAGCTACTGATCAAGAAGCTGTGGCGGCTTTTAATTACTTGTCAAAGACGGAAGGTATTATTCCGGCAATTGAAAGTGCCCATGCGGTTGCTTATGCCTTAAAGATTGCGGGTGATATGCCTAAAGATAGTATTATGGTTATTAATTTATCAGGACGTGGAGACAAAGATGTGGCAGCGATTGCTAGATTTATGGGGGTGGATATTCATGAGTAAAATAGAAAAGGCCTTTAAAAAAAATACGAAAGCTTTTATTCCATTCATTACAGCTGGTGATCCTAATCTTGCAATAACTAAAGATTTAATTTTAGCTTTAGCAGAGGCGGGGAGCTCTATTGTGGAAATTGGTATTCCTTTTTCTGATCCAATCGCAGAAGGAGAAGTCATTCAAAAAGCTAATTTACGAGCTTTAGCTAGTGGTACTACTACGGATAAAATATTTGCAATGCTTGGTGAGGTGCGCAAAAAAACAGCGATACCTATAGTTTTTTTGACTTACGTTAATCCTATTTTTACATATGGTACAGAAAAGTTTTTTGCTAATTGTTTGTATTATGGTGTTGATGGCGTTATTGTGCCTGATGTACCGTATGAAGAAAAAGAAGAATTACTTTCGTTTGCTGATAAGTATGAAGTTGACTTAATCACTTTGGTGGCACCAACTTCTGCGCAACGCATTCAGTTATTGGTGAAAAGTGCAACTGGTTATATTTATATTGTTTCATCATTGGGCGTGACTGGCGTAAGAAAAAATATTACGACAGATATTGATGAGCTTGTAGCCAAAATTAAAGCAGTTAGTGATACGCCAATCGCTGTTGGTTTCGGCATTTCAACGCAAGAACAAGCGCAGCAGATGGCAAAGGCCAGTGATGGCGTAATTGTTGGTAGTGCTCTTGTTAAGTTAATGGAAGTCTATGGGAATGAATGTGTTCCTGTTATTAAAAAGTATGCACAAAGTATGGTGCAAGCAATACAAAGCTAAAAAAGAGACTCAAGATTACTTGAGTCTCTTTTGGTTTTCTTTTAAATTTTCAATTCAAAATGATGCCGATTAAAATAAATAAGCCCTTCTTTTTGCAGT
>DVNI01000075.1 GCA_018714505.1 Candidatus Avacidaminococcus intestinavium
ACAAGTGACTAATTGGTTTTATTTTTTAGCTTTAGGCATCTCATGTTTCTTTTTTATGGCATTTGTAGTTGCCTTTATTTGTGCTTTTATAATCTATTTTAATGTTGAAAATACAATAATTGGAATTAGGAAAAAGAAGAAAAATGGATGATGCATTACAAATAACAACTTTAATTTCGATCTGGTTATCGTTATTAATGTCTTTGACTACATTTGTTGGCGCAATTTACTTTTGGCTGAGACATAGCAAGGTTTTAGTCAAAATTACACCGCTTAAACGTTATCCTAAGGTTACATTGGTTGTACCAGCACACAATGAGGAACTGGTGATAAGTAAAACAACTCAAGCAATTTTAAATTTAAATTATCCAGCAGATAGACTAGAAGTTTTTATTTATGCTGATAATTGTTCAGATGGTACTGCTAAAGTTGCCCAAAAAATAATAAGTCAGTACCCGGAACGAAGAGCTAATATCCAGGTAATTGAACGAACAGGAACTGGCGGCAAAGCTGGTGTGTTAAATGATGCACTCAAGATAGCTCATGGGGAATACCTAGGCGTTTATGACGCTGATGCAATGCCAGAAGAGAATGCGTTGTATTTTTTGGTAAAAAAGATCCTAGAAAATCCCGAGAAATATAAGGCAGCTTTTGGTCGGAATAAGACTAGAAATGCTAGACAGAACTTCTTAACCAAGTGTATCAACCAAGAAATTGTTGTTACTCAGCGAATTCAACACTGTGGTATTTGGCAACTGTTTAAAATAGGCCGTATACCTGGAACTAATTTTATTATTAATACAGACTATGTCCGGTCAATTGGCGGTTGGCGTAATGGTGCTTTAACGGAAGATACTGATATTTCATTCAAAATCATGGGATCTGGTAGTCTAATTGCATTAGCTTATAACTCTGAAGCTTTTCAACAAGAACCAGAACGACTAAAAGATTACTATTTTCAACGTTTACGATGGGCCAAAGGTAATTATGAAGTAGTAATCAATAATTTCCACCACCTTTTTGATAAAAGCAATTGGCGGGTAAAATTAGAGACGATTTATTATTCATGTACTTTTTTCTGGTTTAATTTAGCGATTGTTTTATCTGATATTATTTTTATCGCTAATTTATCTGCTCTGATTATTCATATTTGGGATCCTACGGTTGAGCTACCGTTTACGATTTCGCGGAGTAATATTTTACTGGCGCAGATTCTATTGTTTAATTGGCTGCTGATGATTTTACTGTATATTTTGCAAATCAATGTTGCGATGAACACGCAATACGGACAGTCAACTAATGAACAGCTTTGGCTATCACTTGCCTCATACTTTACTTATTCACAATTATTCATTGTTGTTTCAGTTCACGCAGTTAACTCTGTAATGATGGATCGTATTTTTCATCGTGATAGCACTAAATGGGTCAAGACTAAAAGGTTTGCGGATTAATTAGGTGAGATATAGTTATGAAGAAAAAGTGGATTACATTTTGTTTTATACTCGTTATCGTCACTTTTACTGGGATAATGTTGTACATTCGAGCAGATAACAATTTAGCGGTGCGTAATTCTTTTTCAAATTCTTGGCGTAAACATTATGTAGTTGAAGAAAAGAGTATTGCTTATGTAAATACTACGCCTGAAAAAGAGCAAGTTACGGTTTTGTCTGAAGGACAAGGCTATGGCATGTTCATTGCGGCAGTTGATCCTACGGTTAAAAAGACTGATTTTGCCAAACTTTATCAGTATTATTTAGATCATCGTGATCGAGGAACACAGTTAATGGCTTGGCGACAAACTATGAAAAAGGAAAAGTGGACTAGCGAACGCAACAGTGCTACTGATGGTGATTTGTTTACTGCCCAAGCATTATTTCTGGCAGCTGAAAGATGGGAAAATAACCAATATCAAGTACAAGGGCAAAAACTGATTTCCGATATTTTGCGTTATGAGTATAATCCGACCACACAGGCGTTAACGGTCGGTAACTGGGCAGATTCTAAGTCGAAGTATTATAATTTATTGCGAACATCTGATGTGTTACCTACAATGTTTGATAAATTTTATCAAGAAAGTGATGATTCACGCTGGTTAGTAATTAAAAAGTCGATGCTTAAGCGGCTTAATCAGTTAAGTCATCAACATAAGAGCGGTTTAGTGCCAGATTTTGCATGGTTGACAACAAAAAATGCTAAACCAGTCAAAGGAAAAATTACTGCTAGTGAGTATGATGGTGATTATTATGCTAATGCTTGCCGAGTGCCAATGAATCTTGCTACTAGTAAGGAAAAGTTGGCGAAAAATACTTTACATAGATTGCTTAAATTTTTTAGTAAACAAAATACAGTTACAGCAGGATATACTTTAAAAGGTAAACCGCTTAATAATTATCAATCAGCCAGTTTTAGTGCGCCAATTTATATTGCTGTGAATGAAAATCGCAATCAAGGCTATGATAATTTGTTTGCCTCACAGCAATATATTTTTGCTAAAAAGTTACCAAAGGATAACTATTATGATGCAGCACTAACAACTATGGCAGCAGTAATGACACCATTACACGGATTATAAAAGGGAAATATCCCTTTTTTATTTGCATTCATTTTTAATCTTTGGTAACATAGTAAAAATTTTTAACTTAAATATGAGGAGGATAAAAA
>DVNI01000076.1 GCA_018714505.1 Candidatus Avacidaminococcus intestinavium
TTAATTTTGAATTTTTACAAGCATTATTTAGTATACTTAAAAAAAATATATTGTATACTAAAAACTTTTAACATAAAAGCACAAAAAAACACTGGCGCATCTAGCGCACCAGTGTTTTTTATGTTTTTAAATAAATTATCTCAAAAAAACTTTTAATTATTTAATTGTTGAATAATCTGCATAATTTCTTCAACTTTTAGTACTGAACCGTATGCAACAACTCTTTCGTCAATAACTAAAGCTGGTAAGGCCATCACGCCGTAAGTAATAACTTTTGTAAAATCATTTACCTTTTCAAACTTAGCATTGCATTTTAATTTTTTAGCTGCAATAGCAGTATTTTGCAATAATAAGTCGAAGGATTTGGTCATAGGCCCTAGCACTTTTATATGCATTACAACCCCGCCTCCTCATGTCTATTCTTTACAATTACATTATAACAAAAAGCAAAGAAAGGTGGTGTGAATTGTTTATGTCAGGCAATATGAATTTAATTAATACAAAGTCTAAAAGCTTAAAAATCTGCTGCAACTTATCTTAAGATAGTCTGTTTTTAAAATCTTCATAAGCAAAAGTTCGCACCACTTCAACCTTACCTTCCAGAGTTACTTTAGCGATTGTTGGCAAAGGCATACCATTAAAGGTGTTATTCTTAACCATAGAATATATTGCCATATCACAAAAGACCACTTTGTCGCCACTCTGTAATGGTTGATCAAAAGAATACTCACCAATAATATCGCCAGCTAAACAAGTTGGTCCGCCAAAACGATAATTATAGGCTTTTTCATCCAGTTGCCCGGCCCCAATAACATTAGGCCGATAAGGCATCTCAATAACGTCTGGCATATGGCAGGCTGCTGAAGTATCAAGAATCGCTATATCAAGATCATTGTTTACAATATCGACTACCGAGCTCACAAGATAACCTGCATTTAGAGCCACTGCTTCACCGGGCTCTAAGTAGACTTTTAAGTTATATTTTTGTTTGAATGCTTTGATCGTTTCAATTAATAATTCCACATCATAATCACTACGAGTAATATGATGCCCACCACCAAAGTTAATCCATTTTAATTGGGCAAAGTATTCTCCAAATTGCTCTTCTACCGCAGCTAACGTTTCCACTAAAGCATCCGCATTCTGCTCACACAAAGTATGGAAATGTAAACCTTCTAGTCCAGAGAGTAATTCTGGTCTAAAATTGCCTTTTGTAACTCCTAACCGTGAACCTAAGGCACAGGGATCATAAATCGCATGCTCCTGCGTAGAATGCTCTGGATTAATCCTTAAACCACAACTCTTACCGGCTCGCAAGGCTGGCTCTTTAAACTTCTGCCACTGCTCAAAAGAATTAAAAATCAAATGATCACTAACAGCTAAGATTTCCGCAAACTCTTCTTCTTTGTAAGCTGGAGAAAAAACATGATTCTCTTTCCCCATTTCTTCATAACCAAGTCGAGCCTCATAAAGACCACTAGCTGCTGTACCGCTTAAATATTTCGCAATAAGCGGATAAAGCGCAAACATAGAAAAAGCTTTTTGAGCCAATAAAATATGACAATTTGCCTCTTTTTCTATTCTCGCTAATATTTCTAAATTCTTTTTGAGTAAACGTTCATCAACAATATAATAAGGCGTAGCCACCTTATTCAAATCAAATTCTAGATTCATCTTAATCCACCAAAACCGGATTAAAGTCTTCTACCCAAGGCAAACCCCATTTATTTAGTGCAGCCATAAACGGATCTGGATCAAATTCTTCAACATTATATACACCAGGTTTCTTCCATTCTCCTGTCAATAAAAGCATCGCTCCAATCATCGCAGGAACACCAGTTGTATATGAAATCGCTTGTGAACCAACTTCTTTGTAACTTGCTTCGTGGTCACAAACATTATAAACATAATATGTTTTAGGTTCTCCATCTTTAACACCTTGGAAAATACAACCGATATTGGTTTTACCTTTTGTGCGTGGTCCTAATGAAGCAGGATCTGGTAAAACTGCTTTTAGAAACTGTAACGGCACAATTTGCTTACCTTCAAATTCAATAGGTTCAATCGAAGTCATTCCCACATTTTCCAAACATTTTAAATGGGTAAGATAGCTTTGTCCAAAAGTCATAAAGAACCTAATACGTTTAATACCATTAATATTATTAGCTAATGATTCCAGCTCTTCATGATGCAAAAGGTACATATCTTTCTCGCCGATTTGGGGGAAATCATAAACTCTTTTGATTTCCATTGGTGCTGTTTCAATCCATTCGCCCTTTTCCCAATAGCTTCCATTTGCTGTTACTTCACGAATATTAATTTCTGGATTAAAATTCGTTGCAAACGGATAACCATGATCACCTGCATTAGCATCTAAAATATCAATATAATGAATTTCATCAAAATAATGCTTTTGTGCATAAGCAGAGAAAACACCAGTAACTCCTGGATCGAAGCCACTACCCAAAATAGCAGTAATACCAGCTTCTTTAAATTTCTCACGATATGCCCATTGCCATTTATATTCAAATTTTGCTGTATCAAGTGGTTCATAGTTTGCGGTATCTAGATAATGTGTTTTCGTTGCCAAACACGCATCCATAATCGT
>DVNI01000077.1 GCA_018714505.1 Candidatus Avacidaminococcus intestinavium
ATAAGACAAATGCAACAATCGCCTCAGAATTAAGATCGACTTTTTGCACAACAGGCTCATCAATATCATCAGGCAAACGCCCTCTCACCGAAGCCACTTTTTCACGTACTTCACTAGCTTTTTCTTTAGGATCAATCCCTAATTCAAACTCCAAAACCGTTTGCGAAAAGCCCTCACGCACATTAGAAGAAATCGTTTTAATACCAGAAACCTGACTTACTCTATTTTCAATAGGTTTTGTTATTAAAGATTCCATCTCTTCAGGAGATGCTCCTTCATAAGTCACCGCTACACTTACCAATGGATAATCAACCTCAGGATACAGATCAACACCAAGTTTTGGATAAGCTAAAATACCAAAAACGACCAAGACAAAAACAAACATCGTAGTAAATACGGGTCGCTTAATAAATGTTTTAATCATTTTGCGCTATCCTCATCACTTTTAATCTTACTACCTTCACGCAATTTGTTTTGACCACCGACAATAACCACTTCACCTTCGTCTAATCCCGCCACAACTTCGACATCCCCCTCGCCAATGTAACCAGTTGTTAAAATGCGGCGTTGTGCCACATTGTTTTCATTAACGACATAAACAGTACGCTGATCCTCACGCATAACAATCGCAGCCGCTGGAATTACTAACGCATTGCTCCGCGGAGCAAGCTCAACCTCAACACTTGCATATAGACCACCCTTAAGTTCTTCCAGAGCATTGTCAATCGTTATCTCTGCCGCAAAAGTGCGAGCAGGTAGATCCGCAACCGTAGCCAGCTTAGTGATTGTACCCATGACTGTTTTATTATGTAAAGCTGGCACCGTTATGAAGGCCGTAGCACCATTACTAATCTCACCAATCTGTCCTTCTGGTATATTAACTTTTACTAATAAAGTGCTAATATCCGCCAATTGAAAAAGTGTTTCACCAGCACCAATATAATAACCTTCTTGATGTAAACGCTTGAGCACATAGCCGTCATGCGGCGCAGTTAGGACCGAACCTTCGATTTTAGCCTGCCCAGCCGCATAAGCACCTTCCACACTTAAAAGCTTACCACGAGCCATATCTCTTGCGTAAAGGGCATTGTCTAATTCTTGTTTAGATTGCGCTCCCGCTTGATATAAGCTCTCTGCTCGATTTAAAGTAGTTTCCGCCTGTTCTAAGGCCGCCTTAGCATCATAAACATTGCCCAAAAGCGAATTAACAGTGCCACTCATCTCTGTATTCTCAAGCACCGCTAAAACAGTACCACGCTTGACAAAGTCACCTTCCGCAACCAAAATCTCATTAATTCTGCCTGCAATCTTCGGACCAAACTCCGCCTGCCACCCAGGTTCTAAATTACCAGCAAAAGTTAATTTAGCATTAAGGGTCTTCCGTTGAACACGCTCTAAAGGCACAGCAACCACGCCACCAAGCGTCGCACGCGTAGCCCGCTCACGTGCCGCAAGCAAATTGTTCACTATTCTAAAACCAATAATTGCTAAAATTATTACCAAAACAGTTACAAGAATTTTTACCCGTTTGTCTTGCCAGTTCATGAAGCACCTCACGCTTTAGTTTTTATCTATTACATATACGCAAATTATACCCCGAAACAAAGGGCTTGCCTAGTGTTTTTTATTCAAGACGAACAAACAGAGAAGCCTCTAATACTAGATGCTTCCCTGTCTCAAATTTTTATTTAGTTGCACTAGCATTCGCTACTGGCGGATTAGGGTTTTTTAAAGAATAGACAATAAAATCAGCATCCATCGTTAAAACACCTTGTTCATTTGCAGTAAAATCTACGCTCTGAATACTCGTAAAACGCTTACCCATTTCAACTTGTTGCAAAAATTTAACTAAATTAAAATAATCACCAGTCAAAGTCACTTTAATCGGAATCACAAAAAGACCAGCTTTATCTGCCTTAACCGCTGACGGTGGTTTGAGCGTCTCTAACACAACCGTCGTTTGCTCTGCTAACGTAGAATATTCAGCCACTAGTTCTGGAATGGTCACCGTATCTGGCAGTTGTTGTTTACTAACCTCTAATTCTAAGGTTTTTTTGTGCAAATAAGCCTCATAGTTTGCATTTTTATCAGCAAAAGTCTGAATTGCCGCTAACTTCGTATTCTCCATTAAGATCTGATTATCAAAGTTTTCTTTCTCAAGCGTTAAAGGCAGAATAAATTGTGCATATACTAAAATTGCAACAATTACCGCCAGTAACAATAAGAGCACCGAACGCATCTCAGGGCTTATTTTAGCTAATTGTTCCTTCATTTATTGACCCTCCCCGTGTTTTAAAACGTTGAGCGTAAAATCCATAGTAGTTGCCGAACCTGTTGCACCTGCGGCCGTTCCTAGCTGCGTTTCTACTAAATCAACGCGCGCGATTTGCGCATCACTTTCTAGACGGCTAATAAATTCTAACAAATTATTCATACGCAAAGCCTTACCTTTTATGGTGACTAACTGCGGATTGCTCTTGTTTTGAGAAACACCGGTTAACCAAGTACCAAAAGGCGTGGTATTACCTAGGCTCGCCAAGGATTGATTCCAGAGCATTCTTTCACCAGCCTTAGTTTTCAAGAGATTTTCTCTTTTGGCAATCTCAGCATTTTGCACTAAATCACGTTCATACCGTTCCTGCCACACATATAGAGAACGAATGTTTTGCCTTGTTTCTTCTAATTCATTTTCCGCAAATTTTACCATCGCAAGGCTAAAAATCCAGTAGAGCAGTACAAGTGCTAAAAGCAGGTAAGTGACTAAACGCAAGATTCTACCGACAGGTAGTTCTTTTTTGCGCAGCTCCTCTGGCAAAAGATTAATCTTAATCATCACTTTCACCTCCGGCTAACGCAGCGCCCACGGCAATTGCTAAGATTGGTGCAAGTCCCTTGACCTTATTTTCTTCAAACTTAGGATTGAAATCAACCTTTTGCAAAATATCATGCAGCATTACTTTTGCATCTATTTCATTGTGCAAAAACTCTACTAAACCTGGTACTTTGGAGCCAACCCCCGCTATAACAAGATTAGAAAAAGATAAATCTCGTTTGGTAGAAAGATAATAATCACTAGTAAGTCGACACTCTCGTGCGACGGTTATAATCTCTTCTTTCATAACGCTCGCAATAACTTCTTCATCCATCGTTACAGCTTTAGTCAAATAGTTTTTTTCTTGTAGCAACGCCTGTAGATCACGCGGTTCTAAGCCAGAGATCTCACTCACATTCGTAATAAGCGTACCCCAGCTATTTTGTAAAGCCCGCTGCGCAACGGGCGCACCTTTTTCAAAAATAGTCATCATTGTATATAAATGACCGATATCAAGCAAAATAAATTCACTCAACGGCTGAACTAAAGTACGGCAAATAGTTAAGACGTCAATATCAATCTTTAAAACTTTCAAATTTAGAGCAGTGCTGATTTCAATAATCCCGTCAACAATTTCTTTAGGTGCCGCAACTAAGACAATCCGTTGTTGACCATCACTAGTTTCTTCACCAAATCTCGCATAATCAAAATAAAAAGTATCTGGTTCATACGGAACATATTGCCCTACATCCCAACCAACTGCCTGCTTCAATTCTGCATCTGGCATCATCGGCATAATAATCTCACGTACAAAAACATTTTTGCCATTCAGACTAAAAACCGCATGCTTAGTTGAAAAATTATGCCGTTTAAGCAATTCATACAAAAATGAAATTAATTCATCTTTGGCATTCAAGACGCCCTTCGTCTTTAAGTTAGCTGGTAATTCACTAACAGCAAAATCCCGCACATAAGGCCGTTCCCCTTTTAAATCAACCTGGACAATCTTGACATATTCAGTACCAATATCAATGCCTAAAACACTTGACGGCAATGTTGTAAAAAGCTTTTTTGCAATTTTTTTAAAATTCATTCCTTTAGCCCTCATTTCGACTAATTACTAGATTGTTAGTATAACTTCCCATTAGTATTATAACCTATTTAAATAAATATACTCCAATAATAATAAATAATATAAGGAGCGTACAGAAAAGATAATAGCGCACCTAAACATAAAAACGGTCCAAAAGGAATAGGATCTTTACGTGTTTTAAGACCCGTTGCTAATAAAAAGATACCAATTACGCCACCTAAAATAAATGCCAAGAGTAAAAAAACGATACTGCCTTGAAAACCTAACCACAACCCTAAAGCAAAGCTAAGTTTTACGTCACCTGCACCCATCCCGCCTCTGCTTAATATATAGATGGCAAACATCATGCCACCGGCAAAAAGCGCACCGTACGCTGCCTCGAGGTAACTTGTCTGCCGCGCGTACAAATAGGCTAACCCACTAATAATGAGGAGCACAACGATTTCGTCCGGGATAATCTGGTGATCAAGATCAATAAACGTAATAGTGACTAACGCTGCTACGAAAATAAAAGCCAACGTTAGTGGCGTTCCTGGCAAGAAATAAAGACCGGTCACCATGAAAAGCAAACCCGTTAATAATTCAACCCCTGCGTAACGCATACTATACGTAGCGCCGCAATAACGACAGCGACCACGCAAAAGAAAATAGCTAAGCACTGGTATCATATCTAAGGGACTTAACCGATGCCCACAACTGCCACAGCTAGACGGCGGATTGATCACTGATTTACCCAGTGGCAAACGATAAATGCACACATTGAGAAAACTACCAGTAACCAGTCCTAAGATGAAATAACTAATAAATAATAGTGACAAATAACCACGATCCTTTCCGGTAATTGACACAACTTTGTCACAAATGTTTGTTTTCTCTAATTATAACAACTTTGCGCTAAAGTACAAGCACTTACTGCGCTTATTGCTGAGTAAAAACGACGCACAGAACTATTCTCCGTACGTCGTTTTTAGTCAGCAGCGAGGAGTTCATCGACTGTTTGGGCTCCACCTGCTACTTCTACCTTTACTCGCCCTACCCGCGTCGTTAATTCTGTTTCTGCCTGTCCTACATAAATATAATGAGCACCTTGCTCAACAATAATTTCTTTTGCATTAATCAAGGCTCTTCCTACTGGCGGCATGGGCCACGCAGCTAAATAATTACCAACTAATTGTTCTTCATCAAGGGCGTCACTATCTGTAGGAAAGTGTCCGTTACGCATATAATAAAGATTAATCGCTGCTTCGCAGGTATTGAGATCAGCAAGAATCTTACTGCCTCTGGCCTGTGCTTGGGCGTCAAGAAAACGCGGCACAGCGATACTTGCTAAAAGACCAAGAATCGCAATGACCACTACTAATTCAACTAAGGTAAAACCTCGATTTAAACTATGCTGATTTCTCTCCATGATCAACTTACCTCAAATATTAATTTTAAAAAATATAGCCTGATAAAGTTATCAGGCTATATTCTTATCTATTTACTTCATGTACAATGCTATGCCACACGCTACCAGATTAGAATTATTTTTATTTTATGACTACTGTTTTGGTGTAATTAAACTATCAACAGTATCATTCCCAATCATTGCTCTACCATTAACCGTATCTAAAGTATACGTCTCTGCAATATCCTTATCTTCAATTTTCTTTGCAGCTCCATTAGTAGTAGTTATGATCACATCACCAGATGGTGGCACCGGCCAAGCGGCAACATAATTCGGTTTGAGTTCGCCACCGTTCTTGTCTTCAGGTAATTTACCTTCTTTAGCTTGGTACATCATAATTGCGCTATCAATCGTTCTGAGGTCGGCAACAATTTTTGCGCCTCTAGCGGAAGCCGTAGCATCCATAAATCTCGGAATAGCGATACCTGCTAAAATACCCAAAATAGCAATAACGACGACTAGTTCAACTAGTGTAAAACCTTTGTTGTTTTTAAAAAAATTCATTCTTAATTCCTCCCAATTTTTTCAAGATTTAGTATCGCTTAAAGTGTCTTTAAGAACGATAACTGTTCTTCTTGAATACATATTACCATGTTTTTATCGAAAGACAATACCCTGTTTCGTCTTTTTACCAAAACTGATTTTTTTTTACTGATTTCACACGCTACCGACCTTTGTGATGATATCAAACATAGGTAATAACATGGCTACTGCGATGAAACCAACGAGTACGCCAAGAATTACAATGAGGAAAGGATCTAATAAAGATTGTAAGCGAGAAGTCATATCATCGACTTCCGCTGTATAAAACTCACTAATCTTGTCCAGCATATGTTCAAGACTACCCGTTTCTTCACCAATCGCTACCATATTCACTACTAGCGGAGGAAAAAGCTTGCTTTCTTCCATTGGTACTGATAAGCTGCGTCCTCTTTGAACGTTCACTCTAGCGGCTTTAAAAGCTTCTTCGGCAAGTATACTGCCGGTCGCTTTACTAACAATGGTTAAGGCGGAAAGAATCGGTACACCACTGCGGGAAAGGCTAGCAAAAGTCGAAGCAAAGCGTGCAATAATAACCTTGTTATAAAGTTCACCGAGCACGGGAATACTTAAGTAAAATTTGTCACGCCACAGGCGAAACTCTATTTTTTTGGCTGCCGCTTGGTGCGCCAAAAAGATAGCAAGTAACACTACCACTAAAATCCACCAATCATTGACTAAGAAATCACTTAAAGCCATCACAATCTTAGTCGGCAGCGGTAATTCTACATTTAGTGATTTAAAAAGCCCTACAAAAGTCGGCATGACAAAAGTCAAAATAATAGCAACAGAAATAACAGCAACGCCGATTACCACTGCTGGATAAATCATAGCTGACTTGAGCT
This sequence comes from Candidatus Avacidaminococcus intestinavium, assembly GCA_018714505.1. GTDB lineage: Bacteria > Bacillota > Negativicutes > Acidaminococcales > Acidaminococcaceae > Avacidaminococcus > Avacidaminococcus intestinavium. Next base: position 6,738 of record DVNI01000077.1, read on the forward strand.
TTGCGTTTAGTCGATAGTCTTTTTCATATTGCTCAGCTAGGCGGTATAAGACGGACTCAATCATACCACCAGTCTC
>DVNI01000078.1 GCA_018714505.1 Candidatus Avacidaminococcus intestinavium
AATGGGACATGTTGGTCATATTATCGTAAAGATGAATTCATTAATTGATAAAGATGTGATAAAAAAACTCTACGAAGCTTCCATGCATGGGGTAAAAATCGAACTAATCATTCGTGGTATTTGTGGCTTGAGACCGGGACTTGAAGGTGTTAGTGAAAATATTACGGTGCGTAGCATTATTGGTCGACAACTAGAGCATAGTAGAATTTTCTATTTCGCAGGTGGTGGAGATGAGCAAGTTTATTTGTCTAGCGCCGATTGGATGGCTAGAAATCTCAATGATCGCGTAGAATTGTTTTTTCCAGTAGAGCGCGCTAAACATATTACGAGAATCAAAGCAATTTTAGAAACAGCTTTAAAAGATAATGTGGGAGCGCATATTTTGCAAGCCAATGGGGTTTATCGTCGTGTAAGTGCTCATGGTAATGCACCGCTTAGTTCGCAGCAAGCATTCTATGAACGAGCTAAAAAGTATGGTGGACGACAGCCGCTCAGTATGGAACGACGATTGAAACCGCTTTATAGAAAAGAAGAATAGATAAAACATATAATGGAGGCAAGGTAAAGATGGAAAAAATTAAATATACTTTAAATTGGAATGGCAATTATGGTTACATTGAATATGATGAAGCAACTAAAAAAGCAACAATCGTGATGAAGGATGCACCGGAAATTATTAAGGTAGTAGAAGACTTCTTGAATAAGGAGTTGACTTTAGATGTACCAGAAAGTGATAATGTTCGTGATTTTACCACTAAAACGCTTTATCCACTAGAAAATAAAGATAATTTGCGACTTTGTTTAACAAGATTATGGTCAAATACCGGTGTGCTTGTAGAATGGAGTATGCCACCAGAAATAATAGACAAGTTATAAACAGGTTTATCCACAAAAACGCTTGTTCTGTGGATAACTCTGGGGAAAAGCTAGAAAATTAATCAATTTTAGGGAAAAAGCCTGTGTATAAAGTTATGCACGAAAGATTGTTTGTACTTTATAAGTGCATAACTAAGAAAAATGGCAAAATTAATGTGCACAGAGAAACTACAAAATATTTAGAGCCCTAACTTAATTCTGTTTTATAAACGAATAAGTTATTACAAACTTTACAATAAATAGATATTTATAGATGGTGAACGATTTTAGCTAAGGAGTGTTTGGCGTTAGAGTTTTAGTAAAGGCATAAGAAAAAGATTTGCTAGTGAAATTGACAGTGCCTTTGCAATATAGTAAAATCGATAGTGGATATTTTTTCAGGTCTTGGTAGCTCAGCTGGATAGAGCGACTGCCTCCTAAGCAGTAGGCCGTGAGTTCGAATCTCGCCCAGGACACCACAAAATAATGACGCGCCTTAGGCGCGTTTTTTACTAGTGAGGGTTATTATGATAGATGATCTTTTTTATATGCAGGAAGCTTTAAAAGAAGGGCAAAAAGCGGCAGCACTAGGCGAAATTCCTATTGGTGCTGTATTAGTGTGCGCAGGAGAGATTATTGCTAGAGCACATAATATGCGCGAAATTTGGCAAGATGGGACGGCGCATGCTGAGATTATTGGTATTCAAACAGCCTGCAAGAAGTTAGGACGCTGGAGGTTGACTGGCGTTACTTTGTATGTCACGGTAGAACCTTGTCCGATGTGTGCAGGAGCGATTATGATGGCACGTGTCAGCAGGTTGGTTTATGGTACTACCGATAGCAAGGCTGGGGCAGCAGAATCACTTTTTAATATCGTAAATAATCCAGCACTTAATCATAGAACAGAGGTTGTGGCTGGCGTTTGTGCAGAAGAATGTGCTTTTATGATGAAAGATTTTTTTAAAAAGCGACGTCAAGCTCAGAAAAACATCTAAAATGCTTAGAAAGAATAGTTTTTATATGTTATAATAATTATTGTTATAATTTCATATCATGGAGAGGTGTCCGAGTGGTCGAAGGTGCTTGACTCGAAATCAAGTGTGCGGCAACGCACCGTGGGTTCGAATCCCACCCTCTCCGCCATGTAATCATGCGGTTCTGCGGCTTTTTGGCAGACCGTTATTTTTTTATTTGTTTGAATTTTGACGAAAAAACTAGAAACGGCACTAGTGGAATCATGATAAATGCTAAACCATGAAAAAAGCAGTTGTTCGGAAATAGCGAACAACTGCCAAAGACGGCAACATCTATATAATTTTAAATGATTAGTTTTGATAACGGACTTTTTTGTTTAGGCATTACTCTACCTCAATTTGAATAGCGTTATCTGCATGAGCTTTTTTGGGAACTATTACATTGAGCACCCCATTATCGAGGCGGGCTTTAATGCCTTCGGCTGTTGCGTCTTTTAGATAGATATTACGTAGTGCTGAAGAAGAACGTCTTTCTTTGTGAATGTAATGATCGGTACTTTCATCTTTTACTTCCTCTTTGTTAAAACCTAGTTTAAGTGTGCCGTCTTCAAAGGAAAGAAAAACTTCTTCTTTGGTGATGCCAGGAAGCTCGGCGTCTATTGTATATTCATTATCATTTTCTTTGATATCAATCTTAAAAGTATCACCGGCTAAGCTCCTGGTAAATGGCCAACCGTCTGCAAAAAAGTCGTCAAGCATGTTTTGAAAACCGATTGGCAACAATTCATCCTTTCTTTTGTTAAATGGTACCAAATTTCTCATAACAAACCACTCCTTTTTTGATATTGTTAGCACTCCGTATTGATGAGTGCTAATTACATATATATAATAAGGCGATTTTTAAAATTTGTCAATAATTTCTATTAAATTAATTATTTATTTTTGTTTAGCAAGAGTAATTTATGCTAAAATGAGGGCGTGACCTTAATTAGTTGCTTAGAATTTCTTGTACTCGTCCAACTTGTCCATCTTCAAGCATGACTTTGATACCATGTGGGTGCGAAGGACTTTTAGTTAATAAACGCATAATTGTGCCTTCTGTTAGCTTGCCGGTGCGTTGATCAGCTTTAAGAACAATTTTTACTTTGGCACCTATTTTTATATTATTGCGGTTTTGTCCGTTCATTTTTTATCGTCTCCTTAGTTTTTTATAGTATAACAGTTACAGTTTTAAAATACTATTTTCTTCTTGTATTTAACATAATTCTTCAACAAAAAGAGGTGATAGCTTGCGCATTATTATTTCTCCGGCTAAAAAGATGCAGGTGGATAGTGATACTTTAGCGGTGCGTAATTTGCCGTTGTTTTTAAAAGAAACTCAAGTGCTTATGCGTTGTTTACAACGCTTAGAATCACAGGCATTGCAAAAGCTATGGCAATGTAGTGAAAGCATCGCTACTCTTAATGAACGACGCCTAGCACAAATGGACTTAGAACAAAACTTAACACCGGCTCTTTTGGCATATGAAGGTATTCAATATCAATATATGGCGCCGGGGATTTTTGAAGAGGAGCAGTATGAATATCTTGAGCAACATTTACGTATTATCTCTGGTTTTTATGGTGTATTAAGGCCCTTTGATGGTGTTGTTCCTTATCGCTTAGAAATGCAGGCCCGCCTTGCTGTAGGTCAAGCTAAAAATCTTTATGAGTATTGGGGCGCGCAATTAGCACTGCAATTAGCTGGTGAAGCGGATGTGATAGTAAACTTGGCGTCAAAAGAATATAGTAAAGCAATTTTGCCGTATTTGCCGCAGGGGGTAAGAGTCATAACTTGCCAGTTTGGAGAATTGCTGGCCGGTAAGATCGTAGAAAAAGGGATTACTTGTAAAATGGCACGGGGAAAAATGGTACGGTTTTTAGCAGAGTACAAGATAAGAGAATATGAAGAAATAAAACAGTTTAATGAGTTGAATTATTGTTTTGCAGAAGAATGGTCGACAGAACAAAATTATGTTTTTCTTAAAGGAGGAAAATAATTTGTTAATTGAAAACACGATAGCACCAGCATTTACTTTGCCTGATAAGGAGGGCAAAGAGGTAAGTCTACAAGACTTTTTAGGTAAAAAAGTAGTACTTTATTTCTATCCAAGGGATAATACGCCGGGTTGTACGCGTCAGGCATGTGCTTTTGCGGCAGCTTATGAGGATTTTAAACAAGAAAATGTTGTGGTAATTGGTGTTAGTAAAGATAGCGTGGCTTCCCATGTTAAATTTGCTGAAAAACATGATTTGCCATTTATTTTATTGTCAGATCCAGAGCTTACGGTTATTAAAGCTTACGATGTTTGGCAAGAGAAGAAAAACTACGGTAAAGTTAGTATGGGGGTTGTTAGAGCAACCTATATCATTAATGAACAAGGGATAATTGAGAAGGTTATGCCTAAGGTGAAGCCGGATACTAATGCTGAAGAAATTTTAGCTTATTTAAAAAAGTAGTGAAGTGAAAGCAAGCACTATTCTTTCTCTTATTGGTTAAGAAGAAAGAATAGTGCTTTTTATTTTGATGGATCAAATAATTCAATAGTGCGCTTGTGACTTTTTAGTAGGCCTTCGCTGTTTAATTTTTGTAATGCGCGCATTAAAGAGCTGCGATCAGCTGATAAATAATCCGCTAAGTCGGTATAACAAAGGGGTACGGTAAAAATATTAGTGCCTGTAAGTTGTTTTAAATAAGTAAAATAAAGTAGTAATTTTCGTCGCAAGGTGCGTTGTTGTAAAATATAAAGATGAGTAGAACTTTTTTTTTCAAATTTTCTTAATAAATTCATTAAATTATGCTCACTATTGGATGGAAACTGGGGAAAACTTTGTAAGTTAACGAGGTTAATCGCACATTCTGTTTTAGCGAGAAGAAAAAAGGTGTTATCGGGTAAAGTAAGCGGTGCTTGCTGATAAAGTAAATCACCTTTTTCAAAGTAGTCGATAATTCCACGTTCGGAAGATTCATTTTCGCCAATAAGATAAACAAGACCTTTATTTATAAGGCCAGAAAAATTTGTAGTTGGAGTTGTAAGTAGAATAATTTCTCCTTTTTTGAAAAGTTTGATATTTGTGCCAATAGTGCTTTGATAAGGATTCTGTACTGTTTTAAAGCGAGAATCAGCATGCGCTTGGGAAGGAATTTTGTTCATATTTAGTCTCCTAACGATTGACGTCCTACAATATATAGTATAGTTTAAAATAAAATAGTGATAATTGCAATAGTTTTTCTTTTTAGGAACGTTTATAATTAAGGTGTTAATTTTTTAAAGGCTCTAGAGAGGTGAAGTGGTAATGAAGATTATTAAACGTAATGGATCAGAAGAAGAGTTTGAATTAAATAAGATAATTATTGCCGTAACAAAGGCGAATAATGCTTCAGAACGCAAAGAACTGACGCAGGTACAAATTGATGATATTGCCGATTATATTGGTTATAAATGTGGTAAGCTTAATCGTTTTCCATCTGTTGAAGAAGTGCAAGATATGGTGGAAGATCAGATTATGGCAAAAGGTGCATTTGAAGTTGCTAAACGGTATGTAAGATATCGTTATAATCGTACTTTAGTGCGTAAAGCTAATTCAACAGATGCTCGTATTCTTACTTTATTAGAATGTAATAATGAAGAAGTAATGGAAGAAAATTCTAATAAAGATCCTGTTGTAAATAGCGTGCAACGTGATTATATGGCGGGTGAGGTAAGTAAAGATATTACTAGGCGTCTTTTATTACCACAAGATATTGTGGAAGCGGATAAAGAAGGTTTACTCCATTTCCATGATTCCGATTATTTTGCTCAACATATGCATAATTGTGATTTAGTAAATTTAGAAGACATGTTACAAAATGGTACTGTTATTAGCGAAACTTTGATTGAAAAACCGCATAGTTTTTCTACTGCTTGTAATATTGCAACACAAATTATTGCTCAAGTTGCAAGTAATCAGTATGGTGGCCAAAGTATTAGCTTAGCTCACTTAGCGCCTTTCGTACAAGTTTCACGTGAAAAAATAAAGAAAGAAGTTCGTGAAGAATTTGCTATGATTGGTGTGGAGTTTTCGGAAGAAGATTTACACACGGTAGTCGAAAAAAGGTTGCGTGGTGAAATCAAAAAAGGCGTCCAAACTATTCAGTATCAAGTTATTACTTTGATGACGACTAATGGGCAGGCACCATTTTTAACTGTTTTCATGTATCTTAATGAAACAAAGTCACCGCAGGAGAAAAAAGATCTAGCGATGATTATTGAAGAAATGCTCAACCAACGTTATATTGGTGTAAAAAATGAGGCTGGAGCATGGGTAACACCGGCTTTCCCAAAACTTATTTATGTTTTGGAAGAAGATAATATCAAAAAAGGCTCAGAGTATTTTTACTTGACAGAGCTAGCAGCTAAATGTACAGCCAAAAGATTGGTTCCTGATTATATTTCTGAGAAAAAAATGAAAGAACTCAAAGAGGGTAATTGTTTCCCTGTTATGGGTTGCCGTAGTGCGCTTGGACCATGGAAGGATGAGCAGGGTAATTACAAATTCTATGGCCGTTTTAATCAAGGTGTAGTAACGCTTAATTTAGTCGATATAGCACTTTCTTCTGGCGGTGATATGAAGAAGTTTTATGAGATTTTTGATGAACGTTTAGCTTTGTGCTACAAGGCTTTAATGTGTCGTCATGAACGTTTAAAAGGTACTTTATCTGATGCTGCGCCAATTTTGTGGCAGTATGGAGCGTTAGCTCGTTTGAAAAAAGGTGAGAAAATAGATAAGTTGCTGTATGGTGGTTATTCTAGTATATCGCTTGGTTATGCAGGTCTTTATGAATGTGTTAAGTACATGACTGGTAAATCACATACGACGCCGGAAGCTACAGCTTTTGCGGTTGAAGTGATGAAATATATGAATGAGGCTTGTGATAAATGGCGCGAAGAAACAGATATTTCTTTTAGCGTGTACGGTGCTCCAATTGAAAGTACTACTTATAAATTTGCAAAAGCTCTGCAAAAAAGATTTGGACTTATTCCAGACGTTACTGATAAGGGTTATATCACTAATAGCTACCATGTGAAGGTAACAGAACCAATTGATGCCTTTAGCAAATTGAAATTTGAATCCCAATTTCAAGCGTTGTCGAGTGGCGGAGCGATTAGCTATGTAGAAGTACCTAACATGCAAAATAATATCCCCGCAGTTTTACAAGTAATTCGTTTTATTTACGATAATATTATGTATGCTGAACTTAATACCAAGAGCGATTATTGCCAAGAATGTGGTTTTGATGGAGAAATAAAGATTGTTGAAGTTGAGGGGAAACTTGGTTGGGAGTGTCCTAAGTGTCACAATCGTAATCAAGATACGATGAGTGTAGCTAGACGTACGTGTGGTTATATTGGCACTCAATTCTGGAATCAAGGACGTACGCAAGAGATTAAAGAAAGGGTAATGCATCTTTAATATTATGAACTACGGTGAGATTAAAAACTGTGATATCGCAAATGGTATAGGTGTACGTGTCTCTTTATTTGTTTCCGGCTGTACACATCATTGTAAGGGTTGTTTTAATCCAGAAACCTGGTCTTTTTCTTATGGTAAACCGTTTACAGAAGAAACTGAGCAAGAATTACTAGAGCTTTTGTCAGCAGAATATATTGATGGGTTATCGTTACTAGGTGGTGAACCTTTTGAACCCGAAAATCAAAAGGTTTTACTCCCTTTTGTGCAAAAAATGCGCAAACTTTTTCCTGAAAAAACAGTATGGTGTTATACCGGGTTTATTCTGGAAACAGAATTATTAACGCCCAGTAGAGCTCGCTGTGCGTATACTGATGAATTACTAGGATTAATTGATGTATTAGTCGATGGTGAGTTTGTAGAAGACCTTAAAGATATTAGTTTGCAATTTCGAGGTTCATCTAATCAACGTTTGATTGATTTACCTAAAACGCTCGTAACGGGTAAATTCTGTCAATGGCAGGAGTGAAAATTGTGCAAAGATGTTCGTGGGCGCAAAGTAATACGTTAATGCAAGCCTATCATGATGATGAGTGGTGTAAGCCTAGTTATGATGAGCGTTATATCTTTGAAATGTTATCGTTAGAGGGCGCTCAAGCTGGTCTTTCCTGGCAGCTTATTTTAAATAAAAGAAGTGCTTATCAAACAGCTTTTCAGAATTTTGATATTGAATATTGTGCTAATTTAACGCCAGCGGAGTTAGAGCATATTTGTATAAGTTTTCCTATTGTCAAAAACAGAAATAAAATTCGTTCAGTTCAGACTAACGCTTTGGCGGTACAACTTTTGCAAAAGCAATATGGTAGTTTTGCGGATTTTCTCTGGGCCTATGTTGATTACAAACCGATTGATACTAAGCGGCCTACGGCAAACTTGCCCGCTAGTACGCCGTTATCAGAACAAATAAGTAAGGATTTAAAAAAATGTGGTTTTAAATTTGTTGGACCAATTATTATTTATTCTTTCTTACAAGCTATTGGTTTGGTAAATGATCATGAAAGCCAGTGTTTTTGTCGCTTGCAACAAGAAACTTTTTAAAGGCTAATTAGTGTTTAAATTATGTCGCTCAAAGGATCACTTGACAGTCAAATATGTTAGCAGTACAATGAAGTTAGTTAAAGCTAACTGTTTAACTGAAGGGAGATTTTAAGATGGCTGATTATGTAGTTGGCGGTATTGTTTTGCTGTTGTTAGTAGTAGCCGTACGCCATATTTATAAAAAAGGCGAAAGTGGCGGTTGTAGTGGTTGCTCTTCTTGTTCATCGAAAGAGTGCCATCCTAACAAATAAAAGTAGTTTGTTTAGCAAAAGCTACGCAAGGAAGCAGGGGGAAGTTACTCCTGCTTCCTTATTTTTTTGCAATAAATTCCTCGGGTCAAGGAGCTGTTAAAACTACTTAAATAAATAATTACTCAATCTGCGTACCCAAGAATAAAGATTTCTTTCAGTGAAAGGTTGGCATAATTGCAGATTAGTCGTAAAATATAACATAGCGATTATAGTAATGAAGGAGATAGTATGAAAAAAATAGTAGTGATCACAACTGGTGGGACTATTGCGATGAAATATGACTCGGCAACCGATGGCTTGCAACCTGCGCTTGGTGGCGATGATTTGACGGCGGCAGTACCTGCTTTAAGTAATATTGCAAGGTTAGAAGTTATAGAATTTGCTAATGTACCTAGTGGTCATATGACACCTTTCATGATGCTGGAATTAGCAAAATTAGTGGCAAAAGAAGCCGAGCGCCCAGAAGTAGCGGGTTTTGTTATTACGCACGGTACGGACACGCTAGAAGAAACGGCTTATTTTTTAAGTATTACGCTTGCTACAACTAAGCCTGTTTGTATTACAGGAGCAATGCGGGGAGCTTCAGACACGGGGTGTGATGGTCCAGCTAACTTACTAGCCGCTGTGCGTACTGCTTGTGAAGAAGATGCTATAAATAGAGGAGTCTTAGTTGTTTTTGCTGATGAAATTCATTTGGCGGAAAATGTTGTTAAAAGTCATACTACTAGTTGTCATGCTTTTACATCGCCGGATTACGGCGCAATTGGGCATGTCGATGTTGATCGTATTACCTTTTTTGGCCCTTCAGTAAAACCAGCAGCACTTCAAACTACGATTGTGGTGGAACCGGTCTATTTGCTAGAAATTTTTACTGGTATGGACGAAGGATTATTTCAGTTTATGGTAGATAATAAGGTCGCAGGTGTAGTGATTGCAGCCTTTGGTTGCGGTAATGTACCGCCAGCCGTACA
>DVNI01000079.1 GCA_018714505.1 Candidatus Avacidaminococcus intestinavium
GTTGGGAACTTCACTATTTTTTTTTAAAATAGTGAGCATTTGTTCAGCTGAAAATTCCATAAGTCACTCCTGTTAAAAACAATTCTCTTGATAACGATAACTATACCATGTACACTTTCTATCGTCAAAAACAATCTTGATATTTCCTAATAAATCTGTGCGTAAAACCTTGATATTTTGTCTTTGTAATTTATCTAAAGTTTCCTGCGCCGGATGACCAAAGCGATTACCACGGCCCACTGAAATAATTGCTAATCGTGGGTCTACCGCTTGCAAAAAAGCTTCATTGGAGGAAGTTTTAGAACCATGATGCGCAACCTTAAGAATTGCTGCCTTAATAGGCTTATTATAGCTCGCTTGCTCCTCATTAAGTGTGGCATCACCTGTAAACACAATAGCTTGGTTTTCGCAGCTAACCTTGCAAATAATTGAACTTTCGTTATTAGCAGTCGCTGTTTCGTCAAGATTAGAAGGTGCTGTAATTATAGTTAGCTGTGCACTACCAAGTTGATAAACTTGCCCTGTAGCAGCTCTTATAATTCTACTTTTCCCGCTGGTTACTTGTAATAACTTAGAAACATCTTCACTCGGCTCTTCATTAGCTAAGATAATCGTATTAATCGCTACTGAACGTCCTACAGCAGCTGCACCGCCAGCATGATCATGATGCCCATGACTAAGTACTAATAAATCTATCTTTGTCACATTTAAATACCGGAGAAAGGGTAAAAGTACTCGCTCACCTATATCAAACTCACCATTTACTCCACCGGTATCTACTAAGATTGTCTTTTTTTCTGGTGTCATAATGAGAGCGGCATCGCCTTGACCAACATCAATAAAATAAGCAGTAAAAGCACCTGGCATGGCCTTGCTAACTCCAAAGGTAGCGCTAAGTACAATTACTAATATACCTATCACGATTTTTCTCGTCTTACTACTCACGGCAATACCTATCGGTAACCCAAATAATAAAATTATTATTCCATAATATAACATTCCCGTAAAGATAGACGTTGCAGGCACCGCCAGTACTGTCCAATACCATTTTGCCAAAAATTGAACAAAACTGAGTGTCGGTGCTAACAAACAACTACTAAGAAGTAATAAAACACTGCCGATTACAGGAAGAAAAGATAACCCAACTCCACACAAAGTAAGTAAGACTATAAACTCTAATACTGGCACAATTAAAAGATTAGCAATTAATGAACCAATCGATATTTGATGAAAATAATAAATAATAAAGGGCAATGCCGCTAATTGGGCAGCTAAAGTAACACCAATACCATCAGCAAGCACAATCGGACAAAAAGCCGCTAGCTGTTTTTGCAAAGGAGCAAACAAAAAAAGTAGCCCAGCCGTAGAAGCAAAAGACAAAATAAAACCAATATCCAGTAACCACCGCGGCTTATAACACAACATAAGAATAATAACAGTCGCTAAAATTGCACCCCTATTACTCTCTCTTTCTAAAAAAGTTCCTGTTAACATGGCGCAGCCCATTAAAACAGAACGCAAAACTGGTGGTGAAAAACCGCATAACAAACCATAGAGGATGATGGTAACCGCCGCACCAAACAAAGTAGCTTCCTTGCCTATTTTTAGTGTCTTTCCCACCGCAAAAATAAAGCCAATTAATAAAGCAATATGGCTACCCGATACAGATAAAATATGAATGATACCTGTCGCTGAAAAGGCTCTAACCGTTTCGTCAGGTATCCCCTCATAACCACCTAATGCCATGCCACTTAAAACAGCTGATTCATTCTCCGGCATGCACTTGGCGATAGTTTCGCGCATCAAATTCGCTACTTCAACAAAATACGCACTCATAGGCTTCCCTATTTTTTGGTAGACAATAGCTTCTTTTTTCACGACCATCCTTCCAACTATATTATTAACATAGGCTACTTTTTCGCTATCAATAACACCAGGATTTTTCATACCAATAATCGGTTGCAATTTTCCAACTACTTTAAGATAACCATAAATATTTTCCGCCAGCAAACTCTTCGCCCCAGAAGAAATATAAAGCCTTAAATAGCCCTTTGCCGGAACGCTTTTATCTTTATGCTCTAAAGTTTTTAGCTCCAAAAGCAAGTTTAAATCACCATTAGCATTTTTGTGCACTGAGCTAGGAACAATGTTACCAGTTACACAAACATTTTGTTCGTATAGCTTTGCATACTCCATTTTTGAAGAGCCGCCAATCATACCTATTGCCAAGCCACTGACTGCTAGAACTATTATTAAAACAGCCACTAATTGCACTTTATTACAAGCTTGTTGCTTTAGTAAAAGCATACCAGCTAATCCGCTCAAAAATATAAGAAATATGATGTAAAACTCTGGTTTTACTGTTGCGTCCACCACTAAACCACTATAGACACCTAAACAAAAAATTAAACTACCATATAGATACAACATCTATTCACACTTCCAAATATGCTTGTAGTTTAGCAAATTTTGCTTTGCCAATCCCTTTAACCTGCATGATTTCTTCAACTTTTTTAAACTGGTGTGCTGAGCGGTATTCAATTATTCGTTCAGCAGTTGCTGCCCCAACCCCTGGCAACGATTGTAATTCTTCGGAGGTCGCAGTATTAAGGTTTATTTTTTGTTCATTAATGGCATTCTGTGTTCCTATTTGTTGTGCGTTAGTTTCTTTTGAACTATTACTTGCTAAGTTAGTTGCTTGCATTTGCTTTTTGCCTTTTGCTTGCGGCACATTAATTTGCATTCCATCCTTACATTTCTTTGCCAAGTTAACCTTATTTAAATCGGCATTAGGCGCGACCCCACCAGCAACTTTAAGTACTTCTCCTACACGTTGATTAGGCATAATTTCATAAATACCCGGATTTTGCACTGCACCACTTATATAAACAGTAATCTTAGGAGAAGAAGCCTGTTCTTGGCTTAACGACATTAGCGGTGGCTCTTTGCCATCTTCTACCTTATTTGGTAAAGAAAAAAGAATACTTAAAATAGTTAAAACTACAACAACTAAAATTACTACTATTATTTTTTTCTTGTTTGAAACTTCCATTAAACTATCACTCCTAAAAAAAAGAGTTATTTACAGTAAACCTTTTCAGGCGTTACCGTAAATAACTCTTCATAGTAGCGTCGCTTTAATAGTAATCAACGCACAACAATATTCACCAATCTTTTGGGTACACAAATAACTTTTATTATATTTTTATCCACTAAGTATTCTTTAATTTTTTGATCTGCTAACGCAATTACTTGCAATTCTTCTTTAGTCGCTTCAGCTGGTACAACTAAATGTTCTCTACCTTTACCATTGATTTGAACAATAATTTCAACCGTATCAACCTTTAGTGCCTCTTCTGAATAAACCGGCCAAGCTTCCTTATGCACACTACCATTCGCATCAATGACACTAGTCCATAATTCCTCAGTGATATGTGGTACAAAAGGTGCTAGAAGTCGTAACAATGCTGAAATAGTTTCAAAAATCAAACCATCATTTACAACTGTTTTCTTTTCTTTATAAACATACAGAGCATTGACAATTTCCATCATCGCACTAATGGCCGTATTAAAATTAAAACGTTGCGTAATATCATCCGTAACTTTTTTAATACCAGCATGCAATATTCTTCGCAGCTCTTTATCATCTTCATCAAGTGCTACAACATCATATTCTACTACATGCCGTGCTAGCGATGCCGAAAATGCTTCTACAATACGCCATACCCTATTAAGAAAACGGAAAGATCCTTCAACCCCTTGATCACTCCACTCCAGTTCTCTTTCTGGCGGAGCCGCAAACAAAATAAATAATCGGGCAGTATCTGCACCATACTTTGAAATAATTTCTTCTGGCGAAACAACATTCCCAAGCGATTTGGACATTTTTGCCCCATCTTTAATAACCATACCTTGAGTTAACAGATTCTTAAAAGGTTCACCAGCTTCTACTAAACCCGCATCCCGCAATACTTTCATAAAAAAGCGTGAATACAAAAGATGCAAAATAGCATGTTCAATTCCGCCAATATAGCGATCAACTGGTGCCCAATAATTAACGCTTTCTTTAGAAAACGCCTCATTTGCATTGCTCGGGTCGGTATATCTCAAATAGTACCAAGAAGAACAAAGAAAAGTATCCATGGTATCAGTTTCACGTGTAGCTTCTTTTCCGCATTGCGGGCAATGGCAGTGCACAAACTCCTCTGACGTCGCGAGTGGAGACAAATTACTGCTTTCAAAACTAACATTTTCTGGCAATATCACTGGCAAATCCGCCTCTGGTACTAATACAGGTCCACAACTAGGACAATAGATAATAGGAATCGGCGCTCCCCAATAACGTTGGCGACTAATCAACCAATCACGCAAGCGATAATTAATTTTACGTTTACCGATGCCTTGCGCTTCTATTTCATCCATAATTGCCGACATGGCTTCGTTATTAGTTAAACCATCAAATTTACCAGAATTAACCATAACACCAGGATCAGTATAAGCGTCTTGCATTTCAGCAAGCTCTAATTGCTTATCACTAGGCTGAATAACTATAATTTTTTCCATACCATATTTATCAGCAAACATCCAGTCACGTGTATCATGCGCAGGAACACCCATAACCGCACCCGTACCATATTCATATAACACATAATTCGTAATCCAGATTTCAACCTTACGCCCATTTAAAGGATGCTCACAATAAAAGCCTGTAAAAATGCCTTCCTTTTCCGACTCACTAGAGGTACGTTCTATATCTGATTGTTTACGCACTCTTGTACAAAAAGCTTCTAACTCTGCGCGTTGAGGATTATTTTCTAGCATTTTAGCAACTAAAGGATGTTCTGGTGGAACAACAACAAACGTCACACCATAAATTGTATCGGGCCTTGTTGTATAAACAGCAACACTTTCATTAAGCTCCGGCACCGCAAAACTAAATTCTAAACCTTCACTACGGCCAATCCAATTACGTTGCATTGTCTTAACACGCTCTGGCCAACCTTCTAGTTCTTCCAAGTCATTAAGCAATTCTTCAGCGTAATCTGTTATTTTAAAAAACCATTGTTCTAAATCTTTTTTTATTACAACAGAATCACAACGCCAACATTTGCCATCAATAACTTGTTCATTAGCTAAAACCGTATTACAAGACTCACACCAATTAACTGCAGATTTTTTCCTAACAGCCAAACCTTTCTTATAAAACAATTCGAAAAACCACTGGGTCCATTTATAATAATCAGCCTTACAAGTTGTAACCTCACGGTCCCAATCATAAGACAACCCGAGTTCTTTTTGTTGTCTAGTCATATTAGCAATATTTTCCATCGTCCATTTTGCTGGTGGTATGCCATGTTTGATTGCAGCATTTTCTGCCGGCATGCCAAATGAATCCCAGCCCATGGGATGCAAAACATTAAAGCCATTCATCGCATAAAAACGAGCAATAACGTCACCAATGGAATAGTTACGAACGTGTCCCATATGTAGATTACCAGAAGGATAAGGAAACATTTCTAGTACATAAGATTTGGGTTTATTATGATCTATTTCTGTCTTGAAGGAATGATTAGTTTCCCATTTTTTTTGCCACTTCGATTCCAACTCACGAGGATTATATTTTTCATTAATCATGCTCTACAACCTCCATAATATTGATAAAAAAATAAACCCCTTCTACACATGTAGAAAGGGACGAGCTAACCCGCGGTACCACCCTGTTTGTCGAATTTCTCGACCACTTTTTGCCATTAACGCTAGCACTACGACCTATGTTTTGCATAGGCACCTTCACGGTGAGTTCATTTCGGTTTTCCATTGACTTGCATCAACCGTCAACTTTCTTAAAGAAAACACTGAAACTACTAGTCCGCTGCATCGGATTCTTCTATTCTAAAACTAAAAATAACATCTACTATTTTTTATAAATAACATTCTTCACAGTTTGTTCATGCTTTTTTATTATAACATATTTTATCAAACATACAAGCAAAAACGTCCTTATCCACTCACCACTTCATGAATAAACAAATTAAACACCAGCTGCTTATAGTGTAGTATAATAAAAAAAAACGAAAAGGATTCTGACTATGTCTATTTATGCAATCGGTGACTTGCACCTTTCTGGTGAACCACCTTCAAAACCCATGACCATCTTTGGTGAACATTGGCAAAATCATTGGTCACAAATAAAAAACTCTTGGCTACAACAAGTAAGACAAGAAGATACCGTAATTATTTGTGGTGATATTTCATGGGCACTCACTTTACAAGAAGCGCTAGTTGATTTAAACGCTATCGCTGCACTTCCAGGCCATAAAATATTATTACGTGGTAATCACGATTATTGGTGGAGTACAATAAAAAAAATGACTACCGCTACACATAATGACTTTTCTTTTTTACATAATAATTATTTTAGAGCATCAAAATATGCAATTTGCGGTACCCGTGGTTGGAATATGCCCGGTAGCGAAGCATATACTAGCCAAGATGAAACTATCTTGCAGCGTGAATGCTTACGACTTGAAAACTCTTTACAAAAGGCTACGGCTGACGGTTATCAAGAAATCATTGTTGCTCTTCATTATCCACCTTTATATAAAGATATGGCTACGTCTGCCTTTGAAAAAATAATTACTCGTTATAAAGCAAAACAGGTTATTTTCGGTCATATTCATGGAAATGATTGTCAATATGTCTTTCAAGGCGTACATAATAATACCAACTATCAATTAGTTTCTGCAGATTGCGTTAACTTTGCTTTGCAGAAAATCATCTAAGCACACCCTTTCACCTCCCATTTTATGGCAATTATTTTTTGAGCATAGTATAATTACACTACTATTCATGATGTATAGGTAAAGGAGGTACTTATGCTTAATTCTCACGTAAAAAAATCAGTACTTACACGATTGAAAACAGTAAAAGGTCATATTGCTGGCATAGAAAAGATGGTTGATAATCAAGAACGTTGTGAAGATATTCTGGTCCAACTATCAGCGACTCGTGCAGCAATTGAAAAAATAGGGCTTTATGTTTTAGAAAACAGTGCCAAAGAATGTCTTTATGATAAAGAACTTTCTGTAGAGGACCAAGCGCATATTCAAAAAATCGTAAAACAAGTTATTTCTTTCATGAAATAACTAGAGGAGGCTTTATGCATCAATATCTTTTTTTTATTGGCGATTTTCCTATTAGAATGTATGGTTTAGTACTTTGTTTAAGTATTTTTCTTGCAACTGGCGTT
>DVNI01000080.1 GCA_018714505.1 Candidatus Avacidaminococcus intestinavium
CAAACAAGATGGCCGCTGGCATGAACACATCGTGGACTTAGGGATTTACGGTGGTTTTGCCGGAATTATCGGTGGCCGTTTATGGGATGTTTTTTTCTTTGATTGGGACTACTACAGTAACCATCTACTCGAAATACCTTTTGTTTGGCAAGGTGGCATGGCAATTCAAGGCGGTATGATTGCTGGCGTCTTAGCAGGTTTCCTTTATTGTCGCAAGCACAAAATAGACGCTATTGCTCTATTAGATATAGTGGCTCCAGCTTTAATTCTTGGTCAAGCACTCGGACGCATGGCTAATTTACTTAATGGTGATGCCTTTGGAGCACCGACTGGCGGTAGTTTTGGTATTCTTTACCCAGAAGGAACATTAGCACACAGAACTTATGGTGATGCCCCTCTATGGCCTGCTGAAATTTGGGAAGGCCAATTAGATGTAGTTATTTTTGCCTTGTTACTAATATTTCGCACGACCAACCACGCACGAGGTCAAGTGGCCCTTCTTTATGTTATGCTTTATTCAGCCTTGCGTTTTGGTTTAGAATTCTTGCGTGGTGATTATACTGAACCTTTGCTTTTCGGCTTAAAATCCGCTCAAGCAACGAGTTTAGCCTTCATTATTATTGCTGCCATCTTATTTTGGTGGACAGGCCGCACTAAGCCACTTGTTCCAGCAGCACCTGTAGCTCATCCCCCTAAAAATAAGAAAAGATAAAAAAGCGACATTTTTCATTTATATACTAAATAAGAGGCAACTACCAATATTGGTAGTTGCCTCTTATTTAGTATAGCTATTTTATAGTAAGACCAACTGGGCAGTGATCACTGCCCAAAACATCCTTATAAATCTTACTTTCTATTAAACGTTCTCGTAATATTTCAGAAACCAAAAAATAATCAATACGCCAACCAGCATTTTTCTCTCTCGCCTTAAACATATATGACCACCAAGTGTAAGCACCAGTCACCTCAGGATAAAAATAGCGAAAAGTATCGATAAACCCACTACCTAAAAGCTCAGTCATCTTTGCTCTTTCTTCATCAGTAAAACCAGCATTACGCCGATTCGTCTTAAAGTTCTTTAAGTCTATTTCTTGATGTGCAACATTAAGATCACCACAAACTATAACAGGTTTGCTTGCTTCCAATTGCTTAATATAACTTCTAAAAGCATCTTCCCACACCATCCGATAATCAAGTCTTTCTAATGCTCTTTTGGAGTTTGGCGTATAAACATTAACTAAATAAAAATCAGTAAATTCTGCGGTAATAACGCGCCCCTCTTTATCATGCTCCTCAATTCCCATATCATAAACTACCTGAAGTGGTTTAACTTTAGTAAAAATGGCTGTACCAGAATAACCTTTTTTCTCTGCACTATTCCAATATTCATGAAACCCTTCAAACTCAAATTCTGCTTGCGTTCTATCCATCTTAGTCTCTTGCACACAAAAAACATCAGCTTCAGAAGCTAACAAAAATTCTTTAAATCCTTTATTCATACAGGCTCTAAGACCATTTACATTCCAAGATACTAATTTCATTTTTTCTTTCTCCTTAATTTCTTTTTTCGTGAAATTAACCACAAGTTTAACCCCATGATTAACCCAAAGCCTCCCCATATCACTTTGCTAGTTACAATTTCTATTACACCAAACTCTATGACTAGCGCTAAAAGAGCAACTGTAATACCAAAAACACCCACATTAAAACGTAATGTTTGATTAGTAGCTAAGCTTTCTTTTAATATCGTATAGCTGAAAATAATATAGTAACTAATCCAAATCATAGCTGCAACACCATTACCAACCATCTGTATAAGGCTACACGACAAGGCCAGCATCGCAATTAGCGGTAAATGCACAAACACTTTATAAGATTTTGTTATAGATGTATCAACACGCAAATAAATATAAGCATAGGCCCAAGCTAAACCACCGACACCGAAAAAACCAACGATGACTTCTTCATTCATTAACTGTGATGGCCAATATGAAGAAAGCAACAAAGGAAGGCCACTAAAGAGAGCTAACATTTGATTAAAACGTCGTAAAAACGTTTTAAATAGCCAACGATTATTTAGTTCAGCTGCCCATAACGAACATAAAGTAAATAAAATTAGAAATTGCAGCCCCAGTATATTAAATGTGGTGTTTTGTACAATGGACGACCATAATAACCCCGTGCTAATTAAAATTAATACAGCAATTGTTAGCGTTGGTCCCTTATTGTTGTGCATCCTTTTTCAATCCTATGATTAATTTTTCCACATCATCTAATTCTTGCAAACAAACAAGCAAGTCATCAATACCAGCATAGTCCTTCTCATCAATACAAAACACTACTTTGTTTTTTAACTCTTCACGTAAAGGCAATAATTTATTATACAAATTTGTATAAAACCACTCACTAGCTTCTAACACTTTAGTCTTATCTTCTTGTTCCATTTCTGCTAAAGCTAGCGCAAACTTTTGCACACAATCACGAATACTTTTTAAACCAGCATCAAAGGCCTCTTTATCTATTTTCATTTTCATCCTCCTAAAACCCACTAAGCTATTATTTATTATACAATATATCAGCAAGCTAACCGAATTATTTTTATTAACTGACAATTCACACTTT
Organism: Candidatus Avacidaminococcus intestinavium; assembly: GCA_018714505.1. GTDB lineage: Bacteria > Bacillota > Negativicutes > Acidaminococcales > Acidaminococcaceae > Avacidaminococcus > Avacidaminococcus intestinavium. The sequence continues at coordinate 2,623 of DVNI01000080.1, forward strand.
GTTCATAATTTCGCCCTTTGTTTGTCAAATTTTAAAGTTATACTCTAACCATAGTAAGAGTTACCCCCTCTTGCTATAACCCTTCCCATTAAATCATCATAAACAACTTTCCCTTGAAACAATCGCTTGCGAACCCCTCGTAAGCGATTGTTTCTTTTTATATTTAGGAACTTTTCATTGCTAAAATAATTAATCAAAGGCGACACCAATGCTATTTTGACATTGGCGCCGCCTTTGATTAATCCGTCTTTACTTTCTCGGTAAAGAAATACCCCGTTACAAGAACTATTTCAGTTCTTTTCTCCCTTTATTGAAGCATAAATTTGCTGATCTTGTCGCAAAATGATATTTATTACCCACATTTCACAACCAGCATCATCCAAACATTTTTTACACTGCATTCTTAATGAATCGCCTTTTGTCATCACCAAAGAGTTCTTTTGCAAATATTTTTCAAGTTCCGATTTAGTACAATCACTAACATCAGTAGCTGAAAAATAGATAGTTGCCAAAAGCAAGTCTTCTAATTGCCAAAACTCCACTTTATATGGTCGACCATCTGGCAAAATTCCTTCGCTGGTCCCCACTGTTTCATCAATTACTTCTTCATCCTCGTCTGCCTCTAATTTTCTTTTTTCAACAAAATGAGGCTTAGGATATTTTAAATATAATAAATCTTTATTTTCCATTACACACGCCGCCATTCATTTGTTATACAACTTTTTCTTCAAACTTCTTTTTATTAGGAACTAAGATCGCTGTTAACAAATAAGTTCCCAAACAAGCTACCCACTCCATATAAATTACATGCGGGAAAACCCTTACAGCTGGCACTAATTGCCATAAAATTAAAACTATTAATCCTACTAACAAAGTATTAAAACCAGCGGCTTTGCATGTATACTGTGGGAAAAACAAACCAATAATCACAATAACACTAAAAGCAGCAGTTAAACTTAAACCAATCATAATGGTGTTTAAAATACCTGATACCATCATTGCCATGCCCACCGTAATCAAGCCGGCAAACACAATGCTCCCCTTCATAACTAAAACTTGCTTTAAATCACTCGCGTCTTTATTAATATAACGTTTATAAATATCTTTTGAAAATAAGGTTCCAGCACTAATTAAAAGATTACAAGCTGTCGATACATCTGCCGCCCACAATGCTGCTAAAGTAATACCAGATATAACTGGCTGTAGTTCAACAATAACTTGTGGTAAAGCCATTGCGGCATGTGCTTCTGGATAAGAAGCTTTTGCGCAAATTCCAAGTAATGCTGACATAAATCCTACGGGAATCATCATCAATCCGCCCCAGATAAATCCTTTTCGTGCAACTTCCGCACTCTTAGCTGATAGCGATATTTGCACAATACTTTGCAGCGATAAATTAACTGTTATTAGCACCACAATCCAAGAAATAATACCAACAATACCTACACCTTCCAAAGGATCAAACCAGGGAATATCAGTTGGCAATTTTGCCGTCAAACCAGCAATCCCACCAACCTTATCATATTGAATAACGGTCGCAATTGCAATACCACCATAAATAACCACAATACTTAATATATTAGAAAGGCTAGCTGACCACATACCACCAATGAAAGTAATGCCAATAAAGGTCACTGCTGTCAAAAAAACACCAACTTCAAAATCTATTTCCGGCATAATGGCACTTAAAATACTACCACCAGCGATATACTGCAAGGATATAATCACCAACTGAATTATTATTTGGCAAACAACACCCAGCACAACAGCTTTTTTATCATAATATCGCTCAATCAGTTCTGATACTGTTACAATATTCGCTTCTCGATATTTTTTTGCCATAATAAGCCCCATAACAATCGCACCAAAGCCCCAGGCCGCTGTATACCAACCAGCAGATAAACCAACTTTAAAGGCATGTTCTGATACCCCAATCGTCGATGCCCCACCAACAGCTAAACCAATAATTGATACGCCAATCAACGGTGCACTCAGCTTACGCCCCGCTAAAGCATAATTCTCACTACTACCCTCACTGCGTTTTTTAGCATACCAACTGATTGCAAACAAACCAATGATATACAAAATAATAATTACTAAAGAAATATTCACCAAAAACCCTCCTCAAAAATTATTTAGGGCATAAAAAAACGCCCCTTACAAAGGGACGACATTTGTCGTGGTACCACCCAATTTGACGCAAAAATTCCAAAAAAAAAGAACCCCGGCTCTGGGACGAACATTCTTTGCCGCGGTACCACCCAATTTGGAATGCTTTTTGCATCCACTCAAACCCTTAACGCGGGCTACGGCTAATCCTACTAAAATGTTCAGCTAGCTGCTCAGGAGGGAACTTCTTTTGCCTTTTAGCCACCGGCTCTCACCATCCCGGCTCTCTTCTAGACCTCTGTACAAAATACTTTTCTCCATCATTGCAATAACAATTTTCACTTATGCACTGATTATATATGTGAGCTAAAACAATGTCAAGTTTTTTTCATGATTTTATATAATAAAAAGTTCTTGACAATTGTCATAATAAATACTATAATATTTTTTGTTAAGTCGTGACTCCGTAGCTCAGCTGGATAGAGCGTTTGACTACGAATCAAAAGGTCGCAGGTTCGAATCCTGCCGGGG
>DVNI01000006.1 GCA_018714505.1 Candidatus Avacidaminococcus intestinavium
GGCAATTCCTTACCCTGCAAAACTATGACCCCTGTCCCAAGATGAACTTTCATGACTGGTGGCAAAACTATTGCTTTAACGGCCGTTGCCTGCCCTGGCATACTCATTGCCATCATTTTATACCATACCACTAATCTTGTGCCCTCTTGAATAGAATCCAATCTAGTTATTACATCTTTACCTAAAGTTATAAGCTGATCTTCATTGGTCGATAATACACGAATAGAATCATCATTATTTGGTAATACTTTACCTACCTCTAAATAAATACCTGTATCCAATGGTTCCTCTGCTTGTATAACTACTGCCACTGCATTACCTTGAGGCGGTAAACTTCTCGTTACAAATGGTCCATAATAAGCGACAACTTTCTTACCTTTTTTTAAATCTTTAAAAGGTACATCTTGCCCAGTTTCCCCATTTAAGATAGGAACTGTAGCTGACATATTCAAAATAATATCATCATAATTTCCATCGCCTGTAACTCTTATTCGTCCATTTTCAATACTTTTTATTTCTCCACTGGTTATTAATATATTATCTTTTAACCCAAAGCTTTCCGAATCATCTTGAGGCAGTTCCATGCTCCCAGCCATTGCGCTAACTATCCCAATATTCAAAGAAAATACTACCGCTAATAAACTAAGTAATAACTTTTTCATTTTATCACCTCTATTTATATAATCACTATTGCTTCTTTTTATTATATCATAGGTGGTAATTTTCAATAGTATCAAAAATGTGAAAATTTGCACATTATATATTTATGCTTTAGTTATCGTTCTAAGTTGAATAGCTTCCGCTAAATGATCTTCTGTAATCTCTTCCATTTGTTCTAAGTCTGCTATCGTTCTTGCCACTTTTATAATCCTATCGTGACTTCTTGCACTAAGGCCTAAACTATTAAAAGCCATTTCTAATAACCGTCTTGCACCATTTGTTAAAAAGCATTTATTTTTAATTTCTTGTCTTCTCATTTCTGCATTACAATGTAAGCCGGTGCCACTCATGCGCGTTAGTTGTAGCTCCCTTGCTTTAATAACCCTCTTACGAATTGTACTAGATAGTTCTCCACGATGGTCAGCCTTCATATCATTATAATCCAGACGCGGCACGTGAATCTGTATATCTATACGATCTAATAGCGGACCTGAAAGTCTTTTATGATAACGCTCAATTTCCCCACTGCTGCAGGTGCACTCATGCACACTATCATTTTCTTCATAAAAACCGCAAGGACAGGGATTTTCTGCCGATATCATTAAAAAAACAGCAGGAAATGAAAGTGTTGCTTGTACTCTGCTTATGGTAACAAAACCATCCTCTAGCGGTTGTCTTAAAACTTCTAATGCCATACGAGAGAACTCCGGTAACTCATCTAAAAATAAAACGCCATTATGGCTCAAAGTAACTTCTCCTGGTCTTGGCAAACTACCTCCGCCAATTAAAGCGCTGTGCGAAATTGTATGGTGGGGACTACGAAAGGGTCTTTCCGTAATTAAACCTTTTCTTCTGTTTAATATTCCAGCTATACTATAAATTTTTGTTACTTCAAGTGCTTCTTCTTCGGTCATAGGCGGAAGTATAGTTGGCAAACGTCTAGCTAACATTGTTTTACCAGCCCCAGGCGCACCAATCATTCTCACATTATGTCCACCAGCAGCAGCAATTTCTAAAGCCCTTTTAGCTGCGAACTGCCCTTGAACATCAGCAAAATCCACTTCGTAAGCTGGTCTTTTTTCTATATGATATCCCCTACTTTGTAGCGGCACAATTTTGCTTCTTTCATTTAAATGTTCTATTACTTGAGCTAAGTTTTCTACCGCATATACATGAATACCTTCTACAAGTTCACCCTCAGGTGCATTACCTTTAGGTATAAATATATCTTCATATCCCCTGTTTTTAGCATCAATAATCATCGGCAAAATGCCACTAACACTCCTTATTTCACCATTTAAAGCCACCTCGCCAACAAAACATTTTCCCTTTATTAACGTGTTGCTTAGTTGGCCAATAGCACAAATAATTCCTATTGTTATTGGTAAGTCTAACCCTGAACTATCCTTTTTTATATCAGCCGGCGCTAAATTAACGGTAATGCGAGTAGCAGGAAATCGATATCCAGAATTCCTAACAGCCGATCTTACTCTTTCTCTCGACTCTCGTACAGCAGTATCAGGCAAGCCAACCAAATCAAAAGCAGGATATCCATTTGAAATGTCTACTTCAACTATTATTTCTTCACCATTTATACCACACGTTGTTTCTCCTATAACTTTTGCATACATACCAGTCGCGCCCTCCCTTTAATAGTCGAAACAATCTTGACAATGATTTATTATAAATTTATTTCCCGTAACCAATATTTCTATCACATCAAAGTGTATTTTAGCAAAATATGAATCGTAGTCACACAAAAAGTAATGTGCTGTAATTTTAATATGCTGCTGTTTTATTCTAGTTACAGCCTCAATTGGACGTCCATAAGTTAAACTTTTTCTTGACTTTACCTCTACAAAACTAATTTCTTGATTCTTTAAACCAATAATATCAATCTCTCCATAGTGACATCGATAATTTCGAGCAAGAATAGTATAACCTTTCCTTGCTAAATAATCAGAAGCTTTATCTTCTCCCCAACGTCCAAAACTTATATTGCTTCCCATCTTTTCGCTTCCTTTGAATTTGACTTACTTTAATTTAGTGAACTCACTTTTATTATTAGTAATACACGAACTTCCCGCTTTACACATGCTTTTAACTGGCTCAAAAGATTGCCTATGCCAGCAAGTAATTCCATACTTTTTTAAAGCCTCCATATGCTCTTTACTACCATAGCCTTTGTTAGATTGGAAAGCATATTGTGGATATTCCATATGTATTCTTTCCATAAGCTCATCTCTTGTGACCTTTGCAATAATAGATGCTGCCGCAATCGATGCACTAAGGGCATCGCCATGAATCAAAGACAATACTTTTGTACTTGGCACCTCAATAGGCATTGCATCAACTAAAATAGCATCTGGTGCCCAAGTAAGGTATTTAGTAATGTTTTCCATGCTTCGTTTAGTAGCCATATAAATATTATATTTATCAATATCAGCCACAGAAACAATACTAACAGCAATGCTTAACGCTTTTTCTAAAACTTCTTGATATAGCCTATTTCTTTTACTAGCTGAAATTTTCTTAGAATCATCTAAACCAGAGATAAATACGTTTTTTGGTAAAACCACTGCTGCAACGACAAGCGGTCCAGCAAGTGGTCCTCTCCCCGCCTCATCAATACCGGCAATTAAACTATACCCTTCTTGATAAAAAGCTTTTTCATACTTTAATAAAACTTCAAACCGTTCTCTTTCTACAAGAATCGCTTTTTTCTTCTTATAATAACCTTCCAGTAATTTATGAACACCTATTCTTTCATCTTGTCTTAACTCTTCCACTTCCTGCTCACTAGGATTGCCTTCCAATAAAGCTTTAATTTGTTTAATATTCATATAATCACCTCATAAAAAAACAGAACCTGCTAAAGGTCCTGTTTTAGTTTCTGTCCGGAGAATCCAAAGTAAAGCGTCCAAGACCACCGGTTCGGAAATCTCGCAGCACCAACTTGATTGCTTTATCAAGATCTGGTCGCCCACCAGCCCTAACACAACCACGGGCTATAGCGATTTTTTCCAATAATGTTTCGGTAAAATCCGTTACTTCTATTTGAATACGATATTTATCTATTAATGCCTGAGGATATTTTTCGCGCAAAAAATTCAACAATAAAAGGACTGCCGCCTCATTATCAAAAACATCATCTTTGACTGCTCCCGTGATAGCTAGCGAAAATCCTATATGTTCATTCTCAAACTTAGGCCATAAAACACCTGGTGTATCTAATAACTCCAGTCCTTTAGCAATAGTAATCCATTGTTGTCCACGAGTTACACCTGGCCGATTTGCTGCAAATACTTTGTTTTTTCCCACGATTCTATTAATCAAAGTTGATTTTCCTACATTAGGAATTCCAACAATCATAACCCTAATCGGACGATTTTTTACGCCTTTTTTTAACCACTTCTCAGTTACCGGTTTGGCCGCTAACTGAACTGCCGCGATCATCTGTTTAACACCACGTCCTGTGGCACAATCGATTTTAACACAAGTAAGACTATTCCTCTTAAAAGTTTCGAGCCACAAATCTGTCTGTTCATTATCAGCTAAATCAATCTTATTTAATGCGATAATTTTTATTTTGTTTCCCAATAATTCATTTAACATAGGATTTGTGCTAGACCGTGGAATTCTTGCATCTAGAATTTCGATTACTATATCAACTAATTTCAGTTGTTCTTCCATCATACGTCTTGCTTTTGTCATATGACCTGGAAACCACTGAATCTTAAATTCCATCATTCATATCACTCCATTCTCTGCTCACAACCTTACAAAGCATAAATTAAAAGAGTGTTCTTGCATTTTCAAACGGCCAAAAAATTATACTAGCTTTACCTTTTACTAGTTTCAAAGGAACAAAACCAACATCGCTATACCTACTATCTTCTGAATTATTACGATTATCGCCTAAAACAAAAATATGATCCTTTGGAACTACCGATTTTCTATAGGTACTATGATTAGGTTCTTTTATATAAGCTTCTTTTTTTAGTACGCCATTCACATAAACTTGCCCATCACGCAATTCAATAGTATCTCCACCGACAGCAATAACTCTTTTAATAAAATCTCGGCTTTCATCCAAAGGATATTTGAAAATTACTATTTCATCCCGTTCCGGTTCAGAAACATAATAAATAAATTTATTTACTAATAAACGCTCACCGTTATGCAAAGTAGGAAGCATCGATGGTCCAGAAACCATATACGGTTCCACAATAAACGTGCGAATGCAAAAAGCTAAAATCACAGCAATGATAATAGAATACATCCAATCACTTACAACATCTTGCCATGAGTTATTATTTTTACTGCTCATTATAGTTAGCTCCTCTCACATTGTTCCGTTTTAAGTTAAAAAATAAAAGGGACTGGCAAACAGTCCCTTTTAGTAACGGATTAGCGTCTTTCTCTAATACGAGCTGCTTTACCGGTAAGATTGCGTAAGTAATAAAGCTTAGCCCTACGAACAATTCCGCGTCTAGCCACTTCAATTCGCTCTAATCTTGGTGAATGAATTGGGAAAGTTCTTTCTACCCCAACACCGGAAGCAATACGACGAACAGTGAACATCTCGCGGATTCCGCCACCACTGCGTGCGATTACAACTCCTTCAAATAACTGAATACGTTCTCTCGTACCCTCAACAACTTTTACAAATACTTTTACAGTATCTCCGGCCCTAAACGCAGGGACATCAGAACGAAGTTGTTCTTGTTCTAAAACTTCAATAATGTTCATGTTTTCCTCCTCGATTCACAGATGTTCATGTGCAACTTTCTGCTGACAGCGGACCATCCGTCTTACATACGCAATGATTATATCATACGAAAGTGAGTTGCGCAATACTTTTAAGTAGCAATTCTATCCGCGGCTACCAGCAAGACGATCTAAAATAATCGCTACCGCTGAACGCACACATAAGTGATTATAACTACTATTACCTTCTACCGGTTCTAGAATATAATTAAAACTATTCATTACGCTTTGCTCAATACCAAATCCGGTACCAAAAAGCAATAACAGAGGTGGACCATCAATTTCTAACAACTCACGTACAAATTGATAGTTAACAGTATTAGGGTAGTGCCTTGCATCCGTCGTAACAGTCAAAGGCCTTACACCTGTTTCTTTGGTAATAGCAGCTACCATAGCTTCAATGCTTTCTGCATAATTAACTATTGAAAGCGCTTCATTACGGTCCGGATTATAAGTCTTGCCAAAACCAACGCGCCAATAATTAATTATTTTATCAATAATTTTCTTTTGTTCCTCTAATGGATGCACTAAGAAATATTTTTTTACATTATAGGTACGCGCAGTTCTCGCAATATCATGAATATCAAAATTAGTAACAGCAGTTGCAATAACTTTCATATTTTTATTATAAACAGGATAATGAAGCAAACCAATATATAAATCAGACATTTTTCTCACCTTTTGCTTCGTCAAAAATTTCATGGAATAGTGCCATGTCTTCTTTTTTTAAATTAACCCTTCTCAATAAATCCGGTCTGGAATCTAAGGTCTTTTTTAACGCATCTTTCCTTCTCCATTTACCAATCAAACTGTGGTTTCCTTCGCGCAAGACAGGCGGTACTATCATACCTTTAAATTCAACTGGACGAGTATACTGCGCATATTCCAAAAGATTATCACTAAAAGACTCTTCTACTGTACTTTCTAGTTTTCCAAGCACGCCAGGAATTAACCTCGCAACTGCATCAAGAACCACCAATGCTGGTAATTCCCCTCCAGTTAATACATAATCGCCTATCGATATTATTTCATCAACCCAACAAAAAATTCTCTCATCAAAACCTTCATAGTGGCCACATAAAAAAATTGCTTCTTCATATTCATGCGCCAATTCATTTGCCTTGTGCTGTGAAAAAGTAGTTCCGCCTGGACAAAGAGCTATAACTTTAGCATTTGGCATACTTTTCTTTGCCTGTTGAATCGCTAAATAAAAAGGTTCTACCTTTAGTACCATACCAGCCCCACCCCCAAACGGAGTGTCATCAACAGTGTTATGCTTATCTTCCGTAAAATCTCTGGGATTAACCCATGCTACCTCTATGCGACCAGAATCTATAGCTCTTTTAATAATACTAAACTCCGTTGCTTGCTTGATAAACTCAGGAAATAAGGTTATAAAAGTAAATCTCAAATCAATCAGCCCATTCCGGCAGAAGGGCTACTATACGCCTTGCTGCAACATCAACTTTTCTAATATTCGTCTTTAATGCAGGAATAAGAAGCTCTTTGCCATTATTATCTTGTACTACAAAAACATCATTACTACCAGTAGGTAATACATCCTTTAATGTACCTATAAAAAGTTCTGTTGTATCATAAACTTCAAAACCTAATAAATCTGCAACATAATACTGATCTTCTTGCAAAGGCGGCAAATCTATACTATTAACATAAACATTTTGACCACGCAACAAGTTAGCCTCATCCATTGAATTTATTTCATCAACCTTAATTAAATAAACATTTTTATGTAAACGTGCAGCTTTAATATGTAGTTTTTTTCCATTATCTAATAAAAGATAAGTTAACTTTAAAAACAAATCTGGTGTTTCAGTAAGCGGCAATACGCGAAATTCGCCCCGCACACCATGCGGGGCGACAATGGCGCCAATAACAATTTGTTTATCCAAAATTCTACGCTCTAAAGGCAACTATCTTGCCATCTTCCGTAACAATTTCAGCGCCGAGGAGCTTGTCAAGATCAGTACCAATCTCTAGTTCTACTGTTCTTTCTAATTGCCCATGACCAATTTCTGCGCCATATTCTAACTTTTCAGCTCTTTTTAATTTGTCTTCCGCTTCCTGTTTTGCTGCAACTCTTTTAGCTCGCTCATCTTCAATTTGATGCTGTAATGCTGGAATCAAACTTGAATCATGATTTTCTTGCTCGTTTAGAGCCCGTTTAGCAGTAAATTCAAACTGCTCAATATCAAGATTTATTTGTTGAATTCTTCTTTCTAAATCTGCGATAAGTTTTGTTTTCAAAGACTCAGTAACTTTAGCCTTTACTGCAACCGGCATCCTTACCGTCATTTTATCCATAATATAAATCCATCCTTTTATACGATTTCAACAACTACTTTGATGCTTTCCCTCGTTGCAACAGCTTTTAAAACAGTGCGAATAGCTTTAGCAATTCGCCCTTGCTTGCCAATTACTTTTCCCATATCTTCTGAGGCAACATGGAGGCGAAGTACCGTTGTTGTACCGGTAATTTCCTCCTCCACTACCACACTAGAGGGATTATTAACTAAAGACTTGGCAATAACTTCTACCAGCTCTTTCATGTTAATCACGCCTCGCTTTTCTTAACTTTTGCTTCTGCAAATTTAGCGATAATACCATCTTTGCTAAATAAAGACTTAACTGTATCAGTGGGTTGTGCACCCTTTGCCATCCATGCCAATGCTTTTTCTTCATCAATTTTTACGACTGCAGGTTCTACTGTAGAATCGTAATATCCAATGTTTTCAATAAAACGTCCATCTCTTGGTGAACGAGAATCAGCTACAACAATACGGAAAAACGGATTTTTCTTAGCACCCATGCGTTTCAAACGGATTTTAACTGCCATTTATTTTCACCTCCTTAATTATTATAAAAATTTATTGCATAAAGGGTAATTTGAACTTACCCTTTGGAGCAAACTTATTCATACCTTTAAGCTGTTTCATCATTTTCTTACTTTGCTCAAAGTTCTTTAGTAGTTTATTAACATCTTGAACTCTTGTTCCAGATCCTAAAGCAATGCGTTTACGCCTACTGCCATTAATAATATTAGGACTACGTCTTTCACTAAGAGTCATAGATCTAATAATTGCTTCTACTCGATCCATCTCACGTTCATCTACATTAGCATCTTTTAGTTTCTGGCTAATATTACCCATTCCAGGTAACATCCCCAAAATACTTTCTAAAGATCCTATTTTCTTTACCTGTTGCATTTGATCTAAAAATTGTTCTAATGTAAATTCATCTTTACGCAATTTTTGTTCCATTTTAGCTGCATCTTCCGCATCAAAAACAGACTGCGCCTTTTCAATAAGTGAAAGAACATCTCCCATCCCCAAAATCCTTGATGCCATGCGATCAGGATAAAATGGTTCAAGAGCATCTAGTTTTTCGCCAACACCAACAAACTTCACTGGGCAACCAGTAACAGCTTTAACAGAAAGTACTGCACCGCCACGTGCATCACCATCAAGTTTTGTAACCACTAACCCATTAATACCAAGTTCAGCATTAAAGGTTTCTGCTACGGTTACTGCATCTTGACCAGTCATTGCATCAACTACCAATAGTATTTCATGTGGGCGAACAGCGGATTTAATATTTTTTAGTTCCCCCATCAATTCTTCATTAATATGTAAACGCCCTGCAGTATCAATTATTATTGTATCGCATGCTAATGAGAAAGCTTTTTTTACAGCTGCCTCAGCAATTTCTACAGGTGAAACTTGATCTCCCATCGAAAAGACTGGAATATCTAATTGTTTTCCTAAAACTTCTAATTGTTTAATTGCAGCCGGACGATAAACGTCACCCGCAACCATCAAAACTTTTTTACCTTGCTTACGCAAGTGATTAGCTAACTTACCTGCAGTAGTTGTCTTACCTGCACCTTGTAAACCAGTAAGCATAATAATGGTTGGTGGCTTGCTTGCTACGATTAGCTTGCTTTGCGTCCCGCCCAACAGCTCTGTTAATTCTTCATTAACAATTTTAATAATGAACTGACCGGCAGTCAAGTTAGTCTCTATATCCTGTCCCAAGGCACGCTCTTTAATACGTGCAACAAAATCTTTCACAACTTTAAAGTTAACGTCTGCTTCTAAAAGTGCCATACGTACTTCGCGTAAAGTTTCTTTTAAATTTTCTTCAGAAATCTTTTGCGTTCCACGTACTTTTTTTATAACATTTTGTAAACGCTCTGATAAACCTTCAAAAACCATAATTATACCCTGCCTTTACTCTTTAACTCTGTTAAGATACTTAATACTTTGTTTAATGATTTAAGATCACCATTATTATTCAAGTGAAATTTCAAACGCGTTTCAGCTTCTGAAAGAAGCATATCCGTTTCTTTAAAATGTTCTAACAGTTTTAGTTCTTTTTCATATCTCTCTAAAATCTGCTCTACTCGACGTAATAAATCATAAATAGCTTGCCTTGTTACCTCAAGTTCTTCCGCCACTTCTGACAACGAAAGATCATTATAAAAGTATAATTCCATACACTTTTTTTGTCGTTCAGTTAAAAGCGAGCCGTATAAATCATATAATCCAACAATACGCATACGCTGACTAATATCTAAATTTTCTTTAAGCATTTCTACCACCAACACTATAAATCCAATATACTTTATGTATTATACTGCTCTATTTATTCTCTGTCAAGTATTTTTACTTGTCACCTATTTTTTTGATCTAATCGCCACTGTTTTACGCAATTATGCTTCAATTTAATAAATAATAGATAAGTTCTTCCCCCACTATTAATCTTAGAAGAAATCGAAATATATTCTTTTATCTAAAAATAAAAATAAGCAGAGCTTATTGAAATCCTAATCATTGCTCTGCTTATTTTATTTATTTTTCAAATAATGCTTCAGCAAACTTTTCTGGTTCAAATGGTCTGAAGTCCATTAATCCTTCACCAACGCCAATCCACTTAACAGAAAGACCTAATTCCTCTTTAATAGCAATAATAACGCCACCTTTAGCTGTTCCATCAAGCTTTGTTAATACAACCCCACTAACATTCGTTGTTTCTGTAAATATTTTTGCTTGTGTAATAGCATTTTGTCCCGTTGTCGCATCAAGAACTAATAAAGTTTCATGCGGTGCATCCGGTATTTCTCGCTGAATTACACGATGTACCTTATCAAGTTCTTTCATTAAATTGGTTTTATTATGCAATCTTCCCGCAGTATCAATAAATAAAACATCAACATTTCGAGCTATAGCTGCTTTAACCGAATCAAAAACGACAGCCGCTGGATCTGCCCCCTCATTATGGCTAATGACATCTGCTTTAGCTCTTTCACCCCAAATTTTCAATTGCTCAGATGCCGCTGCGCGAAAAGTATCGCCAGCTGCTAGCATCACTTTATACCCTAAAAGACCATAATAATTACCAAGCTTACCAATGGTAGTTGTTTTGCCTACACCATTTACCCCCACAACTAAAACTACACTTGGCGAACCACTTAAGCGCATTCTTTGTTCATCTGTAGAAAGTAATCTAGTTACATAGTTTTTAAGAAATGGTAAAACGTCTTCTGGCCCTTTTACTTCGTTTTTTCTTATTGCAAAGCGCAAATCTTTCATAATCTTTTCTGATGTTTTTACACCAACATCCCCTGCAATCAACAACATTTCTAATTCTTCTAAAAAATCTTCATCAATATCGACAGACCCACTTACCAAGGCCTCTATTTTTTCCGTAAAATTTTTTCTAGTTTTTTCTAATCCACTTTTTAATTTCTCAAAAAAACTCATTTTAATGTTTTTCCTCCAGTTTTACTGATAATAATTTAGAAACCCCTGACTCTTCCATCGTAATTCCATGCAAAACATCAGCTGCTTCCATCACACCTTTACGGTGAGTGATAACAATAAATTGTGTATCTTTCGCAAATTCTTTTAAAAATCCAGCAAACCGTTCAATATTTGCTTCGTCTAAAGGAGCATCAATTTCATCTAAAATACAAAAAGGTGCCGGTTTGTATGATAACAGCGCAAAAAGCAAAGCAATAACCGTGAGCGCTCTTTCACCACCAGAAAGCAAAAATAAACTTTGTAGCTTTTTCCCTGGTGGCTGAACAATTATTTCAATACCTGATTCTAGAAAATCATTAGGATTTTGCAATTCTAATCGTGCGCTTCCACCACCAAAAAGCTTTTTATAGCAAATAATAAAATGCTCATTAATTGCAATTAGTGCTTCCTTAAATTTTTTTGACATATTAGCATTAATTCCACCAATAACTTCTTCTAAACGTTCTTTAGCTTCAAAAAGATCCTGATATTGAATATTTAAAAATTCATATCTTTCACTAACTACTTTGTATTCTTCTATTGCCCCAGGATTTATAGCTCCTAAATCGTTGATTTGTTTATTTAATTCATTTTCCGTTTTTCTCAAAGAGAGATCTGACTCATTAAACAATAATTCTTCCTTAGATGCTTCTTCAAAAGTTACATTAAAATTATTATAAATATTTTCTACCGCTGTTTGGTACTCTGTTTCTTGCTTTACTTTTTCTATTTCAATCAAATGCAGCTTTTGTTGTCCTGCCGTAAGATTTTTTTTACTAGCTAATAGCTTTTCCTCTGCTACAGCTAACTCTTGAGTCAAATTTAATCTTCGAGCTGAAAAAACCTCTTTCCCCGACGTTTCATTTTCTAATTCTGCCAATAGATTATTTTTTTGCCGCTCAATATCCTTAATAGCACTATTACTTTCTTCAATAATCTCGATCATCTTATTCTTTTCAGCTTCATTTTCTCTTATTTCATTTTGTAAACGCACAGTATCAGCATCAATTTGTTTAATCCGTTCACCTAATAATTTAGCACGTTCTTTAGTTGATTCTAAAGTAATGCACGCATTCTGATAACGAAGACCAGTTGCTGCAGCGGCGCGTTGCGTTTTTGTCAATTCTTCTTGTAATTGATCAACTACACGTTTAGCATCAGCATCTTGCAATTCCATTGCTTGCAGTTTTGGTCGTACCTCTATTAATTTACTGCGCATAGCAAGATAATCTTTACCTAACTGTTCTTTCTCACTCTCTTGCCATAGCACTTCTTCTTGTTTTTGTTCAAGCTCAGCAACTAATCTTTCCAAATATGCAGTTAATTCTGCTAATCTCACCCTATTTTTTTGCAATATATTCTTTGTATCTTCTAATTTATCTTTATTAATTCGGCTATCTGCTTCTATTTTTTCAATATTTTCTTGCAGTATTAATACTTGCTTGTTTAAAAATTTTATCCGTTCTTCTGCTACATTAATTTCATTTTTTCGTGCTAATAAACCACTTTCTTTTTGTTTAGAACTACCCCCAGTTAAAGAACCACCTGGATTAAAAACATCTCC
Organism: Candidatus Avacidaminococcus intestinavium; assembly: GCA_018714505.1. Taxonomy (GTDB): domain Bacteria; phylum Bacillota; class Negativicutes; order Acidaminococcales; family Acidaminococcaceae; genus Avacidaminococcus; species Avacidaminococcus intestinavium. The sequence continues at coordinate 12,814 of DVNI01000006.1, forward strand.
TTCAAGCGTTACTATTTTTAACTTATAGCCGCTACTTCTAGCCAATTGTGAGGCATTATCTAAAGTATCCGTTATAAATATTCTTCCAAGCAAAAATTTAGCAATAGGTTTTAAATGTATCTCACACTCAATAAGGTCAGCTGCTAAGCCAAGCACGCCAGTTGCCCTTAGATATTTTTTGTCTTCATTGCGTAAGGGATACGGTTTTAAAGTATCTAGTGGCAAAAACGTAGCGCGGCCCTCTCTATTTTGTTTAAGATATTTTACAGCTTCTTTTGCTATCTCAACATTTTCAGTAACTATATTTTGCACTGCTCCACCTAAAGCAGTTTCAATTGCCGTAACATATTCTTTCTTTACCGTAAATAGCTCTGCTACCACACCCAATACACCACTTCGCCAAGGAGTATTAGTATGCAAAACTTTTTTAACTCCGCGTGTAAAGCCTTCGTATTCTTTTTGCATGTTCTCCAATAAACGAACTTTTGTATCTAAAGAGGATAACTCACTATTTAAACGATTTCTCTCCGCAAAATAAGTGTTTATTGTTTTTTGTGATTCCCGCAACTTTTCTTCAAAAATCACCTGATTTGCGCTCAATAATTCATTAGCAGCCACTAAGGAGTTTTTCTCATTAGTGAGAGTCGAACTACGATTTTTTAAAATTTCAATTTGTGCTTGCTGTTCTGTAATTTTATGCTTTATCTGTTCCCGTTTCTTTTGTCGTAATTCCTGCTCATTCTCTAAGCCTCGTATCTCGTTACGTAAGTCAATAATGCGTTGCATACTTTCAAATGCCGAAGCTTTAAACTCCGTGATACGCGTTTCTGCTGCAACAATTTGTGCTTGTTGTTGACTTTGCAAATCTTTCATTTCATTAGCAGCTTTCTCAGCAATTTTTTGTTCTAAGTCCACTGCATCATAAGTTTCTGAAAGCCCTGACAAATTATATTCAAAATCAGTTAATTGCACTGATAATTTTTCTTTTTGTTCTTTTAATCTTTTTATCGACTTTTCGCTTTGTATAATTCGCTCTTGCAAAACGGCTTCTTTACCATGCATTTTTTCTAATTTCGTTTCTCGTTCTGCAATACCCGCCTGTAACGAATTGAATTCATCATTTAATTTATCTAAACGCACCTTGATCGCAATTACATCATTTTCTTTAAAATTTACATCAACTATGTTTTCTGTGTTTTTTAACTCCAACGCTTTAATTTTATCTAAAATTGATTTTTCAACATTTTCAATGTTTTCAATCTTACGCACGACTTGTGTTAATCTGCAGGTTCTAAGTTCGTCGCTATACTTATTGTATGCTTTTGTTCTTTCAGAACTAATTCTAAGTGGTTCCAAACGCTCTTCTAACTCTGCTTTTATATCATTAATTCTTGTCAAGTTATTTCCGGTATCTTCCAATCGCCGCGAAGCTTCTTTTTTACGTAAACGGAAACGCGCAATACCGGCCGTCTCTTCAAAGAGATTCCGCCGGTCCTCTGGTCTGCTATTTAATACTTCATCAATTCTATTTTGTCCAATAATAGACATAGAACCTCGTCCTAAGCCACTATCAGCAAAAAGATCAACAATATCTTTTAAACGACAACTTTTTTTATTAATAAAATATTCACTATCTCCACTACGAAAAACCCTACGACAAACACTAATCTCATCGAAATCTAAAGGTATCTTGTGGTCGCTATTATCAAACACTAAAGTCACTTCAGCCATGCCTAAAGATCTGCGTTTACCAGAACCCGAAAAAATAACATCTTCCATTTTACTACCACGCAGATATTTGACACTTTGTTCGCCTAGTACCCACCTGATAGCATCGGATATATTGCTTTTTCCGCTTCCGTTGGGACCAATAATTGCCGTAATACCATCTTCAAATGATATTTCTGTTTTTTCGGCAAAGGATTTAAACCCATATACTGCAAACGCCTTTAAACGCACTCTATCACCGACCTAATAAGTTCTACTATTTGATTTTATCATGAGCAAACGAATTACACAACTTTTGCTGCACGATGCGCTAAAGCACAGTAATAATAGGCTCTGTTTTTGATTTATCAGCAATAATCTTTAAAGTTGTACCCGGCAATAAACTTTCCCAATATATTTGATTACACTTTTTCAAACCTTTAACTTGTGAAAGTATTTTAGGCGGGCAAAGAATGCAAATAGCTTGTTTAGTTTCTTTAACCGCAAGTAACTGTTTGGCAATCATCTCGCGATAAGCAAAACTTTTCACTAATTCACCAAATGAAGGATGGAAAGGACCAGCAATTATATTGCCTTCTGCACATAATTCTGTATCGGCCTGCAAGCCAATCCTAATTACGTTTATCTCAGCCTTAGTAAGTTTTTCATTTATATAATGTGCTTGTCGAACCGCTTCCTCCAAGGATAGTGGCTTATATAAACCCTTAGTAAATTTATCAGCAAGAGCAGTATCTCTAATAACTAGTACTGGATAAATACGAGCAATATCAGGTTGTAAGGCAACGGTAATTTTCACCGTTTCAATAATGCTTTCAAAACTCTGGTCTTCTAATCCGACCATCAATTGCATTCCAACTTTAAATCCTTCACGCTTGAGTAGATTTACAGCATCAATCGCTTGTTGAGCAGTGTGTCCTCTTTCAGCATTAGCAAGAACCGTATCATCTAAAGACTGTACACCTAGTTCTATCACTCTAACATGATTTTCCTTTAAAAAGTTAGCAATTTTTTCATCAATATAATCTGGACGCGTAGAAATTCTAATTGAACCCGCATAGCCATTTTTAATATATTTAGCACCTATCATTAAAAGACTTGTTTGCAATCCTAATGGTAATGCCGTAAATGAACCTCCATAAAAAGCGATTTCATTACTTAACGAAGGTTTTATCCACTTCAAGTAACGAATAATCTGTAGCTCCACCGCTCTTAATGACACTTCTTTTTGTCCACTAATTTTCTTTTGATTACAAAAAACACAGAGATGCGGACATCCAGCGTGCGGTATAAATATCGGAACTACTTTTTTCATGATGTTCTCCTTTCCATTACTACTTCTATCTGTTTTTTTATACACTAAAAGACAGTTGGATCACCCAACTGCCTTAATTATCAACATACATTATCACCAAGTTTTAACAATGCTTGTTTTGCAGCATGTTGCTCAGCTTCTTTTTTCGATTTACCACTACCTTGCCCATTTACCTTGCCATTTATCAAAACTGCTGTTTCAAAAATTTTATCGTGATCTGGTCCTGTTGCATCCATCAATTGATAAACAATTTCTACGATGCCGTCTTTTTGCACCATTTCCTGTAATCTAGTCTTGTAATCATAACACAATCCATGTTTAGCCATCATTAAAAGCTCTTCTTGCATCAAATTAAGAATATAATCGTTAACTTTTTCTAGTCCTTGATCAAGATAATAAGCTCCAATTACAGATTCAAAAGCATCAGCCAAAATAGACGCTCTTTCACGACCACCAGAAATCAGCTCACCTTTTCCTAAAAGGATATATTTTCCAAGTCCAACCTTACGTGCATGTTTAGCAAGTGACGCTTCACACACCAAATGTGCACGTAGTTTAGTTAGTTCTCCTTCATCCATTTTAGGAAAACGTCTATACATGTAAGTGCTTACAACAAGTCCTAAAACAGAATCACCCAAAAACTCTAGCCGTTCACTATGAGCGGGTTTAGGAATCTCTTTCGATTCGTGTGCATAAGAAGTATGAGTCAAAGCCGTGCTTAAAAGATACAAATCAGACATCTCAATACTTAGAATTTTACATAAATCTTTTAAATCTTCTTTGCGCTCTTTATTCATTATAAAATCACTCTAATCAATATATTTTTTAAATAAAATAGTCGCATTATGACCGCCAAAACCAAAGTTATTCGAAATTGCAACATTTACTTCAGCTTCACGTGCTTTATTAGGAACATAATCTAGGTCAAGGCCTTCTTCTAAATCTGGTGTTTCATAATTAATTGTAGGTGGAATTACGCTTTTTTCAATACTCAATACCGTAGCAATAGCCTCAACACCACCGGCTGCACCCAAAAGATGTCCAATCATCGATTTATTGGAGCTAATTGCTAATTTATAGGCATGTTCACCAAAGATTTTTTTAGTAGCTAAGGTTTCATTAAGATCGTTACGATGTGTAGACGTACCATGAGCATTAATATAATCTACCTCAGACGCATTTACACCAGCATCATCAATAGCAAGTTGCATACAAGCAGCTGGCATTTCTCCACTCGGATCTGGTGCTGTAATATGATATGCATCAGCAGTCATACCATAACCGCATACTTCCGCATAAATATGTGCGCCACGTGCTTTAGCATGTTCAAGTTCTTCCAATACTAAAACTCCAGCTCCTTCTCCCATGACGAAACCTTCACGCTTTTTATCAAATGGGCAAGAAGCCTTTTGCGGATTTTCATTATTTGTAGCTAAAGCTTTCATATTAGTGAAACCAGCAACTGCTAATGGCGAAATTGCTGCTTCACAACCACCAGCTAGCATTATATCAGCATCTCCATATTGAATTACACGCATCGCATCACCAATACAATTGGTTCCTGTTGCACATGCCGTCACAATTGCGAAATTAGGACCTTTAAGACCAAAAGTAATCGAGATTTGACCTGCTGGCATATTAGGAATTTCCATCGGAATAAAAAATGGACTAACTTTACTTGGTCCTTTTTCAACATATTTTGTTGTTTGTTCCACAAAAGTTTCAATACCGCCAATACCTGTTCCAACACAAACACCAGCACGTACTTTATTTATTTTATCAAGTTCAAGTCCTGAATCTTCGATTGCTAATTTTGCTGCCGCAACAGCGAAATGAGTAACTCGATCCATTCGTTTGCCCTCTTTTTTATCAATATACTGAGTATAATCAAAATTTTTAACTTCACCTGCAATACGTACAGCATATTCAGATGGATCAAAAGCTGTTATTGTGTCTATACCGGATTTTCCTGCAACTAAATTATCCCAAAATACATCTTTACCAATACCAATTGGTGTTATCGGTCCGATACCGGTCACTACAACTCTTTTTTTCAAAATTACTCACCTCACGACTATATTTTTGCCACTTCTTCTTTAATTCTTTTAAATATTTCTTTAACCGATAAAATTTCTTTTATTTTCCACATGTTTGCACCTGTAAAAATAAGTCCTGTTTCTACATCACCTTGCTGAGCCCTTGTTAAGGCTTTAATTATACAAAATGATCTACTACATTTTTTTAGACAAGAATCACATACATTAGGTCTAGGCGCAGCATTATCTAAACTAGCTTGTGCAAACGGGTTACATATTGCTCGTCCCTTATAGCCAACAGGACTATCGATTTGTACAACATCATCTTTAGTCATTTTCAAATAAAACTGCTTTAACTCTTCTGCTGCATTAGATTCCTCACTTGCCGCAAAACGACTACCCATCTGTACACCACTTGCCCCAAGTTTAATCAACTCTGCAACATCCGTTCCTGTAATTGCGCCTCCGGCAGCTATTACAGGGATATTAACAGATTTAATAATTTCAGGTAAAATTTCTTTAATTGACTTTTGTGTTCCTAAATGTCCGCCAGCTTCAGTACCTTCCGCAACTACTGCGGAAGCACCTAATTGCTCGGCAATTCTTGCTAATTTAGCGGAGGAGACGATGGGCACGATAGCAACACCATGTTCACGGCCCACAGCAAACATATCTCTTGAAAAACCGGCGCCGGCTACTATAACATCTACTTTCTCTTTCGCGGCAGTAGTAACAAGACCTAAAAATTCACGTGCGGCAACCATCGCGTTGATTCCAATAATACCCTTACCGCCACTCAATAATCTGGCCAACCTTATTTCTTTGCGCAGTTCATCAAACCTCATGCCAGAAGCCGCTATTAAGCCAACTCCACCTTCAGAAGCAACCGCGGCAGCTAATCGAGCTGTAGAAAGTCTTATCGCCATTCCACCCTGTACAATAGGTACTTCGGCAACCAAGTTACCGATTTTAAGCACTGGTAATTTCAACAAATATCCCCCATTTCAGGATATTTTTAAGGAAATCCTTTTTAAGGGATTTCCTTAAAAAGCCTAACAGATTATTTTTCTTTGTCCAACAAATCAACCGCATCTTTCACGGTACGAATTTTCTCTGCAATTTCATCAGGAATTTCAACGTTAAATTCTTCTTCAAATGCCATAATTAGTTCGACAATATCCAATGAGTCAGCACCCAAATCATCAATAAAAGTTGATTCCATCTTAACTTCATCTGCATCAACGCTTAATTGCTCAACAGTAATATCTCTTACTTTTTCGAAAGTAGTCATTCAATTCACCTCCTTCCAAAGGTCACGTTTAATTATTTTCTAACTTACATTACCATACCACCATCAACATTAATTGTCTGTCCTGTTATATAGTCAGCATGTTCAGAAACCAAGAATAAAACAGCATTAGCAACATCTTGTGGCAAACCTTCTCTTTTTAAAGGTATACCTGCAGTCATTTCAGCAATAACTTTTTCTGGCAAAACCTGTGTCATATCAGTTGCAATTAAGCCTGGTGCAACAGCATTAACGTTAATACCACGCGAAGCAACTTCTTTGGCAATAGATTTTGTGAAACCAATGCAACCCGCTTTTGCTGCTGCATAATTTGCTTGTCCTGCATTTCCTGTAAGACCAACAACAGATGAGATGTTAACAATTTTACCTGACTTTTGTTTCATCATATATTTAACTGCAGCTTTTGTGCAATTAAACACACCTTTTAAATTAGTGTTTAAAACAGCATCCCAGTCTTCTTCTTTCATACGCATTAGAAGTCCATCACGAGTAATTCCTGCATTGTTAACCAAAATATCTAAACGTCCAAACTCATTTATTATTGACTCAATCATTGCTCCAGCAATTGTCGCATCAGCAACATCACCTTGTAAAAGCAACGCTTTTCGTCCAACATTACGAATCTCTGTTGCAACTTTTTCAGCAGCCTCAGTATTTCCTGCATAGTTGAGAACTACATCCGCACCAGCCTTTGCTAAAGCAATAGCAATAGCTCGACCAATACCACGAGAAGCTCCTGTTACAAACGCAACTTTACCTTCTATCTGCATTGTTAACCAACCTCCTTAAAGTAGGCAAGTGTTTTATCTAAGCTTACCATATCCTCAATATTTAAAGAAGTAATATCTTTATTAATTTTCTTATTAAATCCTGATAATACTTTACCAGGTCCTACTTCAATAAAGCAATCCACACCACTTGCAATCATATACTGAATACTGCGTTCCCATTGTACAGGACTTGCCGCTTGCTTAATCAATAATTCTTGAATTTGAGCTGCATCACTAGTAATTTCAGCCGTTACATTAGAAACAACAGGTATTTGTGCTTTTTTAAAGCTAATATTGTTAAACTCAGTTGCTAATCGCTCCGATGCTGGTTGCATCAAGCTACTATGGAAGGGCGCACTAACAGGCAATAAGACTGCTCGCTTAGCTCCACCAGCTTTTAATGCTTCAATAGCTAAGTTAACGCCTTCAGTAGAACCGGCAATAACAACTTGTCCTGGACAATTAAAGTTGACAGCTTGTACCGCCTTACCACTTTTTGCTTCAACCTCTTTACAAATAGCTATAATATCTTCACTACTTTTCATGCCCAAAATTGCTGCCATACTGCCTTCGCCAACAGGCACCGCTTCTTGCATAAACTGACCCCTTTTGCGCACTACACGCACTGCATCAGCAAACTCTATAGCACCTGCTAATACTAGCGCGGAATATTCACCAAGGCTATGTCCAGCTGCAATTTGAGCCGTTATACCATGTTCCTTTAACACCGCAGTTGCAGCTACACTAGCAGTTAAAATAGCTGGTTGTGTATTAAAAGTCAATCTTAATTGATCTTCCGGTCCTTCAAAACATAGTTTGCTAATGGAAAAACCTAAAGCCTCGTCAGCTACTTTAAAAGTCTCCCTAACAACAGCATAATTATCAAATAGCTCTTTCATCATACCAACAGTTTGTGATCCCTGCCCGGGAAATATAAACGCAGTTTTACTCATTAACAATTCCTCCTAGTCTTTATTTATTCCATTTAAGAATGATGGACGCCCAGGTCAAACCAGCGCCGAACCCAACTAGTAAAATGTTTTTACCTTTTTTCAGTAATCCCTGCTCTCTTGCTTCACATAGGGCTATAGGGATAGAAGCTGCCGATGTATTACCATATTTCTCAACGTTGACAAAAACTTTTTCCATTGGCAAGCCCAATCTCTTCGCTGCTGAATTAATAATACGAATATTAGCTTGATGTGGAACCAATAAATCCACATCATCACTAGTCATTTCCGCTTTTTTTAATACGCTCTTTGCGGTTTTTCCCATAATCGTAATTGCAAATTTAAATACTTCGCTGCCATCCATATGAATAAAATGCTCTCCAGCATCGACTGTTTCATGAGAGGCTGGTTTTCTAGAACCACCAGCAGGCTGACTAAGAGAAGAACCACCATTACCATCCGCACCCATTTCTACGGCAATAATACCATTACCATCTTCAACTGGGCCAAGAACAGCGGCTCCTGCACCATCACCAAATAATACACAGGTATTGCGATCTTTCCAATTCATAATGCGAGATAGTGTCTCTGCACCAACGACCAAGACATATTTATAAAGACCACTTGTAATCATAGAGTTAGCTACGCCTAAAGCATACACAAAACCCGAGCAACCTGCGGACAAGTCAAAAGCCGCGGCCTTTTTTGCTCCTAACTTTGCCTGTAACAAACAAGCAGTAGAAGGGAACTTAGTATCAGGTGATTCACTAGCAACAATAATGCACTCGATTTGTGCACTCTCTAGGCCTGCATCAGCAATCGCCTTAACAGCGGCTGCATATGCTAAATCAGAAGTTGCTTCTTCCGGTGCTGCAATATGTCTAGCCTCAATACCCGTTCTTTCTACAATCCATTCATTGTTCGTATCTACCATTTTTTCCAAATCAAAGTTAGTTATGATTTTCTCTGGCAAATAATGCCCCATGCCGATAATTCCTGCTGATATTTTTTCCATATTAGTTATTACACTTTCCTTTCACTGCAACAGTATCACCAATTTTAGTTACAACATCCTTTTTTGCAAAATCAATGGCTACTCCGATTGCATTCTTAATTGATTTTGCCTTAGAGCTTCCGTGACAAATAATAAAAGGTGCTTTAACACCTAATAATAAAGCTCCACCATACTCAGCCGGATCAATTTTTTTCTTTAATCTCTTCAAGGATCTCTTGATTAACAATGCACCAAGCTTCGCTAAGATCCCCCCTTCAGAAATCGTCCCACGTAAAAGAGTCATCAAGGCTTGTGCCAGACCCTCCTCGACTTTAAGCACTATGTTTCCAACAAAGCCATCACACACGACAACATCAACTGTGCCTTTATTAATGTCACGTCCTTCTACATTACCAATAAAATGAATCTGCTCTGTGTTTTTTAATAATGGATACGTTGCTAAAGCTTGCTCATTACCCTTAATTTCTTCCTCACCAATATTAAGAAGACCAACCCGTGGCTCTTCAATATTTAAAATTAATTCAGCATAAATTGAACCCATGATTGCATTTTGTACCAAATGATTAGGTTTTGCATCAACCTTAGCTCCAGAATCGACTACAACAGTAGTTCCTGTCACGTTAGGTATAGGTGTCGCAATCGCTGGTCGCTCTACACCTTTAATTCTTCCTAACCCAAATAACGCGGCTGCTACAGCTGCACCCGTACTACCAGCTGAAACCAATGCATCGCATTTTTTTGTATGTAATAATTTAGTTGCAACGACAATAGATGCATCTTGCTTAGTTTTTACACTAATAGCCGGATGTTCATTCATTTCAATTACATTACCAGCATGGACGATTGTTATTTTTTCATTATTATACTCGCCGCAGTTCAACAAAATTTCATTTATCTGATGCTCATCTCCGACTAGGACTACTGAGCAACCATATTCTTTTACAGCGTCAATTGAACCCAAAATTATTTCTCTTGGCCCATAATCAGTACCCATGACATCTACTGCTATTCTCATTTTGCTATTCTACCCTTTCATTAGGTAAAGATACAACAATAAATTTAGCTCTAAAAACTTCTTGATTATTATTACGTATTTTCACCCAAATGAAATATTTACTGTCCTCTTTACGTATAACCTCTGCTCGAGCAATCAAATTCGCTCCAGCATAAATAGGAACTTTATATTTTACGTTTGCTACACCAGTAATTGCCGCTGGTGCATCTATTACAGATAAAGCCAAGGTATTTGCCTGAGCGAACATAAAATGACCCCTAGCAATCCCCGTTTTAGCCATAACCATTTCAGGGGTAACTCTCATCATTGAAATTCCTACCTTGCCTAATTCTAAGTCCAGTAGTTCTCCCACAATATCACTACTAGCTATTGCCTGTAGCTTGTTCTGAGCGGTTTCAGCCATTTTACGCGTTCGCTCACGTAGTTCTGGTATGCCGTGTCCTAAACGGTCCAGTCTAATCGTCTGAATGCTTACCTGCAGCGTCTGAGCCAACTGTTCATCCGTTAGAAATGGATTCTTTTTAAGTTCTTTTAACAAACGCTGTTGTCTTATTTGCTTTCTGGAAGCATTCATAACATCACCTGACTTTAGTACTTAGTCCTAATATCTGTCCAAATTATATAAAATTATATAAAAAAAAGCAAATTTTTCTATTAAATAATCGTTTAAATAGTGCTCATTAGGTTACTTAAATTAATAAAACCGAGGTGAATACTCACCTCGGTTTTATTAATTCTCGTCCATAACAACGATTTGCTTACCGTTATAATAACCACATTCTGTACAAACTCTGTGCGGCATTTTCATCTCATGACATTGCGGACACTCGACTAAACCCGGAACTGTAAGCTTCCAGTTAGCGCGTCTTGAATCACGACGAGCCTTAGACATTTTACGCTTTGGTACTGCCATACTGATACACCTCCTCAAGCGAAATACATAACTATTTTTTCAGTAATTGTTGTAATGCGATTAATCGGGGATCAACTGTTGCGGTTTCACAACTGCAGGGCGCTATATTTCTGTCGCCCCCACAAACCGGGCACAATCCCCGGCACTCCGCTTCACATAGAACATGTAAAGGTTCAGCGACTAATAACCCTTCACGTAAAGCATCTGTAATATCGACTACATCAAATTCGTAAGTAAACGAACAATCTTCGATATCTTCGGCGCCTGTTGGAAAATATTTTTCGAGAATTTCAGCTTTAGTCTCCGCTGTAAACTGTTTTAAACAACGAGCACAAATGCGTTTAACGTTTCCTGTTAGTTTAGCACTTAACAATAATACATCGCCAGCATTGGCAATATTACCTTCAACATAAACTAAACCTGTCAGAGGCAATTCATTTTTGGTCAATTCCAGCTCTTCAGGTTTCAACTCAAACCGAAAATCTTTTTTCCCAACTAGTCTTTTTTTGATCTCAGCTACATTTAACTTAATCATAATCCACCAATCGTTACAAT